>JAGPGQ010000046.1:5150-18372 GCA_018055925.1 Micropruina sp.
CGGCGGCTGATCGCCGGTCTCGACCGGCTGGGCGAGTGCCCGGACGTGGCGCCACTGATCGGATTGCTGGCCGCGACGGACGAACCGCGGCCGCTCAGCTGGAACTCCTCGACGAATACCGCCGCGGCGATACCCGCGTGAAACAAAACCGCAATACCCTGACCGGCGTGAGCGCACTCTTCTCGGACTACCAGGCCGCGGGGCCGGCATTCGACGAGATGATCTCGGACGATGGCGTGCGGACCGCTTACTCATCGGCCCTGCGCCAGCTGGGCAAGCTCGAACCGGACGAGGTGCGGCTGCGCGCCGACTACCTGAAGAGCACCTACCTCGACCAGGGGGTCACCTTCGACATCGGCGGCGAGGAGCGGCCGTTCCCGCTCGACATCGTGCCGCGGATCCTGCTGGCCGACGAATGGTCGGTGGTCGAGGCCGGGGTCGCCCAGCGGGTGCGGGCGCTGGAGGCGTTCCTGGCCGACGTCTACAGCGACGGCAAGGTGTTCGACGACGGCGTCATCCCGCGCCGGGTGGTCGCCAGCTCCCCGCACTTCCACCGGGTGATGCACGGCGTGGTGCCGCCCAACGGCGTCCGGGTGCACGTCTCGGGCATCGACCTGATCCGGGACAACGACGGCGTCTTCCGGGTGCTGGAGGACAACGTCCGGGTGCCGTCCGGGGTGTCCTACGTGATGACCAACCGGCGGGCGATGTTCTCCGCGCTGCCCGAGGTGACCAACCGGCACCGGATCCGCCCGGTCGAGCAGTATCCGCTGCAGCTGCTGGCGGCGCTGCGGGCCGCCGCGCCGAACGGTATCAGCGACCCGAACGTGGTGGTGCTCACCCCCGGCGTGTACAACTCGGCCTACTTCGAGCACGCGCTGCTGGCCCGGATGATGGGCGTCGAACTGGTCGAGGGCCGCGACCTGGTCTGCCAGGCCGGCCGGGTCCGGGTGCGCACCACCCAGGGGCTGCGCCCGGTGCACGTGATCTACCGGCGCCTGGACGACGAGTTCCTCGACCCGGCCACCTTCCGGGCCGACTCGATGCTGGGCTGCGCCGGCCTGATCAACGCCGTCCGGGCCGGCAACGTGACCCTAGCCAACTGCGTCGGCAACGGGGTCGCCGACGACAAGCTGGTGTACACCTACGTGCCCGCCCTGATCCGCTACTACCTCGGCGAGGACCCGGCCATCCCCGGCGTCGACACCTGGCGGATGGAGGAGCCGGAGGCGCGCGAGGAGGTGCTCGACCGGCTGGACGAGCTGGTGCTGAAACCGGTCGACGGCTCCGGTGGCAAGGGCATCGTGATCGGGCCGGCCGCCAGCCGGCGCAAGCTCGACAAGCTGCGCTCCGCGGTGCTGGCCAACCCGCGCGGCTGGATCGCCCAGCCGGTGGTGCAGCTGTCCACCGTCCCGACCATGATCGACGGCCGGATGCGCCCCCGGCACGTCGACCTGCGGCCGTTCGCGGTGAACAACGGCAGCAGCATCTACGTGCTGCCCGGCGGGCTGACCCGGGTCGCGCTGCCCGAGGGCGAACTGATCGTGAACTCGTCCCAGGGCGGCGGCTCCAAGGACACCTGGGTGCTGGCCCGCGACGGCGTCCGAGGGCAGCGGCGCAGAACCCGGCCGAAGCCGGTGCCGATGGGGGTGCCGCTGGCCGACATCGGGGACGAGAGCGTCCAGCAGCAACAGGAGCAACAGCAGCAGTCCCAGACGATGGAGGCGTCATGCTGAGCCGGATCGCGGAGTCGCTGTTCTGGATCGGACGGTACCTGGAGCGCGCCGAGGACACCTGCCGGATCGTCGAGGTGCACCTGCAACTCCTGCTGGACGACCCGAGCGTCGACCAGGAGGCCGCCGGCCAGTCGCTGCTGGAGGTGATGGGGGAGGCGCCGGCCGAGGGTCGCCCGGCCGACGCCCAGTACGTGCTGACCACGCTCTGCTACGACGCCGATTCGGCGGCCTCGGTGGCGGCCGCCCTGGGCGGCGCCCGGGAGTCGGCCCGCCGGGCCCGCGAGACCGTCTCGACCGAGATGTGGGAGTCGATCAACACCACCTGGAACTCGGTCCGGGGCGGCCGGCTGCAGCGGATGCGCCCGGCGACCGCGTTCAAGCTGATCCGGGAACGCTGCGCGGTCATCTCCGGCACCGCCGACTCGACCATGAGCCACGACGAGGGCTGGCAGTTCCTGGTGCTGGGCCGCTCCATCGAACGGGCCGACATGACCGCCCGGCTGATCCAGTCGGCGTCCATCACGTCCGGTTCGCAGAGCGCCTGGAACAACGTGCTGCGCGGCTGCGGGGCGCACCACGCGTTCGTCCGCACCTACGGCGGCGTCACCACCGACCGGGACGCGGCCGAGTTCCTGCTGCTCGACCGGCTGTTCCCGCGCTCGCTGGTGCACACCCTGACCGCGGCCGAGCAGGCGCTGGCCGACCTGGGCCGGACGGAACGCCGGGCCGGCATCGAGGACGACGCCCAGCGGCTGCTGGGCACCGCCCGGGCGGCGCTCGAATACCGGCCGCCCGGCGAGGTGCTGCACGACCTGCCGAGCCGGATGGCCGACCTGCAATGGGTCTGCAACCAGGCCAGCGCGGCGATCAGTCAGCGGTACTTCGAGGGCGCCACGGCTGCGGTGTGGCGGGGAGGCGAACAGTGACCAGGCAGATCCGGATCGTGCACCACACCGGCTACTCCTACGCGGACCCCGTCGTCGGTTCGCACAACGAGGTCCGGATGACGCCCCGTTCCAGCCGGGAACAGTGGGTGCTGTCGTCCCGGATCGACATCGCGCCCAGCCCGTGGGTGCTGAGCTACACCGACTACTGGGGCACCAAGGTGACGGCGTTCGAGATCCGCGAACGGCATTCCCGGCTGGGCGTCACCTCGACCGCCACCGTCGAGGTGACCCGCGCCCCGGAGCCGGCGCCCGGCGCCACCTGGGCGGAGCTGCACGACGACGCCCTGGCCGACGCCCAGGTCGAGATGCTGGCGGTCAGCGAGCACGTCGACCCGGGCCAGGAGCTGCGGACGTTCGCCGCCGGCGTGGCCCGGGAGGCGAGCCCCGCCGAGACCGTCGACGCGGTGATCGACCGGATCCGGGAGCGGGTGCGCTACGTGCCGGGCGTCACCCACGTGCGAACCCGGGCCCGCGACGTCTGGGAGGCGGGCGCCGGCGTGTGCCAGGACATGGTGCACGTCGCGATCGGCGCGTTGCGCAGCGTCGGCATCCCCGCCCGGTACGTCTCCGGCTACCTGATGCCGTCGTCGAACCCGGTGCCCGGCGAGGCCCGCAGCGCCGAGTCGCACGCCTGGCTGCAGTACTGGGACGGGGCCTGGGTCGGCCTGGACCCGACCAACGACTCCGAGCCCGGAGAATGGCACGTCGAGGTCGGCATCGGCCGGGACTACTCCGACGTGCCGCCGCTGCGCGGGATCTACTCCGGCGGGGGGTCGTCCGAGATGTACGTCGACGTCGAGATGACCGTGCTGCCCTGAGGCGTTGCCGGGCGACTAGCCTGGAGGGGTGGACAACCTGCCGATCTCGTCGAAGTACCGTTCCCGTCCGCACGAGCCGCTGACCGACGCGGAACGCGAGGAGTTGACCGAACGGCTGAACGAGGAGTTCGCCAAGGGCGCGATCGACACCGACAGCTACCGGGCGATGCTCGACCAGGTGTTCGGTGCCGCCACCCTGGGCGAGGTGGCCTCGGTGGTCGCCGCCCTGCCCGCCAAGGACACCTTCGCGGTGCCCGCGGTGATCGAGTCCGGCAACGCGGCCCCGGGCGAACTGGTGCCCGCCCGCGGTCCCGGCAAACGGGGCGCGGTCATGCTGGCCGCCGGGCTCGGGACGGGCATCGCGGCGGCGATCCTGCTGCTGGTGCTGATCATCCTGTAGGCGGTCCCCACTCCGTCATCCCGGGAGCTCCCACCCTCGTCATCCCGGGCTCCCACCCGTCATCGCAACCCCGACCCGTCATCCCGGCGAACGCCGGGATCTCCCACCACCCCCGTCATCCTGGGCTCCCACCCCGTCATCCCGGCGGACGCCGGGATCTCCTGCCATCCGGGTCGCGTCTGTTTGCCGCGGAAGCGGGCTGCACCCCGTCCCGCCCGGACGCCGCTCGTCCGGGCTGGTCGCTCGGCGCACGTTGGGTGCTGGGGGACGAGCAGCGTCCCACGCCTCTACCATGCGGAGGCCGTCCTGCGACCGGAGTTGAGGAGCGGAGTTCCGATACACCTGGACGGGGTGCAGCCCACTCCGCTTCGCGGTCGCGGTTCGCGGAGCCACCGGACGCCCGCGGGTGGACGTGCAGGAAGTACGACCGATCGAGGTCATCGATCGCGCGATCGTCAACGACTCGCAGCTACCACGACTTGGTTTCGGGATATAAGACGAAACCAGTTGTGTAGCCCGCCGGCAGTCACCGATCGCGCGATCGATCAACCCTCATCACCGTTGAGCGCGGATCCTGCCAGCCCAGTTGAGTGGCGTCAGCGCGACGCCGAGCTCCTCCAGCACGTCACAGCCGCACTTCCAGCCGGTCGCGTCCGAGGCCGGCTACCGGACCTTGACAGCCTTGTTGGTCGGCCGGATGTCGGCCCCGGTCAGGTTCTCGTGGGTGACATAGGTGGCCAGCGCGCCCGAGAGCAGCTGGGCCCAGGGGTCGTTGCCGCCGCGGCTGGAGGCGCTCGCCAGGGTGACGGTGGGGGTCTGCGGACGCAGCGGCGGCTGCCGCAGCCAGCTGCGCGGCGACGTCCAGCGGGTGCCGAAGCCGGGGGCGGGCGTGCCGGCGGTGTGGTCGTGGACGATCAGCAGGGTGCCGTCCGCGGCGGGTAGCCGGTATTCGACGCGGACGCCGTCCGGGGTGTGGTGGACGTCCTCGGTGACCGAGTCGGTGGCGGGCTCCGGTCGCTGCGTGACGCTGATCCGGGGGGCCAGCGCGGGCCGTGTCCAGGCCGTCCGGCGGCGCAGGACGGGTTCGGTGGCGCCGGCCAGGCGCAGGTACTCCCAGGGGTTGACGGCGACGACCACCGCGCTCACCTCGACCGGGCCGGACTCCGTCATCACCCGGTTCGGGGCGATCGCGGTGACCGGTTCGCCGGCGCGGAGCTCCACCCGGCGCAACGCCAGCCGGGCGGCCAGCAGGTCGAGCAGTTCGGTGGCCGGGACGGGGGCGCCGTCCCGGGTGAGCTGCCAGCGTCCGAAGGTGCGCTCCAGCGCGAGCCGGACGGCGACGAACTCCGGGGTGCGGGCGGGGTGGGAGCCGATCCGCCACGCCGTCGAGCGGATCAGCGCCGCCGCCTGCGGATGACCGAATCCCCTGGCCAGGCGCTCGACGGTGCGGTTCAGGCCGAGGGCGGCGCGGCGTCTCGGGGTGAGCGCGTCGTCGGTGAACTCGCCCTCCAGGCCCAGGGTGCGGAGCAGCTGCCAGCGGTCGTCCAGATCGTCCAGCAGGTCGCGCCACCCGGTGGCGGCGGGGGTCCCCCAGGCGGCCGACAGCGCCGCCCACTGGTCGCCCCGGTCGGTGGGCAGGGTGAGCGTGCCGCCGCCGGCGAAGTGCTGGACGGCCGGCGGGGCGGGCACCAGGGCGTGCCCGGTGCGGGCCAGTTCGGCGTCGAACGGACGCCCCGACTTGCGGAACAGGTCGCGCCAGGGCGCCGGGAAGGTGAACACCGGCGGCAGCGCTCCCGGCGCGGCCCAGCGTCCGCCCAGGACGTCGGTCGCCTCGAACAGCAGCACCCGGTGCCGCTGCTTGGCCAGCCGCGCCGCGGCCGCCATGCCCGCCGGCGACGCGCCCACCACGGCGATCGGACGGTCCATGCGCCCAGCCTGCCAGAGGCGTCCCGGCGGCGCGTGGCGGAGGACCGGCGGCCGGGCCACCGAGCGCTCTCTTCCTCCGCCCGGCGGAACTTTCTGTCGGTGCCACCCGACAGGCTTGACGACATCCGGCAGCGAGGAGCTATGCTGGAGAACATCGAACAGTTGTTCGATATCTGAGTCGGGGAAGGGCTCACAGCTCCCCGGTGCGGACGGTCTCGACCCCCGTCCGCACCGGGGTCGTCCTTTCTCGCCGACCGGCGGCAGGAGGGCGGCATGCGCAGGTACGACGAGACGATCGAGGTCCGCCAGGGCCTGGTGGGCGAGGTCGAGGGGCCGGCGCACTTCCTGTGGCGGCACCGGCTGTGGCGGGTGCTCGAGTTGCAGACCCGCTGGATCGAGACCGCCAACTGGTGGAACTCCGCCCAGGTGCGGGCCGCCCGTGGCGAGGCGCTGCCCGAGCCAGAGGCCGAGTCCGACGACCTGCTCGGCGAGCAGGAGATCTGGCGGGTGCTGGCCGCCGACGGCCGTTCGGGCCACCCCGGGGTGTACGAACTCGCCCGCTGGGGCAACGGCGAATGGCGGCTGCGGACGGTGGTGGACTGATGCGCGTCCCCGAACTGGCCCCGGCGGCGACGGCGCTGGCCGAGGCCGAACTCGCCGGCCGGCCCGCCGACCGGTTCCTGCTGGCGCACCTGGCGGCGCTGCGGGTGGCCGCGGTGGTGCTCGCCTGCCGGATGCCGCAGCGGCGCGCGGGCCGCGCGTCCACCGGCCCCCGGGACGCCTGGCAGGTGCTCGCCGAAGTGGCCCCCGAGTACGCCGAATGGGCCGGTTTCTTCGCCGCCTCGGCGCTGAAACGGCAGGCGGTGGCCGCCGGCGCGGTCGCCGTGGTGAACGCCCGGGAGGCCGACGACCTGGTGCGCGACGCCGGCCTCTTCCACGACCAGGTGGCCGCCCGGCTGGCCCGGGTCCGGCCGGCGCCCCGGCGGGAGGCATCGTGAGCGATCCGTTCGTCCATCTGCGGGTGGCCTCGGGCTACTCGCTGCGTTACGGCGCCTCGCAACCGGCGGCGCTGGTCGATGCCGCGGTGGCCGCCGAGATGGACACCCTGGCGCTCACCGACCGCGACGGGCTCTACGGGGCGGTCAAGTTCGCCCGGGCCTGCGAGCGCACCGGGGTGGCCCCGGTGATCGGGGTCGATCACACCATGGCCGACGGCTCCCGCGCGGTCAGCCTGGCCACCTCGCGGCGGGGCTGGGCGTCGCTGTGCCGGCTGACCTCGGCGGTGCACCTGGCGGGCGAACGCGGCCGGCCGCGCTGCACCCCCGAGGCGATGGCGGGGCACGACGACCTGGTGGTGCTGCTGGGCGACGACTCCGATCTGGGCCGGGCCCTGGCCACCGGGTCGGACGACGACGCCGAGCGGGTGCTGCGCCGCTGGCTCGACGTGGTCGGCCGGCAGCGGCTGGCGATCGCGGTCACCAACCAGCATGCGCCCGGACGAGGCGCCGGCTCGGCCGTCCTGGCCGGCCGGATGCTCGCCTTCGCCGACGCCCACGGACTCACCGGGGTGCTGGCCAACGCCGTCCGGATGACGGGCAAGCGCCTGGCGCCCACCCTCGACGTGCTGGACGCCTCCCGCCGGCTGGTCCCGCTCGGCGCCCGCAGCATCGACCGGCGCAACGCGGAGGGCTACCTGAAGACCGGCAAGGAGCTGCTGCCGGCCGCCGAGGAGGCCGCCGCCCTGGCCGGACGCCGCAACGCCGCACGGCTGATCGGCGACACCCGCACGCTGGCCACCCGCTGCCGGCTCGACCCGATCGCCGACATCGGCCTGGACGAGAGGCACCTGCCCGAGTTCGACGTGCTCGGCGTGCGCGACTCGGCCTCCGACGCGATCACCGCGCTGCGGCTGCGCTGCGAGGCCGGAGTCGCCGCCCGCTACGGCGTCCCCACCCCCGAGATCGAGAACCGGCTCGCCGATGAACTGAAGGTGATCGACGGCTTCGGCTACGCCACCTACTTCCTCACCGTCGCCGAGGTGGTGACCATGATCGGCCGGCTCGGCATCCGCTGCGCCGCCCGCGGGTCGGGCGCCGGCTCGCTGGTGAACTATCTGCTCGGCATCTCGGGGGTCGACCCGATCCGGTACGGACTGATGATGGAGCGCTTCCTCTCCCCGCTGCGGAAGGAGCTGCCCGACATCGACATCGACGTCGAGTCGTCCCGCCGCACCGAGGTCTACGACGCGATCCTGGACGCCTTCGGCGGCGACCGGGTCGCCTGCGTGGCGATGATGGAGACCTACCGGGTCCGGCACGCCATCCGCGACGTGGGTGCCGCGCTCAGCCTGCCGCCGCGCGAGACCGACGCCATCGCCAAGGCGTTCCCGCACATCCGGGCGTCCGACGCCCGCGCCGCGCTGCGCGACCTGCCCGAACTGCGGGCCGCCGGGCTGGGGGAGCGCCGGCTCGACGTGCTGTTCTCGCTGGTCGAGTCCCTCGACGGGCTGCCCCGGCACGTGGCGTTGCACCCGTGCGGGGTGCTGCTCAGCGACGCCACGCTGCTCGACCGCACCCCGGTCGAGGCCAGCTTCGGCGGCTTCCCGATGAGCCAGTTCGACAAGGACGACGTCGAGGAGTTGGGAATGCTCAAGCTCGACGTGCTGGGCATCCGGATGCAGTCGGCGATGGCCCACGCCCTCGCCGAGATCCGCCGGGTCGAGGGCGACGAGATCGACCTGGAGGGGCTGGCGCCCTACGACGACGAGGCCACCTACGACATGATCGGCAAGTCGGCCACCCTGGGCTGCTTCCAGATCGAATCCCCGGGCCAGCGCGAACTGGTCGGCAAGTTCGGTCCCGGCGACTTCACCGACATCATCATCGACATCTCGCTGTTCCGGCCCGGCCCGGTCAAATCCGACATGGTGGTCCCGTTCCTCGAGGTGCGGCACGGCTGGCGCGATCCGGGCTACCTGCATCCCGACCTGGTCCCGGCGCTGGCCGAGACCGGCGGGGTGGTGGTGTTCCACGAGCAGGTGATCGAGATCATCGCGATCATGACCGGCTGCACCCTCGCCCAGGCCGACCATGCCCGGCGGGCGCTCGGCCGGCCCGACCTGCAACCGAAGGTGAAGGACTGGTTCGTGCCCACGGTGCTGGGCCGGGGCTACCTCCGCGAGGTGGTCGACCGGGTCTGGTTCGTGCTCGAGTCGTTCGCCTCGTTCGGCTTCTGCAAGGCGCACGCGGCGTCCTTCGCGCTGCCCACCTACCAGTCGGCCTGGCTGAAGCGGCACTACCCGGCGCACTTCCTGGCCGGCGTGCTGACCCACGATCCGGGCATGTACCCCAAACGGCTGATCCTGGAGGAGGCCCGGCGCTGCGGCATCGCGATCCTCGGGCTCGACGTCAACCGCAGCGAGGGCGAATACCGGGTCGAGCGGCTGGAGCCCGCCGAGATCGAGATCCTCGGGGGTGCGTCTGGCTCCGCGGCGGATCCGGCTGCCCGGGCCGCCCACCTCCAGATCGCCCTCGCAAGCTCGGACGATCTTCCGGACGCCCACCCAACCTGCCCCGGGCAGCCGGATCCGCCGCTTCGAGAGCCGGCCCCGCGCCCGTCGGGTGAACCGGTCGCACCTGGACGCCGGCTCACTCCCGGCGACGGCCTGCCGGACGGCCGGGGCTACGGCATCCGGTTGTCGCTGGCCGACGTGAAGGGGATCACCGCGACCGAGATCGCCCGGATCGCCGCCGGCCGCCCGTACCACTCGCTGACCGACTTCTGGCGGCGCACCGGCAACCCCTCCGACATCACCGAGCGGCTCGCCCTGGCCGGTGGCTTCGACGACCTGTACGGCATCGGCCCGGCCGCCCCGGTGCGCCGGCGCCGGCAGGTCACCCGGCGCGACCTGCTGCTCGCTGTCGCCGATCTGGAGCGGGCCGACCGGGCGCACACCCGTGCCCACGGCCGGGCCCGCGGGCTGCAGGCGCCGCCGCCGGGGGGCTCCGGGTCCGACCCCGACCTGCGGGCCCGGGCCCGCCGGCAGTCCCGGACCGCGCCACCGGTGAGCGCGCAGGAGATCCAGCTCCCGCTGGACTTCGACGAGGCTCCCGGCGAGCTCGACCGGCGAGCGGGACCGGCCGATGTGACCCCCACCGGGCTGCCCGAGCTGGACGCCACCGAGCGCCTGGGCGCCGAACTCGAGATCATCGGCCTCGACGCCAGCCGGCACCTGCTCACCGGATACCTACCGTTCCTGGAGGCGATCGGGATCACCTTCGCCGCCGACCTGCTCCGCCGGCGCAGCCGTGACGAGGTGTTCATCGGCGGGGTGAAGGTGGCCACCCAGACCCCGCCGATCCGCTCCGGCCGGCGGGTGGTCTTCCTGACCGTCGACGACTCCACCGGCCCGGCCGACGCCACCTTTTTCGAGGACGTCCAGGGCCCCTACGCCGCCACCGTGTTCAGCTCCTGGCTGCTGCTGGTCCGCGGCGAACTGCGCCGCACCGGCCCGCGCGGGGTGTCGGTGCGGGCCACCGGCGCCTGGGACCTGACCGCGCTGCACAACCGGTACACCCAGGCGCTGACCGAGACCGGCGACGGCGAACGGGCGCTCGAGAAGGTGCGCGAACTGATGGCCGAGGTGCCGGACGGCTTCGGCGTCGGCGATGCCGACGGCCGCCGGCGGGTGCTGGTGCACGCCAGCGGCTACCGGCAGTCGCCCTACGCCGACGTCCGGCCGGCCGGCGAAAGCATCGAATCCGCGCCCCGCAAGCTGTGGCACTCCAGCCAGGGGAGCTCGGGACGATGACCGGCCGCCGCCGCGAACGGGTGATCATGCACATCGACATGGACGCCTTCTACGCCTCGGTCGAGCTGCGCCGCCGGCCCGAACTGGCCGGCCGGCCGATGTTCGTCGGCGGCGCCGAACGAGGGGTGGTGCTGAGCGCCAACTACGAGGCCCGGGCCTTCGGCATCGCCGGCGGCATCCCGTCCTCCCGGGCCCGCCGGCTGTGCCCGCACGCGGTCGCCGTCCCACCCGACTTCGACACCTACACCGAGGTGTCGGCCGGCATCGTGGCGATCCTCGAGTCGGTCACCGCCGAGGTCGAGAGCGCCTCCATCGACGAGGCCTACCTCGACGTCACCGGCAGCCGGCGCGCCTTCGGCAGCCCACGCGAGATCGGCGAATACCTGCGCGCCCTGGTCGCCGACGAACAGGGCATCACCTGCTCGGTCGGCATCGGGCCGTCCAAGTTCATCGCCAAGATCGCCTCCGGCCAGGCCAAGCCGGACGGACTGGTCGAGGTGCTCCCCGGCGACGTCACCTCGTTCCTGCACCCGCTGCCGGTGGAGCGCCTGGTGGGCGTGGGCGAGGCGACCGCCGGCAAGCTGCACCGGCTGGGCATCGCCACGGTCGCCCAACTGGCCCACACCCCGGCCAGCACCCTGCAGCGGGCGTTCGGGCCGCACCAGGGCGCGCTGCTGGCCGAGTTGGCCTGGGGCCGCGACGACCGGCGGGTGGTGGCCCGGCCGGGGGAGCGCGGGGTCGGCTGCCAGGAGACCTTCGGCCGCGACACCGACGACCCGGCGCTGATCCGCGCCGAACTGTTGCGGGTGGCGTCCACGGTCGCCTGGCGGATGCGCCGGGCCGGTGTCCTCGGCCGGGTGATCACGCTGACCGTCCGGTTCGCCGACTTCCGCACCGTCTCGAAGTCGCTGACCATGACCAGCCCCACCGACTGCACCGGTGACCTGCACGCCCAGGCGCTCGTGCTGTACGCCAAGCTCGGCCTGCAGCGGCCGCGCGTGCGCCGGGTCGGCATCCGGGTCGAGGGGCTGGTCGAGGCGGCGAAGGCCTACTGCCAGCCCACCCTGGACGCGCCGGAGCGCGGCTGGCGCGAGGCCGAGCTCGCCATGGACGCCGTTCGGCGCAAGTTCGGTCCCGACCGGCTGCAGCGCGCCGTGCTGACCAGGCACGGGTACGCCTCCCGGGCCCCCTAAGATCCGGGATGTGCCTGTTGCCTCATGTCAAGATGCCCGCGTGGTTGGGGTCGTTGACTCGTTTGGTTTTGCCCGTTTGCGGGTGCTCATTTTGGTGCGGCTGAGGTAGACGTGGTTGGTCTTGGCGCGGCGTTGGACTTGGCCGCGGCGGCGGGCGAGTTCGAGGAGGTTGCCCTGGAGGTCGGCGATTTGGTGTTTCAGGTGGATCAGGTCGGTGTCGTGGTGCAGGGTCTGGAGTCTGGCTCTGTCGTGGGGGTCGAGTAGGTCGCTGTGGTGATCGCGGAGCCGGTTGAGTGGGGTGGTGGCCCGGTCGTAGCGTTTGGCTACTTTCGCGCCGGTGCGGGTCTTGGCGATCAGTTTCTGCTGGGGCAGGAACAGGTTGACCTGGAGTGAGACCAGGGGCCAGAGCTGGTTGAGCAGGGTGAGTTCGCGGGGGGTGTCGTAGCGGTGGTAGCCGACGGTGCGGCGCACGACTGACCAGTTCTTCTGCTCGATGTGGGCTTGGTCGTTGGAGTGGGCGGCGCGGCCGCGGGAGAAGGTGATGTGGCGGGCGGTGCACCAGCGGAGGAGGTGGTGGTTGATGAACTCGGAGCCGTTGTCGGAGTGGATGCCGGCGATGTGGAACGGGAACCGGAGCCGGAGTTCTTCGAGGCCGGCGGCGACGATTCGTTCGCCCTTGGAGCGCACGGTGATGGTTTCGGTCCAGCCGGTGGCGATGTCGGTGGCGTCGAGGCTGTAGTGGAACTGGCCGTTGTTGTCGCCGCCTTCGTGGCCGACCAGGTCGATCTGGAGGAACCCGGGGATGGTGTCGTCCCACTCGTGCCAGGTCTTCAGCGGGATCGAGGTCTTCAGCAGGGACCCGGGCCGGGTATGCGAAAGGCCTTTGCTGGCGACCAGCCCGGTGCGGGCCGGGGCGAGGCGGCGGTCGATGGTGGCCGGTGACATGGCCAGGACCTGGTCGATGACCTCGGCTGGCACAGTGTCGAGGTGGCCGTGGCGGGCCAGGTTGGCCAGCGTCTCCTCCAGCGCGGGCTGGAGGCGTTTGCCGCAGGGACCGTCCAGCACGGCCCAACAGCGAGTGAGCAGCTCGACCGCGGCCTGGTCGTAGCGTTGGACCGGGACCCGGGCTTGGCGCGGGCCGGGGACCGGGTTGGCGAGCATGGTCCGGATCGCTTTGCGGGCATGATCACGATGCCAGCCGGTCACCTCGCAGACCGTGTCCAGGATCGCGCCCTTCTCGGCCCGGGTCGCCTTCACCCACCTCGCCAGCTGGGCCTTCGTGATCGCCTTCCGTGCCGCCAACGTGAGCTCCATCCGTCACAGATCCCACGCGGGCATCTTCGGATGAGTCAACGACTCGCGCTACGCGGGCATCTACGATGAGTCAACGCG
>JAGPGQ010000004.1:0-24935 GCA_018055925.1 Micropruina sp.
CCAGCTGGGCCTTCGTGATCGCCTTCCGTGCCGCCAACGTGAGCTCCATCCGTCACAGATCCCACGCGGGCATCTTCGGATGAGTCAACGACTCGCGCTACGCGGGCATCTACGATGAGTCAACGCGATGTGTTCCGTTTGCCCAACCGCCCGCCTAGACTGGAATGCGCACTCCAGCGGGGGTGCCCACACACGAAAGGGGGTCGACATGGCTCTTTCTGAGGAGGAACAGCGACTCCTGGAACAGATGGAAGCCGCTCTGGCGGCTGAGGATCCCAAACTGGCCAGTGCCTTGCGGGGAACCACCTCGCGACGGCTGCATCGTCGCCGGGCCGCGTTGGCCGGCGTCGGCTTCCTGATCGGCATCGGCTGTCTCGTCGGCGGCATGGAGTTGAGCCCCGCGCTCAGCATCGTCGGGTTCATCATCATGCTGGTCTCGTGCGTGATCGCGGTCACCTCGTGGCGGCATGTCGGCGACGTTGCCGACAGCAACCCGTCCGAGAAGTCACCGCACTCCGAGCGGGCCTTCATGGACCGCATCGAAGAGCGCTGGCGCCGTCGCCAGGACGAGGGCCAGTAAGCACCAGAGCCCGGCCGGCCGGGCGGCCCTACCGCCTCAGCCGGCGCCACACCGAACGTGGCCAGACCGCCCGCCACCACGGGCGACCTCCATCGACCAGACCCGACCCGACCCGCCGCACATCGTCGGCCAGGGCGGGGTCGACGTCTCCGAGCGCCTGCGCGTAGCGCGCCCGCTCCACCTCGAGCGCCACCCGCCGCATGGCCTGCGCCGCCTCGTCCGGCAGGCCGTCGGCGACCCGGTCGCCGATCTGCCGGGCCGAACCGTCCGGCCACTCGCCGCCGGCATCCCACACGCTGTCGCGGATCTCGTCCCATCCCGCCCGCACCGCCGCGCGCGGGTCCCGTCCGGCCAGCCGCATCGCGGCCGACCGCCGGCGGTGCCGCACCCAACGGACCGCCGCCGGCGCGCCCAGCAGCACCGCCAGGACGCCGCCCGCCGCCGCCCACCAGAGCGTCGACCAGGCCGACTGGGCCTGCTCACCGGGCTCGGCCGGCAACTCTTCGCCGTCCGGCTCCTCGGTCTCGGGCTCCTCCTCGGCCGACGCGCTCGGCGTCGGCGTGGGGATCGCACTGGGCGAGGCGGTGGCCGGGGTTTCCGAGCGGTCGGCGTAGCCGGGGGCCTGCGCGATCCCCGGCGTCGGTTCGAACCGGACCCAGCCCAGATCGGCGAAGTACAACTCCGGCCAGGCGTGCATGTCGTGCAGGGAGACCTCCCAGTCGTCCCCGCTGCGGCTGCCCGGGAGGAAGCCGACCGACACCCGGGACGGGATGCCGACCGCCCGAGCCAGCACCGCCATCGAACCGGCGAACTGCTCGCAGTAGCCGCTGCGGTCGTCGAACAGGAACCGGGTGAGCGCGTCGTAGCCGGAGCCGGGGGCGGGCTCGAGGCTGTAGCTGAAGGCGTCCGACCGCAACCAGTCCTGGATCGCGAGCGCCCGCTCGCCGTCCGTCGACGCGCCCTCGGTGACCTGCCGGGCCAGCTCCCGCACCCGCGCCGGCAGATCCGCCGGCAGTTCCGCGGTGTCCGCGGCGCCGGCCGGCATCCCGGCCCGGGCCCGGAGTATCTGGTCGGGCGTCGGGTCGACGTCGACGGCGACGACGTCGTAGACCAGCCCGTTGGTCGCGCGGGTCCGGTTCTCGCCGGCGGCCAGCACGCTCAGCGACACCGGGTCGTGCCGCCAGAGCCCGGTGGCGTCCAGGCTGCCCGGTGCGTACGGCAGCGGCAGCCACTCGGAGCCGAAGTCCTCCACCCGCACCTGGACCTGGAACGTGGGCCGGCCCGGGGCCACCCCGGGCGGGGCCGGCAGGTTGCCGCTGAACAGGTCGATCGGGGTCAGGTGGAAGCCGGTGGCGTCGAACGCGGGCAGCGAGGTGAGCCGCAGGTACTCGCCCCGGTCGCGGCTGGTGGTGTAGGTCAGCACCCGGCGGTCGATCGGCTGTTGCAGGTTGCGCCGCAGGTCGAGGCTCGGGTCGCCCATCTGCACCGGGCCCCGGCCGGTGAACGGGGCCTCCGCGCCCGGATCCAGCCCGGGGGTCAGCACCCCGGCCAGGGCTGCGGCCGGCACCGCGACCAGCACGCAGACCAGCCCGCCCAGCAGCCGGGCTCCGGAGGGCCCAGCCAGCCCCAGGGTCCGGGCCTGGTTGGACGCCTCCGCCAGCAGCACCAGCACGTAGCCGGCGATCACCCAGGCCACCGGCTCGAACGGCGCCAGCGCCGGCACCGCCAGCGCCACCATCAGGTAGGGCATCCCGATCGGCATCAGGGACCAGGCCGGTTGGTCGAAGGTGACGCTCAACTGGTCGGCGATCACGGTGACCACGGCGACCAGCAGCATGGTCACGACCCGCACCTGCGCCTGCGGCTGCATCGGGGCCGAGGATTCGATCACCCAGCGGCCGGCGGCGGCGAACACCTCGGGCGCGAACGGGTTGCCGATGCCGTCCATGGCGGCCAGCGCCGTCACCGTGGCCAGCGCGGCACCCGCCTGGGTGGCGGCGACCAGCAGGTCCCCCCATGCCCGTCCGGGCGTGGCCAGCCGGCGGCCCAGCACGCCGACCAGGCCGACCGCGGCGATCACCAGCAGGCAGCCGACGAACAGCCACCGGTCGGCACTGATCGTGGTCAACGGGGTCAGGGCCAGCGCCATGCCGGCCATCACGGCCAGGCCCAGCCGGTCGGTGCCCCTCACGCGGCCGGACCGCTCTCGAGCCGCGTCCAGGCCTGCCCGACGCTCAGCCGGCCGGCATCGGTGACCACCCGCCACCGGTTCGCGCGCAGGATGTCGGCCGGATCGTCCCCGCCGCCGGCGGGATGCTGCACGATGGCCCGGCACAGCCGGCCGTCCCGGCGGGGTTCCGTGAGCGCCGTCGCGTCCTCGGCCGAGAGCCTGCCGAGCACCGCGATCAGCATCCGGGGCTGCCCGGCGGCGCCGGCCAGCGCCCGGGACAGGTCGGTGGCCTCGCTCAGGGAGACATCGGTGAGCGCGTCCAGCAACGCGTCGGTCACGCTGTCGCTGTACGCGGGCAGGGCCGAGCCGTCGGCGTCGATCAGGTCCACCGAGAAGCCGGCGGCCAACAGGTGCATCCCGATCGAGGCCGCCGCCGACACCGCCCACTCGAAACTGGACGCCGTGCCCGTGCCGGTGTGCGCGCCGGCCCGGTTGTCCAGCAGGATCAGGGCGCTCGGCTCCTGGGCGTGCTCCTCGCGCCGGACCATCAGGGTGCCGGCGCGGGCCGTCGAGGGCCAATGCACCCGGCGCAGCTCGTCCCGGGGACGGTACTCGCGGATCAGCGCGTCGTCGGCCCCCAGCAGGCCGCTGTGCCGTTGCGCGGTGTCGCCGGTGAACCCCGTGTTGGCCACCGCGGCGGGCACCCCGAGCGGGTGGATCGCCGGGGTGACGCTGAGCAGGGTGGTGGTGCCCAGCCGGCGCCGGGTCTCGGCCAGTCCGAGCGGGTCGGTACCGGCCCACAGGGCCGGCCCGATCCGGTAGCGGCCGCGCAGGGTGCTGGTCACCAGGTAGGCGTGCCGGCTGCGCACCTCACCCCAGCCGCCCGGGACGACCAGCACCGGGGCGCCGATCAATTCCGGCGGGGTCGTGTCGCTCAGCGTGCTCCAGGTGCCCAGGCCGACGCCGTGCCGGCGCAATTCGAGATCGACCCGCGCGGTCGACCCGGCGGGCACGCGGGCGGGCACCAGGGTGCGGCTCAGGCCCGGACGGCGCACCGAACCGGCCGCCAGCACCGCCGCGGCCAGCATCAGCCCGAGCAGCGCCCCGCCGGCCCAGGCCAACGGCCGTAGGCCGGTGAGCGCGGCAGTCACGAGCAGCCCGGCACCGGCGGTGCACACCCCGAGGCCGCGGGCGCTGAGCCGGACCATGACTCAGTCGTGGTCCGGGACGGGGATCGCGGCCACCGCGGCCCGCACCACGTCGCCGGCGTTCAGCCGGGCCAGCTGGGCGGCCGGGCTGAGCAGGATCCGGTGGGCCAGCGCGGGCACGGCGAGCGCCTGCAGGTCGTCGGGGATCACGTAGTGCCGGCCCTGCAGCGCCGCCCGCGCCTTCGCCGCCCGCAGCAGCTGCAGGCCGGCCCGCGGCGACGCCCCGAGCCGGACGTCCTGGCTGGTCCGGGTCGCCTCGAGCAGCGACACCAGATAGTCCTTGATCACCGGGTGCACGTACATGTCGCGCACCCCGGCGGTGAGCGCGGCGACCGTGCGGACGTCGGTCACCGCCCGCAGGTCGGCCAGCGGATTGCCGCCGCCGTGGTGGTCGAGCATCGCCACCTCGGCCGAACGGACCGGGTAGCCCATCGAGATCCGCAGCATGAACCGGTCGCGCTGCGCCTCGGGCAGCGGATACGTGCCCTCCATCTCGATCGGGTTCTGGGTGGCCACCACCAGGAACGGATCCGGCAGCGGATGCGTGGCGCCGTCCACCGTGACCTGGTGCTCCTCCATCGCCTCCAGCAGCGCCGACTGGGTCTTCGGCGAGGCCCGGTTGATCTCGTCGCCGATCACCACGTTGGCGAACACGGCGCCGCGCTTGAACTCGAAGGCGTGCGCCTCGGAGTTGAAGATCGACACGCCGGTGATGTCGCTGGGCAACAGGTCCGGGGTGAACTGGATCCGGGCCGCGGTGCCGTCGATGGAACGGGCCAGCGCCTTGGCCAGCATCGTCTTGCCGACGCCGGGCACGTCCTCGATCAGC
Source organism: Micropruina sp. (assembly GCA_018055925.1). Classification (GTDB taxonomy): domain Bacteria; phylum Actinomycetota; class Actinomycetes; order Propionibacteriales; family Propionibacteriaceae; genus Micropruina. Next base: position 4,788 of record JAGPGQ010000004.1, read on the forward strand.
AGGTGCCCCGCGCCGAACAGCGCCGTCAGGGCCAGCTCGATCGCCTCGGGTTTGCCCTCGATGACGGTCCGGACGGCCGCGCGAATGTCGTTCGCGACGGCCTGCAACTCCGCCAGGCGGCTCGTTGCGCTGCGTTCCACATTCCCTCCCGGCCAATGATCTGCGGCCACCCTACCGGGGCGTCCCAGAGGGGCTCGCGGGTCCCGGTGCATGTCTGAGTGGAGGAAAGTGGAGTACAGTGGCGCCAAGTGGAGGACTGAGTCGAAGGGAGCGTCCCGATGTTCTTGGGCACGCACACCCCGAAGCTCGACGACAAGGGCCGTTTCTTCCTCCCCGCCAAGTTCCGCGAGGAGCTGAACGGGGGTCTTGTCATCACCAGGCAGCCGGACCGCTGCCTGGCGATCTTCACCCCGGCCGCCTACCAGGCGGCCGCGGATCGGATGATCGCGGGATCGTCCAGCCTGGCGAAGGTGCGCTCGGTACAGCGCATGTTCGCGTCCGGGGCGGATTCGTCCAAGCCGGACAGTCAGGGCCGGATCACCGTGCCGGAGCACCTGCGCACCTACGCGGGACTGAGCCGGGAGATCGTCGTGATCGGCGCCTTGGACCACATCGAGGTGTGGGACGCGGAGACCTGGGCCGCCTACGCGGCGGCGCAGGAGGAGGCCTTCGCACAGATGGACGAAGAGGTTTTCGGCGCGGGGTGACCCGCACCGGAGGAGCATCACCGCGCGTGCGGTGCGGCTTCAATCCGAGGGGCGACGCCCCCTGGCGCACCTTCCCCGGTGCCAGGCGGCTCCCACGGGTTGAAACCACACCGCACGCGGGTGCCATCCAGGGCTGATGGAGGGGTCGAGATGGAGCAGGCGCGGACCGCCGGCCACGTGCCGGTGATGTGCGTGCGCATCGTCGAGCTGCTGGCCCCGGCCCTGGACGCGGCCGGCGCCACCTACGTGGACTGCACCCTCGGCCTGGGCGGACACGCCGAGGCGATCCTGACCGCCCGTCCCGGTGCCCGGCTGATCGGCATCGACCGGGACCGGCACGCCCTGGACGCGGCCGCCGCCCGGCTGGCGCCGTTCGGCGACCGGGTGCGGCTGGTCCGGGCGCGCTACGACGAACTGCCCGAGGTGCTGGCCGAGGCCGGCCGGCCGCACGTCCAGGCGATCCTGGCCGACCTGGGACTGTCGTCGATGCAGATCGACCGTCCCGAACGCGGCTTCGCCTACCGGGTCGACGCGCCGCTGGACATGCGCATGGACGACACCCAGGCGAGCACCGCGGCGGACCTGGTCAACGCGGCCTCGGCGGCGGAACTCACCACCATCCTGCGCCGCTACGGCGACGAGCGGTTCGCCGACCGGATCGCCCGCCGGATCGTCGCGGAGCGGGCGGCGGAGCCGTTCAGCACCTCGGCCCGGCTGGTCCGGGTGATCGAGTCGGCGATCCCGATGGCCGCCCGGCGCACCGGCGGCCACCCGGCCAAGCGCACCTTCCAGGCGCTGCGGATCGCGGTCAACGACGAACTGGCCGCGCTGGCCGGGCTGCTGCCGGCGGCGATCGACGCGCTCGCCCCGGGTGGACGGCTGGCGGTGCTCGCCTACCACTCCGGGGAGGACCGGCTGGTGAAGCGCGCCCTGCGGGACGCGGCCACCGACCGGGCCCCGCGCGGGCTACCGGCGGTGCCGGCGGAGCTGCGAGCCCGCCTGGTGCTGCTCACCCGGGGGGCGGAGCGTCCCGGGACCGACGAAACCGAAGACAACCCGCGGGCCGGCTCGGCCCGGTTGCGGGCAGCCGAACGGATCAACGAGGTGGCGGCATGACAGCACTCCTGGCCCCGAAGCGCAAGAGCGACGACCGGCCCCCCGGTCGGGGGCTGCGGCAGGTCCCGATCCCGCAGCGGCGGATCGGCAACGTGGGCTTCGTGATCGCCCTGGCCGCCTTCCTGGCGGTCGGCATGGTGGGCCTGCTGCTGCTCAACACCGCGCTGCAGGAGCAGGGCTTCGCGGTCAACGACCGGCAGCGGGAGGCGACCCGGCTGGGCTACCGGGTGGCCGCGCTCGAGTCCGAGGTGACCGAGGCCAGGTCCAGCACCCGGCTGGCGGTCGAGGCCAGCAAGCTCGGCATGGTGCCGAACCCGTACCCGGTCTACCTGCGGCTGCCGGACGGCAGGATCAGCGGCGACCCGACGGCGCTGACCGGGAACGAGTTGCCGGATGTCCGGTATCGCACCCCCGAACAGCTGGAGGCGCTGGCGAAGAAGCAGGCCGAGGCCGAGGAACGGCGCAAGGCCGAACTCGCCGCCCAGGCCAAGGAGCGCAAGGAGCGGGCCGAGGAGGCCCGGCGCAAGGCGGCGGAGGCCAAGGCTGCCAAGGAGAAGGCGGCCAAGGAGAAGGCTGAGCGGGCCAAGCAGGAGGCCGCCGAGAAGAAGGCGGCGGCGAAGAAGAAGGAGTCCGGCCGATGAGTCGCACGCGCACCACGCGTTGGCGACTGGCCTCACCGGTGGGGCGGATGCGGGTCCTGCTGCTCTGCCTCGCCATCGTGTTCTCGCTGTGCGCCGGCCGGGTACTGCAGATCCAGGCGTTCGACGCCCAGGCCTACGCCACCACGGCGGCGGAGGCGATGCAGCAGTCCCGCCGGCTGCCCGCACTGCGCGGCGAGTTCGTCGACCGCTACGGCTCCGTGCTCGCCTACACCGAGCAGACCGTGAAGGTCTACGCCGACCCGAAGAGCATCAGTCGCAACGGCAAGATCAACCAGGAGATGACCGAGCGCGACAAGGAGATCGCCGCTGCCGCGCCCGGCCGGATCGCGGAGATCCTGGCCCGGCACCTGGGCAACACCCCGGAGTCCTACCTGCCCCGGCTGACCGACACCAAGAGCAGTTACAAGGTGATCGCCAAGAAGGTGCCGGCCGAGACCTTCGCCCGGATCCAGGAGGAGATGACCGAGGCCAAGCTGATCGGGCTGAACCGCGAGACCGCGCCCAGCCGGCGCTACCCCAACGGTGCCCTGGCGGCCAACGTGCTCGGCTGGGTGAACGAGCAGGGCGACGCCGCCGGCGGCCTCGAACTGGTGCTCGAGAAGCAGCTCAAGGGCACCGACGGCAAGGAGGTGTTCGACTCCTCGCCGAACGGCAAGATCCCGCTCGGCGACAACGTCCTGGTGCCGGCGCAGAACGGCCGCAACGTCGGGCTCACCCTGGACGGCACGCTGCAGCTGCAGGCGGAGCAGCGGATCGCCAAGCTGCTGGCCGACACCGGGGCCGAGGCGGGCGTGGTGATCGTGATGGACGTGCGCACCGGCGAGCTGCTGGTGATGGCGAACGGGCCGTCCTTCGACAGCAACGAACCCGGCAAGGGCGACCTGGACAACATGGGCAACCGGGCGGCCACCAACGTCTTCGAGCCCGGCTCGGTGCAGAAGATCCTGACCTTCGCCGCGATGATGGACGCCGGCAAGGTCAAGGCCGACGACAAGGTCGAGATCCCGCCGTACATCAAGCACGACCAGTACAAGATCAAGGACGCCTGGAGCCACGGCGACATCACCCTGCGGGCCCGCGGCGTGTTCGCCAAGTCGTCCAACGTCGGCACGATCACGCTGGCCCGGACGATGCCCAAGCAGCAGCTGCGCGACTACTACGCGTCCTTCGGGCTGGGCAAGCGGACCAACATCGGGCTGCTCGGCGAGGCGCAGGGCTACCTGCCGCCGGCCACCATGCCCGACTACGCCCGGGACGGCATCTCGTTCGGCACGAGCCTGTCGGTCACCGCGCTGCAGAACGCGGCGGCCGTCGCCTCGGTGGTCAACGGTGGCGTCTACCACGCGCCGACGATCGTCTCGACCATGGACGGCAAGCCCTACACCCGTCCCGGACAGGACACCACCCCGCGCCGGGTGATCGCCGAATCCACCTCCGAGCAGGTGCGTTCCCTGATGGAGCAGCAGGCGCTGAACCAGAAGAGCGCCGCGTTCACCATCGACGGCTACCGGCTGGGCGCCAAGACCGGCACCGCCCGGCTGGTCAGCGCCGACTGCAAGTGCTACCGCGGCGAGTCGGTGGTCTCGACCGTCGGAGTGGCCCCGATCGAGGACCCGCAGCTGCTGGTCTACTCGGTCGTCTGGAACCCGAAGCGGGGCGGCTCGTCCGGCTCCGCCGTCGCGGCGCCGATGATGCACGACATCATGGCGCTCGCGCTGCCCCGGTACGCCGTCACCCCCTCGACGTCCAAGGGCGTCAAGCTCCCGCTCGAGTAATAGGGTGAGGCATGGCTGAGCAGGCGTGTCGCCTGGCGGAACTGCTGCCCGGGGCGGGTGATCTCACCGTCACCGGGGTGAGCCTCGACTCCCGGCGGGTCCGGCCGGGTGAGCTGTACGCGGCGCTGCCCGGGGAGCGCACCCACGGCGCCCGGTTCGCCGCCGAGGCGATCGGACGGGGGGCCGTGGCGGTGCTGACCGACGCCGCGGGCGCCGGCCTGGTCGGCGACGGCGTCCCGGTGTTCGTGGTGGCCGACCCGCGGGCCGCGCTGGCCGAGGTGGCCGCCGCGGCGCACGGCCGGCCGGCGGCCGGGATGCGGATGTTCGCCGTCACCGGCACCAACGGCAAGACCAGCACGGTCTTCCTGCTGGAGGCCGCGCTGGCCGCCCTCGGCGAGACCGTCGGCACACTCGGCACGATCGGCTTCCGGCTCGGCGGGGCGACCATCGAGACCGAGCGCAGCACCGTCACCACGCCCGAGGCGCCCGACCTGCAGGACCTGCTCGCCCGGCTGCGCGCCGCCGGCGCCACCAGCGTGGCGATGGAGGTGTCCTCGCACGCGCTGGCCCAGCACCGGGTGGGCGGCACCGTCTTCGACGTCGCCGGGTTCACCCAGTTCGGCCGCGACCACCTCGACTACCACCGCGACCTGGAGGACTACTTCGCCGCCAAGGCCCGGTTGTTCCTGGACGGGCGCTCGCGCGTCTGCGTGGTGAACACCGATCAGGAGTGGGGCCGCCGGCTGGCCGCGCTGATCCGCGACCAGGGCACCCGGCTGTACACCACCGGGACGGCGGCCGAGGCCGATTTCCGGCTGCTCGAGGCCGTCCCCGACCGCAGCCGGCGCACCGCCGTCCGGGTGGCCACCCCGGTGGGCGAACTGGCGTTCGCGCTGGGCATGCCGGGCTCGTTCAACGTGGCCAACGCGATCACCGCGGCCGCCATGGTGCACGCGGCCGGGCTGGACGTCCGCCGTTGCGTGGCCGGGTTCGCCGGCGCCGCGGTGCCCGGCCGGATGCAGCGGGTCGACCTGGGCGCCGGCGCGCCACCGGTGCTGGTCGACTTCGCGCACACCCCCGAGGCGGTCACGGCCGCCCTGGCGGCCCTGCCGGCGCCGCGGATCGCCGTGCTGGGGGCCGGCGGCGACCGGGACGCCAGCAAGCGCGGCCCGATGGGCGCCGCGGCCGCGGCCAATGCCGAACTCGTGGTGGTCACCGACGACAACCCGCGGTCCGAGCCGCCGCCCGCGATTCGCGCGGCGGTGCTGGCCGGCGCCGTCGCGACCGGCGGCGCCGAGGCGCTGGACGGCGGCGACCGGCGCTCCGCGATCGCCCTGGCGTTGCGCCGGGCGACGCCGCAGACCTGGGTGGCGGTGCTCGGCAAGGGCCACGAGACGGGACAGGAGATCGCGGGGGCGATCAGCCCGTTCGACGATGTCACGGTGGTACGGGAGGAATGGAGCAGGATCACCGAAGGGAGTGCGGCCGGTGCGTGAGCGTTCGATAGCCGAGGTGGCTCGGCTGGCTGGGGCGGAACCCCCGGACGGCGGCGGGACGGCCGGCCCCGATGTGGTGATCGACTCCCGGCTGGCCACCCCCGGTTCGGTCTTCGTCGCCCTGCCGGGCGAGCACGCGGACGGCCACGACTTCATCGCCGCCGCCGCGGCCGGGGGAGCGGCGGCCGCGATCTGCACCCGGGTCACCGCCGCCCCGCTCGCCCACCTGGTGGTGCCGGACGCACTGCGCGGACTCAGCGACCTGGCCCGCGGCGTGGTGGCCGAGGCGACCGCCGCCGGCCTGCGCTGCGTCGGCCTGACCGGGTCGTCGGGCAAGACCAGCACCAAGGACCTGCTCGGGCAGGTGCTCGCCGCCGCCGGCGAGACGGTCAGCCCCACCGGGTCGTTCAACAACGAGATCGGGGTGCCGCTGACCGCCCTGCGGATCACCCCCGGGACCCGCTACCTGGTCAGCGAGCTCGGTGCCCGCGGGCAGGGCCACATCACCTGGCTGTGCGGCATCGTCCCGCCCCAGGTCGGCATGGTGCTGAACGTCGGCCACGCCCACGTCGGCGAGTTCGGCTCGGTGGCCGCGATCGCCCGGGCCAAGGGCGAACTGGTCGAGGCGGTGCCGGCCGGCGGCTGGGCGGTGCTGAACGCGGACGACCCGCTGGTCGCCGCGATGGCCGGCCGCACCCGGGCCCGGATCGCGCTGTTCTCGCTGACCGGCGACCCCGCGGCGACCGACCCCGCCGCGGAACTGCGGGTCTGGGCCGAGGACCTCGCCGCCGACGACCTGCAACGGCACTCGTTCACCCTGCGCGCCGCCGGCGAGGTGGACGCCCGGCTGCCGGTCACGCTGCGGGGCGCCGGCCGGCACCAGGTGGCCAACGCGCTCGCCGCCGCCGCGGCCGCGCTGGTCCTGGACGTGCCGCCGGCCACCGTCGCCGAGGCGCTCGGCGGGGCGGTCGCCCGCTCGCAGTGGCGGATGCAGCTGATCCGGCGCCCGGACGGCGGCCTGCTGGTCAACGACTCCTACAACGCCAACCCGGACTCGATGCGGGCGGCGCTGACCACGGTCGCCGGCATGCGCCGCCCCGGGGGACGGCTGGTGGCCGTCCTGGGCGACATGCTCGAGCTGGGCGACAGCGCCGAACCGGCGCACGAGGAACTCGGTACGCTGGCCGCCGGGCTGGGCTTCGAGGTGGTCGCGGTCGGCGCCTGGGCCGACGCGATCGCTCGCGGGGTCGGCCGGGCAGCCGGTACGGTGACCCGGGTCGTCGATCGTGAGGAGGCGGTTGCGGTGACCGCGCGTGATCTGGAACCGTCCGATGTCGTGGTGGTGAAGGCGTCCCGGGGGCTGGCCCTCGACCGGGTGGCCGACGCGCTGGCGGCCGGCGCGGCGGAGGGCACCGCATGAGAAGCATCCTGCTGGCCGGCGGCCTGGGCCTGATCGGCACCCTGATCGGCACCCGGTTCGCGATCCGCGTGCTGGTCAAGAACGGCTACGGCCAGTTCATCCGCGACGACGGCCCGACCGCCCACCACACCAAGCGCGGCACGCCCACCATGGGCGGCATCGTGATCATCGCCGCGGTGCTGTTCGCCTACACCCTGGCCCACCTGATCACCTGGTCGCCGCCGACGGCGTCCGGGATCCTGGTGCTGTACCTGGTCACCGGCCTGGGCATGGTCGGCTTCGCCGACGACTGGACCAAGATCTCCAAGGCGCGTTCCCTGGGGCTCAGCAGCCGGGCCAAGCTGATCGGCCAGTCGCTGGTCGCGATCTCGTTCGCGATCCTGTCCTTCCAGTTCCCCGACGAGCGGGGGATCACCCCGGCCAGCAACGCGGTGTCGTTCCTGCGCGACATCAACTGGCTGCAGCTGCCGCTGTGGCTGGCCGCGATCTGGATCGTGCTGGTGATCGCCTCCTGGTCGAACGCCGCCAACCTCACCGACGGCCTCGACGGCCTGGCCGCCGGCGCGGCCACCATGGTGTTCGCGGCCTACGCACTGGTGAACATCTGGCAGAACAACCAGTCCTGCTCGACCAGCTCGACCGCCGGCCCGCAGTGCTACTGGGTGCGCGATCCACGCGACCTCGCGCTGGTGGCGCTCGCCCTGGCCGGCGCCTGTTTCGGCTTCCTGTGGTGGAACGCCAGCCCGGCCAAGATCTTCATGGGCGACACCGGGTCGCTGGCCATCGGCGGCGGCCTGGCCGCGCTGTCGATCTTCACCCGCACCGAACTGCTGATGCTGATCATCGGCGGCCTGTTCCTGATGATCACCCTCTCGGTGGTGCTGCAGGTCGGCTACTTCAAGGTGACCAAGGGGAAACGGTTGTTCAAGATGGCGCCGCTGCAGCACCACTTCGAGCTGCTCGGCTGGGCCGAGATCACCATCGTGATCCGGTTCTGGATCATCTGCGGGCTGTGCGTGGCGCTCGGCCTGGGCATCTTCTACGCCGAATGGACGGTGGGTCTGCCGTGATCGACTGGCTGCCGGGGGCCACCCGGCTGTCGCCCTGGTCACAGGTCACCGTGGTGGTCGCCGGCCTGGCCGCCTCGGGTTACGCGGCCGCCGACGGGCTGCTCGAGCTGGGCGCGAAGGTCATCGTGCTGGACGACGCCGACACCCCCGCGAACGCCGAGAAGGCGGCGATCCTCGAGGTGCTGGACGCCACCGTCCGGCTCGGTCCCGGATCGACGGCGGTGCTGCCCGGGGACACCGATCTGGTGATCGCCTCACCCGGCTGGCCGCCGCGGGCGCCGCTGCTGGCCCAGGCGCGCCGCCGGGGCATCCCGGTGTGGGGCGAGGTGGAGCTGGCCTGGCGGATGATGCAGCCCGACCGGGTGGTGCCCTGGCTGGCGGTCACCGGCACCAACGGCAAGACCACCACGGTGAACATGCTCGAATCCATGCTGACCACCGCCGGGCTGACCACGTCGGCGGTCGGCAACGTGGGCCGGCCGATCGTCGAGGCGATCCTGGACGAGGTGGCCTACGACGTCCTGGCGGTGGAGCTCTCCAGCTTCCAGCTGCACGCCACGAACTCGCTCAGCCTGCATTCGACGGCCGTGCTGAACGTGCACGCCGACCACCTGGAGTGGTACGCCGACCCGGCCTCGTGGGGCAGCCCCGCGGCCGACGCGATGGCCGCCTACGCCGCCGACAAGGCGCGGATCTTCTCCCGGGTCACGCACAGCTGCGTCTACAACGTGGCCGAGCCGGCCACCAGGCGCATGGTCGAGGACGCCGAGGTGGTCGAGGGTGCCCGGGCGATCGGCTTCACCCTCGGCATCCCCACCATCGGCCAGCTGGGCGTGGTGGACGACCTACTGGTCGACCGGGCGTTCATCGCGCAGCGGCGGGATTCGGCGATGGAGATCGGCAAGCTGGCCGACGTCCGTCCGTACGCGCCGCACAACGTCGAGAACGCGCTGGCGGCGGCCGCCCTGGCCCGCTCGTTCGGCGTGCCCGCGACCGCGGTCCGGGACGGGCTGCGCCGGCTCGAACTCGGCGACCACCGGATCCAGACCGTCGCCGAGCACGAGGGCGTGCGCTGGGTGGACGACTCCAAGGCGACCAACCCGCACGCGGCCGCCTCGTCGCTGCGGGCGTTCGACTCGATCGTGTGGATCGCCGGCGGCCAGGCCAAGGGCACCAGCTTCGACGACCTGGTGGAACGCTACGCCGACCGGCTGCGGGGGGTCGTGCTGCTGGGGGTCGATCGGGGCGTGATCGCCGAGGCACTCGCCCGACACGCGCCCCAGATCCCCGTCACCGTGATCGATACGCCCGAGGATGGAGCGATGGCTCAGGCGGTTTCGGCCGCACGCGCGTACGCCCGTCCCGGCGACGTGGTGCTGCTGGCTCCGGGTTGTGCCAGCAAGGACATGTTCACCGGGTACGACGCCCGGGGGGCAGCCTTCGCCCGGGCCGTCCGGGAGATCACCGGAGCCGAGGAGAGGGGCTGACCGACAGTGGCGATCATCACTTCCCCGCTGCATCGTCAACCTTCCGCCAAACGGCCCGGCTCCGGGCGCCGGTCCAGCCCGATCCGGGACGCCCTGGCCGATCCGCGGGCCAGCTTCTACCTGGTGCTGGTGCCCACCCTGCTGCTGCTCAGCCTCGGCATGATGATGGTGCTGTCGGCCTCCAGCGTGCTCGGCAGCGTCCGGTTCGGCGACGCCTACTACTTCGTCAAGCGGCAGGTGTTCTTCCTGGTGGTCGGCGGCGTGGCCGCGCTGGTGCTCTCCCGCTTCCATCCCCGCGGCCTGAAGATCCTCGGCTGGGGCCTGGTGATCCTCGCGCTGGTGCTGCAGATGCTCACCTTCACCCCGCTCGGCTGGGGCGAGGCCAAGGGCAACCGCAACTGGGTGCAGTTCGGCACCTCGTTCTTCCGCGTCCAGCCGTCCGAGCTGGCCAAGCTGGCGATCATCGTCTGGGGCGCGGACCTGCTGGCCCGCAAGCAGAAGCTGCTCGACCAGCCCAAGCACCTGCTGGTGCCGTTCGTGCCGGTGGCCGGCCTGCTGATCGGCCTGGTGGTGCTGCAGCACGACCTGGGCACCGGCATGATCATGGGTGCCATCGTGGTCGCCATGCTCTGGTACGTCGGCGCCTCCTGGAAGATCCTGGCCGGCATCGGCGTCACCGTGGCGGTCGCGGTGATCGGCCTGGTGGCCACGTCCGGCAACCGGATGGGCCGGATCCTGGGCTACCTCAACGCCGATCACGACACCATGGGGGTCAACCTGCAGCCGATGCGGGGCGTGTTCGCCCTGGCCTCTGGCGGCTGGTGGGGCCTCGGCCTGGGCGGCTCCCGGCAGAAGTGGGGCTCGCTGGCCGAGGCGCACACCGACTACGTGCTGGCCATCGTCGGCGAGGAACTCGGCCTGATCGGCACCCTGCTGGTGCTGTCGCTGTTCCTGGTGCTCGGCTACGCCGGCTTCCGGATCGCGCTGCGTTCCGACCTGATCTTCTGCCGCTACCTGGCCGCCGGCGTGACCTCCTGGCTGATGATCCAGGCGCTGGTGAACATCATGGTGGTGCTCAAGATGATCCCGGTGCTGGGCGTCACGCTGCCACTGCTGTCCTACGGCGGCTCCGGCCTGATGGCCAACCTGGCCGCCATCGGCATGCTGCTGGCGTGTGCGAAGCTCGAACCGGACGCCCGTAGGCTGGCCGAACGCAAGCAGCGTAAGGGGGCCGCGGTCACCGTGGTCGAATCGCGTCGCGCATAGGAGAACCATGGCTCACGTCGTGCTGGCCGGTGGCGGCACCGCCGGACACACCTCGCCCCTGATCGCCACCGCCGAACGGATCGCCGAGGCCGACCCGGCCGGCACGATCGCGGCGGTCGGCACCCCCCGGGGACTGGAGACCACCGTGGTGCCCGCGGCCGGGCTGCGGCTGGAGCTGATCCCGCCGGTGCCGCTGCCGCGCAAGCCGACGCCGGAGCTGCTGGCGGTGCCCTGGCGGCTGGCCGCCGCGGTGCGCCGGGCAAGGCGGATCCTGAAGCAGGAGTCCGCCGACGTGGTGGCCGGCTTCGGCGGCTACGTGTCGCTGCCGGTCTACCTGGCCGCCGCCACCATGGGCGTCCCGGTCGTCATCCACGAGCAGAACGCGCTGCCCGGCCTGGCCAACAAGGTCGCCGCCCGGTTCGCCAGGCAGGTCGCGGTGTCGTTCCCGGACACCCCGCTGCCCGGTGCCGACTACCTCGGCCTGCCGGTGCGCCGCGGGATCGCCGACCTGGACGTGGCCGCCCGCCGCGCCGGCGCCCGCACCGGTTTCGGGCTCGACCCGGAGCGGCCCACGCTGCTGGTCTCGGGCGGCTCCCAGGGGGCGGTCAGCATCAACACCGCGACCCTGGGCGCCCGCGCCGCCCTGCTGGCCGCCGGCATCCAGATCCTGCACGTGCTCGGGCCGAAGAACATCACCGAGGCCGACACCGTCGTCGCCGACGAGACCACCGGCGCCCGCTACCTGCCGCTCGGCTACGTGGAGGCGATGGAGGAGGCCTACGCGGCGGCCGACCTGATGGTTGCCCGGGCCGGTGCCGGCACCGTGATGGAGACCGCGACGGTCGGCCTGCCGGCCGTCTTCGTGCCGTTGCCGCACGGCAACGGGGAACAGGCCCGCAACGCCGCCTTCCTGGTCGAGGGCGGCGCCGGGCTGCTGATCGACAACGCCGACTTCGACGCCGCGCGGATGACCGCCGAGGTGCTCGCCCTGTTCGCCGAGGACGGCCGGCTGCCCGCGATGCGGGCGGCCACCGCCGACCTGGTGCCGGCCGACGCCGCCGGCCGGCTGGCCGCGCTCGTGCTGGCGACCGCGGAACGGGGCTGAGATGGGACTCGTCGAGGCGGTCGACCTGGTCGGCGTGGACGAGCTGGACGCGGTGCACTTCATCGCCATCGGCGGCGCCGGGATGAGCGGGATCGCCGCCGCCTACGCCGATCGCGGGGTGAGGGTCTCCGGCAGCGACCAGGCCGACTCGGTCACCCTGCGCCGGCTGGGCGAGGCCGGCATCGACGTGCATGTCGGGCACGACCCGGCCCACCTGGGCGACGCCGGCACCGTGGTGGTGTCGTCGGCGATCCGGGAGGGCAACGTCGAACTGGCCCAGGCCCGCCGCCGCGGCCTGCGGATCTGGCACCGCAGCGCCGCCCTGGCGGCGCTGATGGTCGGCCGGCGCGGGGTCGCGATCACCGGCACCCACGGCAAGACCACCACCACCGGCATGACCGCCGAGATCCTCACCGAACTGGGCGCCGACCCGTCCTACGTGATCGGCTCGCCCCTGGCCAGCACCGGCCGCAGCTCCCGGATCGGCGACGGCGAGGCGTTCGTGGTCGAGGCCGACGAGTCCGACGGGTCCTTCCTGCAATACCCGGCCGAGGTGGTGGCGATCACCAACATCGAGGCCGATCACCTGGACAACTGGGGCACCGCCGAGGCCTACTTCGACGGCTTCGTGCGGCTCTGCCGGCGTCCCGGCGTCCGCACCGTGGTGCTGTCGGCCGACGACCCGGGGACCCGCGCGCTGCGTCCCCTGGTGTCCGGCGGCGGCCGCCGGGTGGTCACCTTCGGCGAGGCGGACGGCGCCGACGTCCGGCTGACCGGGCTGAACGCCGACGGGCCCGAGGCGTTCGCCACGCTGCACGCCGCCGGCGACACCGGGGAGCTGCGGCTCGCCGTGCCGGGCCGGTACAACCTGGCGAACGCGGCCGCCGCCTACGCCATCGGGGTGGCGCTGGGCCATCCGGGTCCGGCCCTGCGGGCCGCGGCCGCCCGGTTCCGGGGCACGCATCGCCGGTTCACCTTCGTCGGCGAGGTCGCCGGCGCCCGGATCTACGACGACTACGCGCACCACCCCACCGAGGTGTCCGCGCTGCTGGCGGCCGCCCGTCCGCTGGCCGGGCGGGCCCGGCTGGTGGTCTGCTTCCAGCCGCACCTGTTCAGCCGGACCCGCGACTTCGCCGGCGCCTTCGGCGAAGCCCTGGCCGCCGCGGACGAGGTGATCGTGCTGGACGTCTACCCGGCCCGCGAGGACCCGATCCCCGGTGTCACCGGCGCATTGGTGGCCGACGCCGCCCGGGCGGCGGGGGCCCGGGAGGTCACCTACGTGCCCGACCTGGCCGACGCGCCGCGGGTGCTCGCCGACCGGTTGCGGGCGGGCGACCTGGCGCTCACCGTCGGTGCCGGCAGCGTCACCGAGGTGGGCCCGGCCGCCGTTCGGGAGGCCGGGTGAGCGACGTCCGGATCAGCGACGCCACCGGCCGGATCGACCTGCGCCGCCGGGACCTACGCCGGCGCCGGCTCATCCTGGGGGTGGTGGCCGGGGTGGTCCTGGCCCTGTTCGGGACGGCCGCCTGGCTGGTCTGGGCCTCCGACGTGCTGGCCGTGCGCACGGTCGAGGTCTCCGGCGCGAAGGCGGTTCCCGCCGAGCAGGTGCGCACGCTGGCCGACGTCGCGGTCGGCACCCCGCTGGCCCGGGTCGACCTCGCGGAGGTGGCCAACCGGGTGGCGGGCCTGCCGCCGGTGGCCGGGGTGAGCGTGGCCCGGGAGTGGCCCGGCACGCTGCGCATCACGATCACCGAACGCACCGCGGCGTACGCCATCGAAACCGCGGGCGGGTACTGGATCGCCGACGGAGACGGGGTGATCTTCGCCTCCGCCGCCCGGGCGCCGAAGGGCCTGGTCGTGGCCCAGGTCGCCGGGGACGACCCGCGCCTGGTGCGCGACCTCTCCACCGTGCTGCGGGCCCTGCCCGCAGGGGTGCGCGACAAGCTGAAACGGGTCGACGTCACGAGCGCGGACGCGATCACCCTGGAACTCTCCGGGAACACCACGATCGTGTGGGGCAGCGCGGACCAATCCGAGCTGAAGGCGCAGGTGATCACGAGCCTGATGAAGACCAAGCAGCGGGTCTACGACGTCTCGGCACCCTCCTTCCCGGTCACCCGGTGAGGCACGGGCAACAACCCTGAAGTACTACTTGAGGGACGCGCCGAGGGGCACCGCCAGGTTGGACGCGGGTAAGCGCGGCTGCGTAGCCTTGTCCCGACATCAAGAAGTTGCCTTCCCCCGGATCTACACCGCAACTTGAGACTTGTCTTTGGCAACCGCAAACGCTATTGAGGTGGAATCTTCGTGGGTAGTGCATCCCAGAACTACTTGGCGGTCATCAAGGTCGTCGGCGTCGGCGGTGGTGGCGTCAACGCGGTGAACCGCATGATCGAGGCGGGCCTGCGTGGCGTCGAGTTCATCGCGATCAACACCGACGCCCAGGCGCTGCTGATGAGCGACGCCGACGTCAAGCTCGACATCGGCCGCGACCTGACCCGCGGTCTCGGCGCCGGCGCCGACCCCGACAAGGGGCGACAGGCCGCCGAGGACCATGCCGAAGAGATCGAAGAGGTGCTCAAGGGCGCCGACATGGTGTTCGTCACGGCCGGCGAGGGCGGCGGTACCGGCACCGGCGGCGCGCCCGTGGTGGCGCGGATCGCCCGCTCGCTGGGCGCGCTGACCATCGGTGTGGTCACCCGGCCGTTCAGCTTCGAGGGCAAGCGCCGGGCCACCCAGGCCGACAACGGCATCACCAACCTCCGCGAAGAGGTCGACACCCTGATCGTGATCCCCAACGACAAGCTGTTGGAGATGACCGATCACCAGGTGGCGATCCTGGATGCGTTCAAGCAGGCCGACCAGGTCCTGACCCAGGGCGTGTCGGGCATCACCGACCTGATCACCACGCCGGGCCTGATCAACCTCGACTTCGCCGACGTCAAGGCGGTCATGAGCAACGCCGGCTCGGCCCTGATGGGCATCGGTTCCGCGCGCGGCGAGGACCGTGCCCGGGCGGCCGCCGAGATGGCGGTCAGCTCGCCGCTGCTGGAGGCCAGCATCGACGGGGCGCACGGCGTCCTGCTGTCGATCGCCGGCGGCTCCGACCTGGGCCTGTTCGAGGTCTCCTCCGCGGCCAACCTGATCGAGGAGGCGGCCCACGAGGACGCCAACATCATCTTCGGCACCGTGATCGACGACGCCCTGGGCGACGAGGTGCGGGTCACCGTGATCGCCGCCGGCTTCGACGGCGGTCAGCCGCCGCGGCGGCAGCCGGGCATCACCCGGGCGCCCGACCTGCGGCAGCAGCGGGCCGTCCCGGCGGCCGCGCCGGTCAGCCGTCCCGAACCGGTGGTGAACCCGGCACCGGCCCGTCCGCAGCCGCCGGTGCAGCAGCCCCCGGCCGAGCGGCCCACCTACCAGCGTCCGCCGGCCCCGCCGGCCGACGACGACCTGGACGTCCCGGACTTCCTCAAGTAGTCGTGTACCGGTTCTTCCGCGACCCCGGCGCCGACGGCGTCGGGGTCGCCTTTTCCGCGGCGCTGACCGCCGACGGCTCCCCGCTCAGCCTGGGCGGCGCCCACGGCGCGGCCGGACGGGCCCCCGGACTCGCCCTGGTCGAGGCCGACCTCGGCCTGCCGCTGGCGGTGGTCCGGCAGGTGCACGGGACCGACGTGATCACGGTCACCGACCCGGACGGGCTGGCCGAGCTGGGCACCCGCAGCGCCGACGCCCTGCTCACCACGCGCACCGGGATCGCCCTGGCCGTCCGGGTGGCCGACTGCGTCCCCGTGCTGCTGGCCGACGCCGCCGCCGGGGTGGTCGCCGCCGCGCACGCCGGCCGGGCCGGGCTGGCCGCCGGGGTGCTGCAGGCCACCGTCGCCGCGATGCGCGCCGCCGGCGCGCGGCGGCTGACCGCCTGGATCGGCCCGCACATCTGCGGCGCCTGCTACGAGGTGCCCGAACAGCTGGCCGACGAGGTGGCCGGTCTGGTGCCCGGCAGCCGCTCCCGTACCAGCTGGGGCACCCCCGCACTCGACCTGGGCGCCGGCGCCGCCGGGCTGCTGGCCGGCCTCGGCGCCGACGTCGTCGACGTGTCCGGCTGCACCCGCGAAGACCCCGGCCTGCACTCCTACCGGCGCGACGCCGCGGCGTCCGGGCGCCAGGCCGGGATCATCTGGCTCGACGAGGCGTGTCGGACGGAGACTGCCGGCTGAACGCCTGCGACCATGGTTAGGTTGCTGGTAGCACAGAACGACTGAGGGGTTGAGATGGCTGACGCACTGAAGAAGGCGGCCGTGTGGCTCGGGCTGGTTTCGGACAACAACTACGCACAGTCCGAGTACGGTGCCGACGACGTGACGCAGCAGGTTCCCCGGCGCGACGAGCAGCAGGCTCCCGCGCCCGTGGCGCAGTCCGTCCAGCCGGGTTCGACGCCGGCCGCGCCGGCCGCCCCGGTGCCCGCGGCGGCCACCGTGACCGAGCTGGAGTCGCGCCGCCCGGTCAGCCCGGCCGCGCCGCGCACCGCCGACATCAGCCGGATCATCACCGTGCATCCGCGCACCTACAATGAGGCCCGCACCATCGGTGAGAACTTCCGCGACGGCGTCCCGGTGATCATGAACCTGGGCGAGATGGAGGACGTCGACGCCAAGCGCCTGGTCGACTTCGCCGCCGGTCTGATCTTCGGTCTGCGTGGCAGTATTGAGCGCATCACCAGCAAGGTGTTCCTGCTGTCACCGCACAACGTCAACGTGACCGCCGAGGACAAGGAACGCATTGCCGGAGGTTTCTACAACCAGAGTTGAGCGAGGGAGCGCCCGTGCAGTTCGTCGGCCTGATTCTTTGGTACGTGCTGTGGGCGTATCTGGCGATCCTGATGGCGCGCGCGGTGCTGTCGTTCGTGCCGCTGTTCATCCGTGACTGGCGGCCCCGCGGCGTGATGCTGGTGATCGCCGAGTTCATCTACACCCTGACCGACCCGCCGCTGCGGTTCATGCGCAAGATCATTCCGCCGGTGCGGATCGGCACCACCAGCTGGGATCTGGGCTTCCTCGTGCTCTTCCTCGGGTTGTCGTTCCTGCAACGCATGATCCCGTTCGTCTTCGCCTGAACCGGTGTCCGGCACGGGCGGCGGAGCTTTGTGCTCGCGCGCGCTCAGGCGCTAGCCTGACCACGCCGTTGACGTCCACGCACTCGCGAGGTGAAGTATGACCCTGACTCTGGAGCAGGTTCGCCAGACCCGTTTCCACCTGGCTCGCCGCAACGGCTACGAGCCGATGGACGTGGACAATTTCGTCGACCAGGTCGAGGTGACGCTGGCCCAGCTGGGTGACGAGAACGAGACGCTCAAGCAGCAGGTGGCCGCGCTCAGCGACGGCCGGCCGGCGGGCGACTCGGGCGATTCGGGGGCCCCGGACGAACTGCGCGCCGAGCTCGACCAGGCGAACGCCGAGCTGGAGCGGCTGCGCGCCGAACTGGAGTCGGCCCGGGCGGCGCTGGCCGAGGGCGATCAGGGCGATGTGGTCAGCCGGCTGCAGGGCGAACTCGATCAGGCCCGCGGCGAACTGGCCGAACGCGACGAGCGGATCGGAACGCTCACCGGCGAACTGGACGGCCTGCGCACCGAGCTGGCCACCGCCCAGGCGGTCGCCGCCGAGCGGACGTCCAAGATCGAGAGCATCGTGGTCACCGCCGCCGCCGACGCCGCGCCCGCGGTCACCAAGCTGCTGCAGATGGCCACCGAGCAGGCGGAGCGCCTGGTCGGCGAGGCCGAGGAGGACGCCGGCCGGATCACCGCCGAGGCCAAGGCCGCCGCCGAGAGCACCGTCGAGGAGGCTTCCGGCAAGGCGCACGAGGCGCTCACCGGCGCCCGCACCCGGGCCGAGGAGATCCAGGCCGAGGCCAAGGCCTCCGCCGAGGCGCTGGACGCCGAGACCAAGGCGAAGTCCGAGGCGCTGGTCGCCGAGATCGCCGAGCGCCGCACCGAACTGATCGACACCCTCGAAGAGGAGCGCGACGCGCTGCGCGAGAAGGTCGACCACCTGCGCTCCTTCGAGACCCGGTACCGCGACAGCCTGGCCAGCCAGCTGCGCGCCCAGCTCGACGCGCTGACCGGCAAGGCCCAGCCCGAGGACGTGCCGGACGCGCTCAGCGAGTCGTCCGCCCCGTCGGCGACGCCCCGGCTGGACGCCCTGCTCGGCGAATAGCCCGCGCCGGTCCGCGTCCGCACCCCGGTTCGGGCCGGGGTGGTAGTCTCGCGGCTCGACCATCACCGAAGGAGCTCGCAGCGATGCCGACGGCTAGAAAGGCGGTCGTCCCGACGGCCATTCCGGTCGCCGAGGGCGAGGATCCCTGGACGCCCGAAGAGCTGGCCGAGGTGCGCGCCGAGCTGACCGCGGAGGTGCGCCGGCTGGAGCGGGCGCTGGAGGTGGCCGAGGCGGAGTTGCAGGACCTGTTCTCCGACGGCGAGGCCGCCGGCCGGGATGCGGCCGACATCGGCTCGTCCAACTACGAGCGCGACCAGGAGATGGTGCTGGCGCACAACGCCCGCGAGATGCTGGACCAGGCGAACCTGGCGCTGCGGCTGTTCGACTCGGGCCAGTACGGCACCTGCGAGCAGTGCGGCCGGCCGATCGGCAAGGACCGGCTGCAGGTGTTCCCGCGGGCGATCCTGTGCATGACCTGCAAGCGGCGCGAGGAGCGACGATAGCCACGCAACGGTCACACCGCGGGCTGCTCGCGGCCGGTATCGGGGTGGCCGGATTCGCCGCCGACTGGGCCACCAAGGAGTGGGCCCTGCGGAGCCTGGCCGATTCCGCCCCGGTGGAACTGATTCCCGGCACCCTGTACCTGCGGCTGATCCGCAACCCCGGGGCGGCGTTCAGCATGGGCGAGAACCTCACCGTGGCGCTCACCTGCCTGGCCATCGCCGCCCTCGGGTTCCTGCTGATCTGGATGCTGCCGCGCGCCCGGCACACCGGCTGGGCGGTGGCCACCGGGCTGCTGATCGCCGGGGTCGCCGGCAACCTGCTCGACCGGCTGACCCGCGAGCCGGCGCCGTTCCACGGCCATGTGATCGACTTCCTGCAGGTGCCCTGGTTCGCGGTGTTCAACGTCGCCGACATCTGGATCACCTGCGCCGCGGTGCTGGTGGTCTGGCTGACCGTCGTGCGCCAGGTCGACCTGGGCGGCGAACGGGTCGGCGGATGAGCGTCCACCTGGTGCCGGACGGGCTGGCGGGCGAACGCCTGGACGCCGCGGCCGCCCGGATGACCGGGCTGTCGCGCAGCCGGATCGACGAGCTGATCGGCGCCGGGCACGTCCGGCTGGACGGCCGCGGCGTGCCCAAGTCGACCCGGGTGCGGGGCGGGGAACTGCTGGAGGTGACCCTGCCGGCGGTGCCCGCGGGGGAGGTGCCGGTGGTGCCGCGCGAGGTCGAGGGCGTCCGGATCGTGCACGACGACGCCGACATCGTCGTGGTCGACAAGCCCGCCGGCGTGGCCGCGCACCCGTCGCTGGGTTGGGACGGCCCCTCGGTCACCGAGCACCTGGCGGCGGCCGGCTTCCGGATCTCCACCTCCGGTGCCGCGGAGCGCCAGGGCGTCGTCCAGCGGCTCGACGTGGGCACCTCCGGGTTGATGGTGGTGGCCAAGAGCGAGCGGGCCTACACCCTGCTCAAGCGGGCGTTCCGCGACCGCACGGTCGACAAGGTGTACCACGCGCTCGTCCAGGGCTTCCCCGACCCGCACGTCGGCACCATCGACGCCCCGATCGGCCGGCATCCGGGGCACGACTGGAAGATGGCGATCGTCGACGGCGGCCGGCACAGCGTCACCCACTACGACACCCTCGAGGTGTTCCGCGGCGCCACCCTGCTCGAGGTGCACCTGGAGACCGGCCGGACCCACCAGATCCGGGTGCACTGCCAGGCCATCGGGCATCCCTGCGCCGGCGACCCGCTGTACGGCGGCGACCCGGTGCTGGCCCGCCGGCTGGGCCTGGAGCGGCAGTGGCTGCACGCCGTGGAACTCGGCTTCGAGCA
>JAGPGQ010000004.1:25035-46276 GCA_018055925.1 Micropruina sp.
GGGTGCACTGCCAGGCCATCGGGCATCCCTGCGCCGGCGACCCGCTGTACGGCGGCGACCCGGTGCTGGCCCGCCGGCTGGGCCTGGAGCGGCAGTGGCTGCACGCCGTGGAACTCGGCTTCGAGCATCCCGGCAGCGGGGAGCGGGTGCGCTACCGCTCGCCCTACCCGGACGACCTGGCGGCCGCCGTGGAGTTGCTCCGGGAGGGCTGAGCCTCGATCCGCCGATGGGCGCCGTAGCGAGCGGCACCAGCTGGGTGCACTGGGCAGCCGGGTACGCGAAGGCGTACCGGGTCGTACGGCGAGCGTGGCCGGCGCAGCCAGGGTGCCCAGCTGGGGTCGCGCAGTAGGCGCAGATCGGTGGATCGAGGCTGAGCGGGCACCGGGGCGGTTCGAGGTGTCCCCGCGTTACATTGGTGGGCTAGTGTGCCAGGCGTGCGCAGAGCAAAGATCGTTGCAACCTTGGGCCCGTCCACGAACACCCTGGAAAGGGTCATCGGACTGCTGAACGCCGGCGTCAACGTCGTCCGGCTGAACATGTCGCATGGCGACCACACCGAACACATGCGCCGGCTGCAGCTGGTGCGCGAGGCGTCCGCCGCGGTGGGCCGGCCGGTCGGCGTGTTCGCCGACCTGCAGGGCCCGAAGATCCGGCTGACCACGTTCGCCGAGGGCGAGGCGGTACTCACGCCGGGCCAGACGTTCACCATCACCACCGACGAGATCGAGGGCACCGCCGAGCGGTGCGGCACCACGCTGAAGACCCTCACCCAGGACGTCAGCCCCGGCGATCAGGTGCTGATCGACGACGGCCGGATCCACCTGCGGGCGATCGAGGTGACCGACACCGACGTGGTCACCGAGGTGGTCGTCGGCGGCACGGTGTCGAACAACAAGGGGATCAACCTGCCGGGGGTGGCGGTGTCGGTGCCCGCCCTGAGCGAGAAGGACGAGCTCGACCTGCGCTGGGCGCTGCGGCACGGGATCGACATGGTGGCGCTGTCGTTCGTCCGCCGGGCGTCCGACTACGACCGGGTGCGCGAGGTGATGGACGGCGAGGACCGGCACGTGCCGGTGATCGCCAAGATCGAGAAGCCGCAGGCGGTCGAGAACCTGCAGGCGATCGTCGACACCTTCGACGCGATCATGGTGGCCCGCGGCGACCTGGGCGTCGAGCTGCCGCCCGAGCAGGTGCCCTCGGTGCAGAAGCGGATCATCGAGGCCGCCCGCAAGTGGGCCAAGCCGGTGATCGTGGCCACCCAGATGCTGGAGTCGATGATCAGCGCCCCGCAGCCCACCCGCGCCGAGACCTCCGACGTGGCCAACGCCATCCTGGACGGCGCCGACGCGGTGATGCTGTCGGGCGAGACCGCGATGGGCAAGTACCCGATCGAGGCGGTCACGGTGATGTCGCGGATCATCAACTACACCGAGGACCAGGGGCTCGACCAGATCCGGCACATCGACTGGGATCCGCACACCCACGCCGGCATCATCTCCAAGTCCGCGGTCGAGATCGCCGACCGGGTGGGCGCCAAGTACCTGGCGGCGTTCACCATCTCGGGCGACACCCCGCACCGGCTGGCCCGGCTGCGGCCCGACGTCCCGATCATGGCGTTCACGCCGAAGCCGCGCACCGCGCAGGAACTCACCCTGTGCTGGGGCGTGCAGTCGTGGGTGACGCCGGAGTTCACCAGCACCGAGAGCATGATCGAGTCCGTCCAGGACGCGCTCAAGTCGACCGGCTGGGTGGTGCCGGGCGACCTGATCGTGATCGTCGCCGGCAACCCGGCCCGGATGGGCGGGCAGACCAACGCCGTGCGGATCTACGAACTGCACGACTGACCGCCGGAAAGCCGTCGCCGGCCGACCGGGTCGAGAACCCCCTGACGAGGGGTTTCGACCCGCCCGACCGGCGAACGGTTGGTGTGGTGTGCGGACTACTCGCCCAGCTGCATGCCCGCCAGGAAGTGCGAGATGTCCTTGGTGGCCGGGTACAACTCGAGGTAGCGGCCGAACAGGTCGTCGTAGACCCCCTTGTTGTCCGTGTCCGGGGTGACGTGCGCCGACTCCTTCATCCAGCTGGTGGAGGCGTCGGCGGCGCCGACGTTCTGAGCCGAGATCAGCGCGTCGCCGTAGCTGGCGCCGATGGCGAGCTTCGGCAGCACCTGGTCGATGCCGCAGACGTCCGACATGATCTGGGTCCACAGGCCGCCCTTGGTGCCGCCGCCGACCGCGACGAACCGCTTGCCCTCGCCGCCGGCCTCCTTGATCGCCTCCAGCAGGTGCCGGGTGCCGAACGCGGTCGCCTCGAGCAGGGCCCGGTACAGCTCACCGCGGGTGGTGCTCAGGCTGAGGCCGGCGATCACGCCACGGGCCATCGGGTCGCTGATCGGCGTCCGCTCACCCGCGAAGTAGGGCAGCGCCAGCAGGCCGTTGGAGCCCGGTTTCACGTCGCCGGCCTCCTCGGTGAGCACCGCGTACTCGGTACCGCCGGTGATGTCCCGCAGCCAGGTGGTCAGCGCGCCGGAGGCGGAGAGGCCGCCGGCCAGTGCGAACGTGTCGCGGTACAGGCCGGTGATCGCCCACAGG
This sequence comes from Micropruina sp., assembly GCA_018055925.1. GTDB lineage: Bacteria > Actinomycetota > Actinomycetes > Propionibacteriales > Propionibacteriaceae > Micropruina. The sequence continues at coordinate 27,627 of JAGPGQ010000004.1, forward strand.
TTGGGGTGCGCCATGAAGTGGTCGGCGACCAGGTTGGCGACGATCGTCGAGCCGTACATCAGCATCACGTCGCCGGGATCCTTGACCCCGACGCTGAGTGCCTCGCTGAACGCGTCGGTGGTGCCCACGCCGACCGGAATGCCCTCCGGCAGGCCGCTCAGCCGGGCGCCCTCGGCGGTGATGTAGCCGGCGATCTCGTTGGAGTACTTCAGCTCCGGCAGGGTCAGGCCCGGCGCGCACAACTCGCTCCACTCCGGGATCCAGTCCTGGGTCTTCGGCGAATACATCGGGTCGAACATGGACGCCGACAGGTGGTCGAGCACGTATTCGCCGGTCAGCTTGAAGGCGACGTAGGACTGGGCCATGAAGAAGTACTTGGTCTTCTCCCACACCCACGGCTCGTTGCGGACCGTCCAGAGGAACTTGGGCCCGTGCGACTGCGAGGTGAGCACGTTGCCGCACCGCTCGATCAGCGCCTCGGTGCCCAGCTTGTCGGTGAGCTCGGCGACCTCCTTGTAGGCGCGGGTGTCGACGCCGTACAGGATCGCCGGCCGCAACGGTCTGCCGTCGCCGTCGGTGAACACGCTGCACGGCCCGATGCCCGAGGTGGTGATGCCCACCACCGGGCCGGTCGCCTTGTGCAGCAGGTCGGCGGTGATGGCCAGGAAGTCCGCCCACCAGACCTCGTCGGCGTCATGCTCCGCGTGGCCCGGCTTGGGGAACGACGTGCGGTGTGGCTTCTCCGAGGTTGCGATGACCTTGCCGTTCAGCCGGGCCAGGACGCCCTTCGAACTGCCGGTCCCGAAGTCGATCCCGATGACCAACCTCTTGTCTTTCGCCATGGTGAGGCTCCTTTCTTCGAGCATCCTTGCTCCAGAGGGGGCGGCGCGGCGTTGCTGCCACCCACCATGAACCGTATTGGATGCCGACCCCGCTGCGGGAGGGGCCGGGTGTGAGATGTGCGGAAAACGGTGTGGTAACCCTCACTTCCGGTGAGGATCTGTTGACTTCGGGGTGCCCCTCGGATCAGTCGGGGACCACCGCGACCTTGAGTCCCTCGCCGGTGGCGACGAACTCGATCGCCTCGCTCGCCCGGGAGAGCCCGAAGGTGTGCGTCACCAGGGACCGGGTGTCGATGGCGCCGCTGGAGATCAGCCGGACGGCCCGGGCGAAGCTCTCCCGTCCCGAGTTGGACGCGCCCACCACGGTGATCTCGCGGTAGTGGATCAGGTTGGCCGCGATCCGCGACCAGCCCTCGCCGGCCAGGCCGGCGAAGATGCTGACCCGGCCGCGCTTGCGCACCAGGTTGAGGCACTCGTTGACCAGGTCGGGCAGCCCGATGCAGAGCACGGCCACGTCGGCGCCCTCGCCGCCGGTCACCTCCCGCACCACCTCGAGCAGGTCCTGCTCGGTCGGGTCGATGGCGACGTCGGCGCCCAGGGCGCGGGCCCGGGCCAGCCGGCCCCGGTTCGGGTCCGAGACCACGATGGTGGTGGCCCCGGCCAGCCGGGCCAGCTGCAGGTGGATCATGCCGATCGGTCCCACGCCGACGATCACCACGGTGTCGCCGACCTCGACCCGGTAGTTGTCCAGGCCGTTGAGGCAGCACGACAGCGGTTCAGCCAGGGACAGGTGCGCCGGCTCGAGGTCGGCGGGGGCCTTCAACAGCTGCCCACGGGCGACCGCGGCGCGCGGGATCAGCATGTAGTCGGCCAGGCCGCCGTCCACGTCGTAGCCGACCAGGTGCACCCGTTCGCACAGGTGCTCCTGGCCGCGGCTGCACGGCCGGCACAGCCCGCAGGTGATCGAGGGCGGCATGGCGACCAGGTCGCCGGAGCGGTACCCGTCGACGCCGTCGCCGACGGCCTCCACGTAGCCGGCGATCTCATGGCCGAGGACGACGCCCAGGTCGACGCCCTTGCTCTTCTCGCCGCGCAGGATCCGCAGGTCGGTGCCGCAGACGGTGTTGGCCCCCATCCGGATCAATACCTCGCCGGGACCGGGTTCCGGGGTCGGGACCTCGGTCAACACCGAGGGAGCGGACGGGCCGGCGAAGGTGAAGGCGCGCATGGTGTCGAGCCTGTCCCTCCGCGGGGAGTGCGTCAACCCGGGTGCCGGCCGGTGTCGCCGCGGGTCAGGGTGCCGGCTGGGTCTTGCGCACCTCCAGGACGGTGGCGTTCTCGGCACGGGTGTCGAAGTAGGCGAAGCCGCTCTCGTCCGCGCGCAGGCCCTTGGCGATCACACCCAGCCCGAGACCCTCGGCGGCGACCAGGGCCTCGGGCATGTCGGGCACCTCGAAGCCGAGGTGGTAGACGCCCTCGCCGCGCTCGTCCAGGAAGCGCCGCTGCGGGGTGTCCTCCGGGCCGGGCTGGCAGATCTGCAGCTGGACGTTCTCGAAGTCGTGGCACTTGTAGCGGATGTTGGCCGAGCCCGCCGCGTCGGGCACGTCGTAGTGCACGTACGGCGTCCCCTTGGGGTAGTCGAACCACGGCCCGATGCCGATGCGCTGGTACGCCGCAACGGTGCGGTCGAGGTCGTGCACGACGATGCACACGTGGTGTAGCCGGGTGAACAGATCGCTCATCGCTGATCCTTTCTGCTGGTCTAGGCAATGTATACCAACTCGTGTACTGTTCACCATACGAAGCGATGCAAGGTGCATCGCCGAGAGGAGAACTGCATGTACTACTTCGGTTACTGCACATATCTGCTCGACTCCGAGCTGCGTAAGTACCTTCCGGAGGCCGTGACGGTCACCAAGGCCACCGCGCCGAACCACCAGATCCAGTTCCGCGCCGCCGGTGATCGCACCGACCGCGGCTGGTGCCATCTCGCCGATGTGGGCACGCTCGGCAAGACGGCGCAGGGCATCGTCTTCGAGGTCAACGACGATCGTGTCAACGACGACTTCGACGACTTCGACATCGTCTTCCTCACGGTCCGGGGCGACGACGGCAACGCCTACGACGCGTTCACCTACGTGCTGTCCAACCCGGGCGTGCCGATGCGGCCGCCGCGGTTCTACTGGGAGCGGGTGCCGTTCGGTCTGGAGGAGCAGGAGTTCCCGAAGTCCTACCGCGACGAGGTACAGGCGATCTTCGATTCGGCCGCCGAGTGCCCCGACTTCGGGCGTCCCGCCCCGGCGGGCGCCCCCGGCCGATCGGCCGACACGCGCTGAGCTCCGCTCAGCGCGACTGCACCAAACGAAAGGAGCATCCCATGATGCACAACCTTCGCTCAGGCCTACGGGCCGCGGCCGCCGTGGCCGCCACCTCGCTGTTGTTTGCCGGCTGTGTCGGCCCGAGCAGTTCCGGAACGACCGATCCATCCGGCTCCGCGCCCGGCGTGCACACCATCACCCCGGGTGTGCTCAAGGTCGGCTCGCAGCAGGCGTACATCCCCGGCGAGTTCTTCGAGGAGGGCGGCAACAAGGTCCAGGGCTTCAGCGTCGACTTCATCGACGAGCTCGGCAAGCGGCTCAACCTCAAGGTCGAGTGGCAGCAGGTCGACTACTCGGCCATCATCACCGGCCTGCAGTCGAACCAGTTCGACATGGGCTCGGGCGGCATGAGCCCCAACCCCGACCGGCTCGCCCAGGTCGACATGGTCGGCTACTTCCAGTCGGGCGCCACCTACGTCCTGCGCAAGGAGGACGCCGGCAAGTACAAGAACTCCCAGGACCTGTGCGGCAAGACCATCGGCATGCTGGAGGGTTCCACCACGCTGGAGGAGGCGATCAGGAAGGAGAACGAGAAGTGCGGCGCGAACCCGATCCAGGTGCAGCCGTACACCTCGACCCCGCTCGGCCTGCAGGGCCTGCTGTCCAAGCGGATCGACGCCTACACCCCCGACGTCGCGCAGAGCCAGTTCATCGTCAAGGAGAGCCCGAACGAGTTCGTCACCATCGGTGACTACGTGCTGGTCGACTACCTGATCAACTACACGTTCACCAAGCAGAACACGGCCCTGCGGGACACCGTGTACAACACCCTGCAGGAGATGATGACCGACGGCACCTACGACACGATCCTCACCAAGTGGGGCATCGACCGGGGCGGCCTGAAGAAGCCCGCGCTCAACGGTGAACTCGATGCGAAGCCGTGATCGGTCTCCGCTGATCCGGAAGGTGCGGCGATGACGGCGGAGGCGAAGGCGCCCGAGAGCGTCTACTTCCCGGTCCGCAACAAGTTCCCCTGGGGGCAGTTCGCCCAGGCGGCCGTGGTCCTGCTGATCGTCGGCTGGGTCGTCTTCACCTTCGCCGCCTCCGGGATCTTCGACTTCGGCACGGTGCTGCGGTACCTGTTCGGTCCGCAGATCCTGGTCGGCATCTGGGCCACGGTCAGCCTGGCCACGCTGTCGACGGCCATCGCGCTGGTGCTGGGCACCATGGTCGCCCTGATGCGGATGTCCAGCAACCGGGTGCTGTCCGCGGTGGCGTCGGCCTACGTGTTCTTCTTCCGGGGAACGCCGATGCTGGTGCAGCTGCTGATCTGGTTCTACGCCATCCCGCGGATGGTCGGCCAGGTCCGGATCGGCATCCCGTTCACCGACGTGGTCTGGATCGACCAGCCGGCGAGCGTGTTCTTCACGCCGTTCGTCGCCGGCCTGTTCGCCCTGTCGCTGGCCGAGACCGGGTACATGGCCGAGGTCGTCCGTTCGGGCATCCTGGGCGTCGACCAGGGCCAGCGGGACGCGGCCAGCGCCCTTGGGTTGCCACGGGGGAAGATCACCACCCAGATCGTCCTCGTGCAGGCCTTCCGGATCATCCTTCCGGCGGCCGGCAACCAGTACATCATGATGATCAAGAACACCTCCCTGGCCTACACCATCGGGTACATGGAGATCCTGCTCACGGTCAGCCGGGTCTACTACACGAACTTCAAGTACCTCGAACTCCTGCTGGTGGCGGCGTTCTGGTATCTCGTGCTGACCGCGGTGATCTCGTTCCTGCAGCAGTTCCTCGAACGTCGATACCCAGCGAGGTAGGGCCATGTCAGAAGCAACATTGAAAATGGAGTCCCTGCACGTCTACAAGTCGTTCGGGGAGGTCAAGGTCCTGCACGACGTGTCGGTCAAGGTGCACTCCGGCGAGGTGGTGGCCCTGATCGGGCCGTCCGGCGCCGGCAAGTCCACCTTCCTGCGCTGCGTCAACAACCTGCAGCCGATCGACTCCGGGACGATCGAGGTGGACGGCGAGCTGATCGGCTACCGCAAGGTGGGTGACAGCCTGGAACCGCTGCCGGACAAGCAGGCGGCCGCCCAGCGCGCCCGGATCGGGATGGTCTTCCAGAACTTCAACCTGTTCCGCCACATGACGGCCCTGGCCAATGTCATGTACGGCCAGGTGGAGGTGCTCGGCCGCCCCAAGGCGGAGGCCCGGGAGACCGCGATGGACGCCCTGAAGCGGGTCGGCCTGGCGGGCCGGGAGGACCGCTACCCGGCCCAGCTCTCGGGCGGTCAGCAGCAGCGGGTGGCGATCGCCCGTGTGCTGGCCATGGATCCCACGATGATCCTGCTCGACGAGCCGACCAGCGCGCTCGACCCGGAGCTCCGGGTCGAGGTCGCCAATGTGATCAAGGGCATGGCCGCCAACAACAGCACCATGTTGATGGCGACCCATGACATCCCCCTGGTGCACGACATCGCGGACTACATCGTCTTCATGGTGGACGGCCGCATCGTCGAGGCCGGACCGGCCGAGAAACTGCTCACCAACCCCGAGCACGATCGGACGCGGTCCTTCCTCACCGCCATGGAGTCCTGACCCAGCGTGACCGCCCTGCCCCCGACGGGCGTGGTGCGGGCGAACCGCCCACACCACGCCGCGACCGGCCCGGTGACCCCGGGCCGGATCGCGCTGTTCGCCCTGATGACCACCATCTGGGGTTCGAGCTTCTTCTTCACCGCGCTGGCGCTGGAGGTCTTCACCCCGATCCAGATCGTCTTCGTCCGCACCCTGATGGCGACGATCCTGCTGGCCGGGGTGGTCGCGGTGATCCGCCCGCGGTGGCCGCGCACCCGGGCACTGTGGGCCCACTTCGTCCTGCTGGGCCTGATGAGCATCGCGCTGCCCTACACCATGCTCACCTGGGCGCAGGTCTGGGTGGACTCGTCGACGGCCATCGTGCTCTCCAGCACCACCCCGATCTTCGTCTTCCTGATCGCCACCTTCGGGCTGCGCACCGAGGCGTTCGGCCTCGGCCGCCTGGTGGCCGTGTGCGTGGCGTTCGGCGGCGTCGTCCTGCTCACCACCGGTAACGCGAGCGGCTCCGGCAGCCTGGTCTGGTCGCTGGTGATCGTGGCCACCTCGGTCAACTACGCGGCCGCCAACGTGTACACCAAGCGTTTCGTCTCGAGCGTCCACCCGCTGCTGACCGCCTTCCTGCAACTCGGCTTCGGCATGCTCTGGCTGCTCCCGGTACTGATCCTCACCGGCGACTGGCGGCTGCCGACGCAGGTCGGGCTGATCCCGCTGCTGGCGATCCTCGAACTGGGCATCCTGGGCACCGCCTGCGGCTACGTGCTGTTCTTCTACTTCATCGGCACCTGGGGCTCGACCACCACCAGCCTGAACACCTATCTGCAGCCGCTGGTCGGGATCGCGCTGGGCGTGGCGGTGCTGGGGGAGCGGCCCAGCTGGCAGGCCTGGCTCGGGATCGGCGTCGTCGTGCTCGGCGTGGCGCTGTTCGGGCTGTCGAGCCTGCGACGATCCGCCGCCGCGGCGGTCAGCGAATCCGCTTCCCCACCGTCAGGCTGAGCCCCTCGGCGGCATCCTCGATCGCCGTGAGGGGCCACAGCGCGGCGGCGATGGTGGTGCCGGCGGCGGTGGTGTAGGCCGGCAGCGAGAGCAGCAGCCGATCGTCGTCCCCGGTCGCGACCAGTTCGGCGGCCACCGCGACCCCGTCGCGGAACAGCACCTCGACCGCCGCCGGGAGCAGCGGACGGGCGGCACCCTGGGCCAGCAGCCGGGCGCCGCCGAACAGGTGGCTGTGGCCGGCGGCCAGGCCGATCACGGCGTCGCGGTTCATCGGGCTCAGTCCGGGACGTCGAGCCGCAGGGCCCGGGTGATGATGTCCGTGGTCGCCTGGACGTGCCGGCGGGCGATCAGGGCGGCGGCCTCGCCGTCGGCGTCGGCGAGGGCCGCGTGCAGCTGGCGGTGGTCGTCGTTGACCCGCCGGATGTCCTCCTCGGTGAACACCACCGGCGAGTTGAAGTTCCAGTAGTTGATCATCGTGCTGCGGGCCGCGTCGGAGATCACGTGATTCTGCGCGGAGGCGGTGATCAGGGAGTGGAACTCGTCGTTGAGCTGGTTGACCTCGATCCGGGCCGCGGAGCTGGTGTGCTCCATCCGCTCGATCAGGTGGAGCAGCTGGGCGAGGGAGTCCTCGGTGATCCGCCGGGCGGCCAGCCGGGCCGCGGCCGACTCGAACTCGGCCCGGGCCTCGAGCAGCTCGATGATCTCGTGCGGGGCGTGGTCGCGGACGATCCAGCCCTTCCGCTGCACCACCAGGCCCTCCTGCTTCAGCCGGAGCAGCGCCTCGCGCACCGGCGTCCGGCTGACGTTGAGCTGAGCCGAGAGATCCTGCTCGACCAGGCGGTAATTGGGGCGGTACTCCGCGCTCAGGATCGCCTTCCGAAGGTGTTCGTGAACGGCATCGGCCGCGATGGTCCCGGCCGGTCCCTGCTTTGCCATTGGGTCTCCTCCGTAGGGGTATACAAGGCAGCATACAATCTGGCCGCCCCGTGGATAGCGGAGCGTGGGAAGAGTTTTCGCCCGATGTCGTGCCGAGGAGGGGAGTCGAACCCCTATGCCCTTGCGGGCAGACGGGTTTGAGCCGTCCGCGTATGCCATTCCGCCACCCCGGCTGGAGCCCTTAGATCATGCCACATCCTGGGCGGCGTCGCCGATCGGCGGACGGTCGCATCGCCGGTCGGAGTAATGTTCTCTGCTCAAGAGTAATGTTCTCGGCGGGGCCCGGCAGGCGGGACCCCCTGGACCCAGGAAGAGGCCCGACAGTGTCGTCTGACGCCCCCGCAGAACGTCCTCGCGTGCTCGTCGCCGAGGACGAGGCGCTGATCCGCCTCGATCTCGTCGAGTTGCTCACCGGCGAGGGCTACGACGTGATCGGCGAGGCCGCCGACGGCGAGCAGGCGCTGGCCATGGCCCGCGACCTCGAGCCGGACCTCGTGGTGATGGACGTCCGGATGCCCAAGCTGGACGGCATCTCGGCGGCCTCGGCCATCGCCGAGGAGCGGATCGCCCCGGTGGTGATGCTGACCGCCTTCTCGCAGCGCGAACTGGTGGAGCGGGCCCGGCAGGCCGGTGCGATGGCCTACGTGGTGAAGCCGTTCGACGCCTCCGACGTGGTGCCGGCGATCGAGATCGCGATGGCCCGCTACGCCGAGCTCCGGGCCGTCGAGGACGAGGTCGCCGACCTGGAGGAGCGGTTCGCCGCGCGGAAGGCCGTCGACCAGGCGAAGGGCCTGTTGATGGAGGGCCTCGGGCTGACCGAGCCGGAGGCGTTCCGCTGGATCCAGAAGACCGCGATGGACCTGCGCAAGTCGATGCGCGAGGTCGCGCAGGGGGTCATCGACCACTCCAAGCAGGGCAAGAAGGCCACCAGCTGATCCGGCCGGGAGAACGGGTCCGGGAACGCCCGGACCCTTCCCCGAGTCGGTTCCCACACCTTGTCGCTGGCCCACGTGGCGTACACACAATGGTATACTGATCTGTATCCACAAGGGATCCAGTTGAAGGAAGTGAAGACAAGTGAACAGCGCAGAGGCATTCTCCTCCCTTCGGGAGGAAGGCTTCTATCACAGCGTCAAGGGCGCGATCGCCGGTGCCGTCCGGGGATCGGTGCGCCGAGGCGCTCAGGGCCCGGACGATCCGCGGGTGCTCCGCCGGCTGATCGCCGCCGGGTACGACGGACCCGGAGCCTGACCGTACGCCTACGCCGTCCATCCTCGCGGATGGGCGGCGTTGTCGCGTCCGGCGGTGGGTTCAGCCTCGATCCGCCGATGGGGTCGCGCGGTAGGCGCAGATCGGTGAATCGAGATCGGTGAATCGAGGCTCAGCCGGTCTCGCTCGCCGCGGTCTCGGCCGCGCGGATCTGCGGAGTGCCCACCCGGGGGATCGCGTACGGCAGCAGGGCGAGGGTGCACGCGCCGGCGAGCAGCAGCGGCGCCCGTAGTGCCCACTCCCGGCCGAGCAGCGGCTCGGCGGCGCTGACCAGCAGCCCGCCCAGCGCCGTGCCCAGCGAGATGGTGCCCCAGCCGAAGAACCGGTACACCGAGTTCACCCGGCCGAGCAGCCGGTCGGGGATCAGCCGCTGGCGCAACGACACCGTGATCACGTTCCACAGCACCACCGTCAGCCCGCCCAGCACGCCGGCCGTCCAGAACGTCAGCGGCGAGGTGGCCAGGCCTTCGGCGAGGAATGCGAGCCCGGAGCCCGCGATCGCGGCCAGCAGGGAGGTGCCGGGAGAGAGCCGCCGGGAGATCCGGTCGGCCACCAGCGAGCCGAGCACGCCGCCGGTCGCCATCCCGGTGATCACCAGGCCGAACTGCCAGCCCTCGTAGAGTCCGAGCACCTCCTGGACGAACAGCACCAGCACCACCGTGCCGAGCGCGCCGAGCAGGTTCAGGCCGCCCAGCAGCAGCGCGAAGGCCCACAGCAACGGGTGCCGCCACAGCCAACGGAAGCCCTCCCCGATCTCGGCCCGCCAGGCGATCCGGCCGGTCGTCCGATGCTCGGCCGGACGCTGGAACGACCCGGTCAGGGCGAACACCAGTGCCGCGCTCACCGCCAGGAGCCCGGCGTTGGCCAGGAACGGCAGCGCGAGCGCCAGGCCCAGCAGCACACCGGCGAGCGGCGGCCCGACGAAGTTGTTCATCACGGTCTCCACGCCCCACATGCGCCCGTTGGCCCGCTCGAGTTGGTGCTTCTCGACTACCGCCGGCATCAGGGTCTGCGCGGTGTTGTCGCGGAGCACCTCGGCGAAGCCCAGCAGCAGCGCCAGCAGGCCCAGCAGGGCGAGCAGCAGCGGGGCGCTCGCGGGCGGCGCGGCCCCCGCGGCCAGCTGCTCCGGAGTCGGAACGCCGTCCTGTTGGGCCAGCACCATCAAGCCGAACCCGGCCACCAGCGCGAACCGGACCACGTCCATCCAGCCGACCAGCCGGCGGCGGTCGACCCGGTCGGCGATCACGCCGGCCGGCAGCGCGAACACCAGCCAGGGCAGCCGCGAGAGCAGGCCGATCGCGGCGATCGCCAGGGCGTCCCGGGTGAGTGCCGAGGCCAGCCAGACCACCGCGATGCTCATCACGCCGTCGCCGAGGTTCGCCGCCGCCGACGAGCTGAACAGCTTGCGGTAGTTGGGGCCGAGCGGCTGCCGTCCTTGTGGCGCGGTCATCCGGGCTCACCCGGCTCACCGGGCTCGCCGGAGTCCGGCAGGGGCGGACGGGCGGTCGGATAGAGCCCGAACACCAGCGCGTAGGTGACCTCGCCCTCAGCGGGCTCGCGGCTGAACTCGACCAACAGGTCGTTCAGCCGGCGGAGCCACTCCAGGGCCCGCTCGGCCGGGATCCGGGCGTACCGCTGGTTCGCGCTGATCACCGGACGTGGCGGCTCGCCCGCCGCGGGGGCGGCCGCCACCGGCTGCCGGGCGATCTCGGACGCGGCCTGGGCGAGCACCCGCTGCGGCTCGCCGACCGCCTCGTGCACGTGCCGGTAGAGGAACACCCGGGCGGTGCGGCCGTAGTACTTCGCCTCCAGCGCCCGCACCCGGCGGGTACGCACCACGTGCACCAGTCCGGCCTCGCGGAGCACCGCCAGGTGGTGCCCGATGGTGCCCTTGGGCCGGTTCAGCACCTGGGCGAGTTCCGAGGTGGTGGCGGCCCGCTCCAGCAGCAGCGACACGATCTGCAGTCGGGTGTCCTCGAACAGGGCCCGGTACTGCGCGGGATCGTCCAGTTCAAGGGTCTCGGCGAGGTCGTAGTCGGGCGTCGCCGGTTTTTGGTCTGCCATTCCCGTATGGTCGGTGATTGCCGACCATAGAGTCAAGGGGCGTCGGTCGAGCTTGTCGAGACCACGCCACCTCTGGACGGGTGCAGCCCACTCCGCTTCAGCGTTCCGTCACGCTTGTCGTTGGTCGAGACCACCGCTGGTCGAGCTTGTCGAGTCCTGACTACCGCTGGTCCAGCTCGAGAGAGCCTTGCCGATCGCGCGATCGACATCTACTGGCGGCACAACGCACATGCTTTCGGCATGTAACGCGAAAGCATCTCAGCGATCCCGACACCACTTGTCGATCGCGCGATCGGCGACGTCGCGAGCGGCCGGACGAGCCCCCGCCGCCACCCGAGCCGCAGGTCGAGACACCAGTTGTCGATCGCGCGATCTGCGACGCCCACGGCATCGGCTACCGCAACACCGGCAAGCTGATCGTGGCGACGCCCCGAGTGGCCGGACGAGGGCTCGCCGCCGCCCGAGCCGCAGGTCGAGACCCCTCAGGACCGGCGGACACCGAGGATCGCGGTGGCGTCCAGGTCGTCGTCGGTGTGCAACCGAGGCTGCAGGCCGGCCGCCGCGAACAGGCCGAGCGCGGCCGGCGCCTGGGCCCGGGACACCTCGATCACCAGCCGGCCGCCCGGGCTCAGCCAGCCGGCGGCACCGGCGGCGATCCGGCGGTGCACGTCCAGGCCGTCGCCGCCGCCGTCCAGGGCGGTGCGGGGCTCGTGGTCGCGGGCCTCGGGAGGCATCAAGGCGATGCCGGCGGTGGGCACGTAGGGGGCGTTGGCCAGCACCACGTCCAGCCGTCCCCGCAGCGAGGCCGGCAGGGCCGTCCACAGGTCTCCCTGCCAGACCGTCCCGCGCGGCAGGTTCCGCCGAGCACAGGCCACCGCGGCGGGGTCGGCGTCGGCGGCGTGCAGCTCGACGCCGGGCACCCGGCGGCGCACCGCGGCGCCGAGCGCGCCGCTGCCGCAGCACAGGTCCAGCACGACCGCGGGCGCGGCCAGCCCGGCGACGGCGAGCCGGACCAGCAACTCCGAGCGGCGGCGGGGGACGAACACCCCCGGGTCGACCGCGACCCGGCCGCCGTCGAAGGCGGCCCAGCCGAGCACGTGCTCCAGCGGCTCGCCGGCCAGCCGGCGGGCCAGCAGGGGTTCGACTGGGCCGGGGGCGGCGAGCAGCAGCGCCGCCTCGTCCTCGGCGAAGACGCAGCCCGCGGCGCTCAGGGCCGCGACCAGGTCGGCGGGCGTCATTCCCGCCGGGGACGCGGGCGGCGTAGGGCGCAGGTCACCCGGGCGGTGCACAGCAGTTCGCCGTCCTCGCCGGTGAGCCGCACCTCCCAGGTGCCGAGCCGGCCGCCGATGTGCAGCGCGGTGGCCACGCCCCGCACCCAGCCGTCGCGGGCCGGCCGGTGGTGGGTGGCGTTGATGTCCACCCCGAAGATCTGCCCCTCCGGGCCGACGGCCGCGTAGGCCGACAGCGAGGCGAGGGTCTCGGCCAGCACGCAGGACGCCCCGCCGTGCCAGAGGCCGAACGGCTGGGTGTTGCCCTCGACCGGCATCCGGGCCTCGCTGCGGGACGGGCCGATCTCGATCAGCTCGATGCCCATCTTGGCGTCCAGGGCACTCTCGATCCGCGCGGTCCACTCGGGCAGGCTCATGCCCCCAACGATCCCATACGATTGTCGGCGCGCTCCGCTACCCTCGCATGCGTGAGTGACTCCCCGGGCACCTTGCTGTTGATCGACGGCCATTCGGTGGCCTACCGCGCGTTCTTCGCGCTGCCGGTGGAGAACTTCTCGACCACCACGGGGCAGCACACCAACGCCGTCTACGGGTTCACGTCCATGCTGATCAACGTGCTGCGCGACGAGCAGCCGACCCACCTGGCGGTGGCCTTCGACGTCTCCCGGCAGACCTTCCGGAGCAACCTGTACAGCGAGTACAAGGCCAACCGGTCGAAGTCGCCGGAGGAGTTCACCGGCCAGGTGGCGCTGATCAAGGAGGTGCTCGACGCGCTCAACGTCACCCACGTCGAACTCGACGGATTCGAGGCCGACGACATCATCGCCACCCTGGCCCGGCAGGCCGCCGAGCAGGGGCTGAAGGTGCTGATCTGCACCGGCGACCGCGACACCCTGCAACTGGTCACCGACGACGTCACCGTGCTGTACCCGCGCAAGGGGGTCTCCGACCTGGCGCGGATGACCCCGGCGGCCGTGCTGGAGCGCTACTTCGTGCCGCCGGCCCAGTACCCCGAGCTGGCGGCGCTGGTGGGGGAGTCGTCCGACAACCTGCCGGGGGTGCCGGGCGTGGGCCCGAAGACGGCCGCCAAGTGGATCGCCACCTACGAGGGCCTGGAGAACATCGTCCGGCGCGCCGACGAGATCCCGGGCAAGGCGGGCGCGTCGTTCCGGGAGCGGCTGGCCGATGTGGTCCGCAACCGGGAGCTGAACGCGCTGGTCGGCGACCTCGAACTCGACGTGACGGTCGACCAGCTGGAACGTCGCGACTGGGACCGGGAGGCGGTGCACACGGTCTTCGACGGCCTGGAGTTCCGGGTGTTGCGCGACCGGCTGATCGAGACCCTGCCGGCGGAGCTGACCGGGCCGACCGGCGGCTTCGAGGTGGTCGGCGACGTGCTCGAGCCGGGGGCCCTGGCCGACTGGCTGGCCACCCACGGGCACGGCGAGCTCACCGGGCTGGACGTCACCGGCCAGTGGCGGGCCGGCGCAGGCGACATCGCCGGGCTCGCCCTGGCGACGGCCGACGGGGCGGCCTGCTGGCTGGACGTGGCCGAGCTCACCCCCGCCGACGACGCCGCGCTGGCGCAGTGGCTGGCCGATGCGGGCGTGGCCAAGGCGCTGCACGACGCGAAGGGGCCGCTGCTGGCGATCTGGTCGCGCGGCTGGGAACTCGACGGCCTGGCCAGCGACACCCAGCTGGCCGCCTACCTGCTGCGTCCCGACCAGCGGGTGTACGACCTGGGCGACCTGACCGCCCGACACCTGAAGCGCGAGCTCAGCGCCGAGATGGCCGCTGCGGCGCCCACCGACCAGCTGGCGTTCGACTTCGAGGACGGCGAGCAGGGGCAGGACTCGATGATCCGCGCCCGCGCCGTGATCGACCTCGCCCGGGTGCTCACCGAGGAGCTGGACGAGCGGGGCGAGGCGTCCCTGCTGGCCGACGTCGAGCTGCCGCTGCTGCGCACCCTGGCGACCATGGAGCGCGACGGCATCGCCGTCGACGCCGGCTACCTGGACGAGCTGCACGCCGAGTTCGACGGCGCCGTCCGGAACGCCGAGTCGGACGCCTTCGAGGTGCTCGGCCGGCCGATCAACCTGGGGTCGCCGAAGCAGCTGCAGGAGGTGCTGTTCGACGAGCTCGGCATGCCGAAGACGCGGCGCACCAAGACCGGCTGGACCACCGACGCCGAGTCGCTGGAGTCGCTGTTCGCCAAGACCGAGCACCCGTTCCTGGCCCACCTGCTGCGGCACCGCGACCAGATCCGGCTGCGGCAGACCGTCGAGGGCCTGCAGAAGTCGATCGCCGGCGACGGCCGGATCCACACCACCTACATCCAGACCATCGCCGCCACCGGACGGCTGAGCTCCACCGACCCCAACCTGCAGAACATCCCGATCCGCACCGAGGAGGGCCGGCGGATCCGCCGGGCGTTCGTGGTCGGCGAGGGCTACGAGACCCTGCTGACCGCCGACTACAGCCAGATCGAGATGCGGATCATGGCGCACGCCTCGGCCGATGCCGGCCTGATCGAGGCGTTCCACTCCGGCGAGGACTTCCACACCGTGATGGCGGCCCGGGTGTTCGGGGTGGCGCCCGACGCGGTCGACACCGGCATGCGGGCCCGGATCAAGGCGATGAACTACGGGCTGGCCTACGGCCTCAGCGCCTTCGGGCTCTCCCAGCAGCTCAAGATCGCGCGGTCCGAGGCGCAGGGCCTGATGGACGAGTACTTCGAGCGGTTCGGCAACGTCCGCGACTACCTGCGCGACATCGTCCGGACGGCCGGCCGGACGGGCTACACCGAGACCCTGCTCGGCCGGCGGCGCTACCTGCCCGACCTGACCTCGTCCAACCGGCAGCGCCGCGAGATGGCCGAGCGGATGGCGCTGAACGCGCCCATCCAGGGCTCGGCCGCCGACATCATCAAGGTGGCCATGCTCGACGTCGAGTCGGCGCTGGCTGCGCGGGGGCTGCGTTCCCGGATGCTGCTGCAGGTGCACGACGAACTGGTCTTCGAGGTCGCTCCGGGTGAGGCCGACGCGATGCAGGAGCTGGTCCGCGACAAGATGGGCCACGCCGTCGACCTGGCGGTCCCGCTCGAGGTCTCGGTCGGCACCGGACGGTCCTGGCACGACGCGGCGCACTGACCGGCCGCACGCCGCGATCGCCCGCCGCGCGATCGCCGCGCTCGGTCCGCACGGGGTGTCGTCCGAGGCGCGGCTGATCCGGCACGGAGCCGAGCGGGCCATCGTCCGGGCCCGGGTGCAGGCCGCGGTGGCGTCCCGGCGGGGCGTCGTGTGCTGAACCGGCGCGCGGGACGCGATCATCTACTACAATGCGTCGTAGATGATCGTCGGGGCCGTCCCCCATGGCCCTCCGGATGTGCGCGCGTCCGATTCCGTCCTTTGTTGTCTCGCCCGAAAGGGATCTCACCCATGCTCGGAATCAGTCCAGACCTGCTCGGAACCACCGATCCGGCGCGCCGCCGGTTCGGGGTCGCCGCCCTCGTGGGCCTGATCGGCGGCGCATTCTCGGCCATCGTGAAGTTCGGCTGGGAGGTGCCGTTCCCGCCCCGGACCCCGGAACGCAACGAGGTCAACCCACCGCAGACCCTGCTCGAGCAGATCGGCTTCCCCGAGTCGGTCTCGCGGGCCACGGTCGAGTTCAACGGCTGGGACCTGCCGATCTCGTCGTTCGTGGTGCACTTCGGCTTCGCCATCGCGTTCGGCCTGATCTACTGCCTGGTGGCCGAGGTGTGGCCGCTGGTGAAGCTCTGGCAGGCCGCCGCGGCCGGCCTGGTGCTGTGGATCTTCTTCCACGTGCTGCTGATGCCCGCCATGGGCACCGTGCCGGCGCCGTGGGACCAGCCCTGGCAGGAGCACTTCTCCGAGGCGCTGGGCCACGTGATCTGGATGTGGTCGATCGAGATCGTCCGGCGCGACCTGCGCAACCGGATCACCCACGAGCCCGACCCCGAGGTGCCGCTGGCGTCGCGTTCCGCCTAGCCGGACGACCCTCGTCAGCCGGAGCGATCGGCGAGCCGGGCGCGCAGCTCCGCCAGGAACGGCCGCCAGCGCGGTTCGCCGATCCGCTTCGGGACGATGAACCCGTGCGTGGGGCCGACCATCACGAACAGGTGCTCGTCGGTCTCGTCCACGGCGGCGACGCTGGCCAGGGACATCTCAATCACGCCGTGGGCGGCCCGCTCGTGCAGGCCGGCGTCGTCCAGCCACAGCCGGTACTCCCCGGTGGTGCCGAGGCCGCCGCGCCGGGCCGAACGGGCCAGCAGTCGGCGCATCAGCCATTCCCACCGCTTCGCCCAGGTGAACCAGACCACCGCGCCCAGAGCGGCACCGGCCAGGACGCCCCACAGCGGGGCACCCTCGATCAGGCCGATCAGGAAGCCGGCCAGCACCGGCAGCGCGGTCAGTAGCAGCCGGGCGACGGTCTGCGGGCCGCGGAACGCGCCCGTCCGTCCGACGTGCAGGTTGAACGCCACGAGGTCGTCGGAGGTGAGCGTGAACCGGAGCACGGAGGCAGCCTAGTGGGCGTGTTCATGGGTTCGTCGGGGGTGTTGTCCAGGCGGGTTGTTGAGGTGGAGGCCGCAGGCGGTGTCGAGGGCTTGGTGGCTGGCTCGCCAGTTCGCGAATCCCCAGGGTCGACGCCGAGCGGGGGTGGCGCGGCCGGCACAGTCAGCCCGGCTGTCTCGATCTGCGCCTACTGCGCGACCCCGGCTGTGCATCGGCCACGCTCGCCGTAGGACCCGGTACGCCTTCGCGCACCCGGCTTCCCAGTGCACCCATCCGGTGCCGATCGCTGCGGCGCCCATCGGCTCAGGGGACGGTTCCTATTCCCGTTCATCGGCCGCTGAGCCAGCGTCTCCCTGGCCTGGCGTCCTTCACCCCGGCTTGAACCCCGGAAAGGACGTCAAAGGAGGTCGGGAATATCGCCCGAGATCGCAGCCTCGGCCCTGAGGTGTTGTCACGGGTGTTGCCCAAAGAGCCCGATGTTGTCCGTTTCTGACAACACCACCACCAGAGCGGGTTCTGGACGAAAAGTGTCAGTGCCGGTCCGTAGCGTTCTCTGTATGAAGGGCGCGGCAGGGTCGGTGTCGGTGGTGGATTTCACCACCGGCGTGGCCGGGTTGCTCGACACCGTCGACACCACGGTGGGGCTGTTGACCGATCGGGCCCAACTCGACCTGGTCACCGACCTGCTACACATCCAGTCCCGACTGGCCGGAGTACTGCACCACATCGTCGGCGACGTGGACCGGGCCGAGGCGGCACAAACCGCCTACGGGGTGCCGCTCACCAGCTGGCTCGCCGGCGAACTGCGCTACACCCGGCCACAAGCCGCCGCCCTGATGCACCACGCAGCCGATCTCGAACGGTTCACTCAGGTGGGGGACGCGCTACGCGCCGGCCGAGCCAACGGCTTCCAGGCCCGGGCCGTCACCGACGTGTTGCGCAAACTCCCCGATGACCTCCCGGTTCAGGCTGTCGCACAGGCGCAGGCGACCATGGTGGGGTTCTGTGCCGAGTTCGACTCCCAACATCTGAAGGGTCTCGCTCAGCATCTGCTGGAGGTGATCGCGCCCGAGATCGCCGAGGAAGCCGAAGCGGCCCGCATGGAACGCGAACGCAAGGCCGCGTTGCGGAACCGGCACCTGTCTTTCGCCGACGACGGGCATGGATCGACGATCATCAAGGGCAAACTCCCCACCGGTGACGCCGCGTTGTTGAAAGCGCAGATTGATGCGTTGGCGCACCAGCTGCACCGCACCGAACTGGAAGAACGCGACCCCGTGCAGGAAGAGGTGACCTGGCCGATGCGCCGGGCGGACGCCCTGGTGGAGTTGGCCCGGAGAGTCGCGGTCCAGCAGGCCGCACCCAAGCATGGCGGCGACCGTCCCCACGTGACGATCACCATCCGTTACGAGGACCTGGTGAAGGACTGCTGGAACGCACAGCTGGCCAATGGTCACACGTTGACCGCCGGCGAACTGCGCCAGTACCTGTGTGACGCCGACATTCTGCCGGTGGTGCTGGGCGGACCGTCCGGGGTGCTCGACGTCGGCCAGAAACACCGGCTCGTCACGCCAACGATTCGGCAAGCGCTGCATGCCCGTGACCAGGGCTGTGTGTTCGCGGGCTGCAACCGGCCAGCCGCTGACTGTGACGCCCATCACATCGTCCCGTGGCAGCAAGGTGGCGCCACCTCGCTGGCCAACCTGTGCCTATTGTGCAAACACCACCACAACCTCCTCGAACCCGATGCTCGGCGGCCGTCGGATCTGCAATGGCAGATCCGGATCAGTCCCGACGGTGTCGCTGAGGTGATTCCGCCGCGTTATGTGGATCAGCATCGGCGGCCACGCCGGCACCAACGAC
>JAGPGQ010000252.1 GCA_018055925.1 Micropruina sp.
TCGGGTACTGGTTGCCCGACGACAGCTGACCGGAGGCCAGCGAGGCCACCCCGCGGGTCAGCGTGACCAGTCCCGGCGACTGGGTCGAGACGATGAAGTGGTTGAGCTCGTTCCAGGAGCCCTGGAAGCTCAGGATCACGATGGTCATCAGCGCGGGCCGGGCCATCGGCAGCACGATCGACCAGAACGTCCGGAAGGTGCCGGCGCCGTCGATCCGGGCCGCCTCCTCGACGGCCACCGGAATCGACTCGAAGAAGTTCTTCATGATGAACACGCCGGCGGCGTCGACCAGCAGCGGCAGGATCATGCCGAAGTAGGTGTCGTAGATGCCCAGCTCCTTGATCACCAGGAACTTCGGGATCAGCAGCACCACCCCGGGCACCGACATCACCGCGATCAGCATCGCGAACACCACGCCTCGGCCCGGGAACCGCAGCCCGGCCAGCGCGTAGCCGGCCAGCGAGACGAAGAACACCTGGCCGAGCGTCACGCAGACGGTCACGATCAGCGAGTTCATCGTCCACAGCCCGAAGTCGGAGTTGCCGAACAGCACCTGGTAGGCCTCGGTGGTCCAGTTCGCCGACCACAGGGCCAGGCCGTTGTTGGTCGCCTCGTCGTCGGTCTTGAACGAGTTCGCCACCTGCACCAGGAACGGGAAGACGTAGACCAGCGCCAACAGCAGCAGCCCGCCGAAGACGATCAGCCGGCCGGCGCCGCGACGCTCGCCGGGATAGGTGCTCACCTGCTCAGCCATCCCGGCCACCTCCGGATCGTCCGGCCGCCGTGGCCTGGGTCCCGGCGGTGTCGCCGGACGCCGGGACGGCGGCGCGCGCCGTCCGCTCGGCCCGGAGCTGCCGGCGGCTCGGCTTCGTCGGGTCGGCGTCGCCGAGGACCAGGCGCTGCACCAGCGTCATCAGCACGATGATCGCGAACAGGATGAACGCGATCGCGGCGCCGCGTCCCCAACGCTGCGACTCGAAGGCCGCCTGGTAGGAGAGGTACGCCGGGGTCAGGGTGGTCTTCGACGGGTCGCCCTGACTGCCGGTGTAGATCTGGTCGAACACCTGCCAGGTGCCGATCAGGCCCAGAGTGATCACGGTGAACAGGGTGGGCCGCAGCATCGGCACGGTCACGTACCAGAACCGCTGCCAGCTGCTGGCGCCGTCGACCATCGCGGCCTCGTCGGTCTCCTCGCCGATGGACTGCAGGGCGGCCAGGAACAGCAGCATGAACGTGCCCGAGGTGGTGAAGATGGCCATCAGGATGAAGGCGGTCATCGCCACCGACGGCCCGGCGAGCCACTCCCAGGCCGAGATGCCCAGCAGGCCGGGCTCCGCCAGCGCCGCGGGGGGATCGCCCCCGCCCAACAGCAGATGGACGATGCCGCGTGGGTCGGCGAACCAGTTCGGTCCCTCGATGCTCAGCCAGCCCAGCACCGAGTTCACCGCGCCGCTGGCCGAGAACAGGAACAGCCACAGCACGGTGATCGCCACCGTCGAGGTCACCGACGGGAAGTAGAACGCCGTCCGGAAGAAGCCCTTCCCCCTCAGCGCCCGCTTGTTCACCATGAACGCCAGGCCCAGCGAGATGGCGGTCTGCAGCGGGACCACGCAGATCACGTAGTACAGGTTGTTCCGGATCGCCGTGCCGAAGTCGCGCGCCGTCAGGCCGCGTCCGCTCAGCATCTCGGCGTAGTGCGTGCCGCCGACGAAGTTCACCTGGGCGCCGAACGGGCCGCCGCGCCCGTTCCAGTCGGACACGCTCACCCACGCGGCCATCAGCACCGGGACGAATAGGAACAGGCCCAGGATCAGCACGGTCGGGGCGACGAACAGCCACCCCGCCGCGGACTGGTTGCGGATCCCGCGGCCCCGTGGCCTCCCGGGTGGGGGCGTCGCCCGCACCCGGGAGGTGGCGTCCGTGGACATGGGTCAGGCGCCGACGGCGGCCTGCAGGTCGGCCTGGACGCCGTCCAGGATGGCCTTCGGATCGCCGCCCTTGAGCTTGGCGAGCTTGCTGTTCAGGTCGGACAGGATCGCCGAGACGCCCTCCTGCGCGGGCAGGTTCTGGGCGTAGCCGGCGCCGTCGACGAACGGCTCCATGCCCGGGTTGTCCTGCTTGAAGCCGTCGGCCGCCGACTGCACCGAGGGCATCACGCCGAACGCCTTGGCGAAGGCCAGCTGCTGCTGGGTGGTGGTCAGGAACTCGACCAGGCTCTTGGCACCCGCCTTGTTGTCGGCGTCGGCGGCGATTCCCCAGCAGTTGGTGTACTGCAGGGTGCCCGCCTGGGTTCCGGTGGGCAGGGCGGCGACGGTGTAGTCGAGGTCCTTGTAGTCCTTCTTGGCACCGGTGATCCAGTTGCCCTCGACCACCATGCCGGCCAGGTTCTTGCCCAGCGCCTCGCCGCCCCAGCCGGCGCCGACGTCGCTGTTGAACGCCGCGACCCCGTCGTTGAGCATCTTCTTCACGAAGGTGAGGCCCTCGATGTTCTGCGGCGAGTTGGCGGTCGCCTTGCCGTCGGTGACCAGGCCGCCGCCGGCCTGGGCCATGAACACGCCCAGCCGCTGGACCTCGTGGCTCAGCACCAGGCCCTTGGCCTTGCCCTTGGTCAGTTTCTTGGCCACCGCCTCCAGGTCGGCCCAGGTCTTCGGGATGTCGTTGTCGGTGAGGCCGGCGTCCTTCCAGAGCTTGTTGTTGATCACCAGCGCGAGCGTGGAGAAGTCCTTGGGCGCGCAGTAGAACCTGCCGTCGATGGTGAACGCCTCGACCAGCTTCGGATAGAAGTCGGCCTTGTTCGGCAGCGAGTCGCCGTAGGCCTCGAGCGAGCCGTTGCCGGCCCAGCCCGCCAGGGCGTCGGTGGAGACGTACAGCACGTCGTCCGGCTTGCCGCCGGTGAAGCCCTGGGTCGCCTGCTGGGTCAGGTTCGAGGCGACCTTGACCTCGGCGGGAATGCCGGACTGCTGCGACCAGGCGGCCACGGCCTCCTTGACGGCGTTGGTCTCGGCGGAGCCGGACGAGCCGATCAGCACCGAGACCGGATTGGAGTTGGGCGTCTCGGTCGCCTGGCTCTGCTCGCCGCCCGGGCTGGTGCCGGACGGCGAGGAACAGGCGGCCAGGGTCACGGTCAGGGCCGAGACGGCGGCGATGCCGAACTGGAGATGACGGTTCTTCATGGTGTTTCCCTTCGTTGGCTGCTCAGGCGGGGAACGGCATGCGGGTGCGCAGGACGAGGGTGGACGGCAGCAGCACGCGCCGCTCGGCGGCGGGGCGTCCGTGCAGTTCGCCCAGCGCCAGGTCGACCAGCGTCCCGGCGGCCTGCTCGACCGGCTGCGAGATGCTCGACATGCCCAGGGCCGCCGCCACCGGCGTGTCGTCGAAGCCGACCACCGCGGCCGGATCGCCGCCGCCGGCCCGCAGCCGGGAGGCGGCCCCCATCGCCAGCGAGTCGCTGGTGCACACGATGGCGGTGGCGCCGGCGGCCAGCAGCCGCTCGGCGGCCTGCGCGCCCTCGTGGACGCCGTCCGGGGCGGCGGCCCGGAGGTCGTCCACCGCCAGTCCGCTCATGCCGCGCAGCCAGCCGGCGTGCCGGTCGTCGCCGACGCCCGAACCCTCCGGCCAGCCGAGGAAGCCGATCCGGGTGTGCCCGGCCGCGCGCAGGTGGCGCACGGCCGACTCGCAGCCGACGCCGCCGTCGATGTCGAGCCAGGCGTGCGGCGAGTCGGGATCGCTCCAGGGACGGCCGAACGCCACGGTCGGGATGCCGGCCGCCATCAGCCGCCGGGGACGCGGGTCGCCGGCATGGGTGTTGATCAGCACGCAGGCATCGATCAGGCCCGCCCGGTGCTGTTCGCCCAGGGCCCCGATCTCGGCCTCGAAGGAGTCGGTGTCGAACAGCGTCACCCGGTAGTCGTGCCGCTGCGCGGCGACCACCAGGTTGTGCAGGAACCGGTCCAGCACGGCGCCGTTGATGCCGTCCACGGCCGGGTACATCCGGAAGGCGAGGTTCATCGACCGCCGGGTGCGCAGCGCCCGGCCGAGCGCGGAGGGGCGGTAGCCGGACTCCCGGATCGCGGCCAGCACCCGCTCGCGGGTCTCGGGCTTGACCAGTTCGGGGGCGTTGAGCGCGTTGCTGACGGTTTGCCGGGAGACGCCCAGCTCGCGAGCCAGGCTGACCAGGGTCGGGTTGGCCGCGCGACCGGACGACATGGACGCCTCCTTCGTAGGGGCATTTGATCGATCAAATCATCCCGCTGCTTAGATTTGATCGATCAAATGCTAGTGCTATCTTCAGGACGGTTACCGTTCGCTGTCAACCCCCGACGGGGTGGCTCATGCTCCCGGAGGTGACATGTCTGCTCAGCAGCCGTTCCTGCACGATCTCGCCCTGACCCTCGCCGCGCCGGTGCAGGTGTGGTCGGCGGCCGACGGCTCGATCGACGGCACCGGCGTGCAGGGCGCCTACTACGGCGATCGGCGGGTGCTCCGGGGGCTGCAGGTGCGGCTGGCCGGCCCGGACGGCCCGATCGGTCTGGTGCACGGGTCGACGTCCACCGGGATCGATGGCACGGTCACCTTCCACGACATCGCCCGGATCCAGGACGGGACCGTCGATCCGCTCGGCTCGCTCACCCGGCGCCGCACGGCCACACCGGACGGCTTCGGTGAGCGGATCACGCTCGCGGCCTCCCTGCCGGAGCCGCTGGCGATCGTCCTGCGCCTGACGCTGACCCCCGACGCCACGCCGATGGCGGCGATCAAGTCGGGAAGGGTGGTCGCGCCGGCACGCACCGAACTCGCGGGGCGGGGCCTCCGGGTGACCGCCCCCGGCGCCGAGATCGTCCGGAGCGAGCGGATCGAGCTGTGCTGGCGATGCACCGTCCCGGCGTACGGGGCGGTGACCCTGGAGTGGGGGGTGACCGTCGCGGACGTCCCGCTGCCGTTCGAGGCGTGCACCGCCGAGCCGCTGCGGAGCCCCGGGCTCCGGCACGCCCCGGCGTCCCTCGCCCGCCTGGTGCAGCGCTCGGTGGCCGACCTGAACGCCCTGCGGATGCAGGAACGCGGCGACCCGGACCGGCGGTTCTTCGCCGCCGGCGCCCCCTGGTACCTGACCCTGTTCGGGCGCGACTCGCTGCTCACCGCGCGGCTGCTGCTGCCGATCGACCGCGGCATGGCACTGGGCACCCTCCGGACGCTCGCGGCGCGTCAGGGCCGGGTGACGGACGTCGAACGGGCCGAGCAGCCCGGCAAGATCCTGCACGAGGTGCGCGCCGCCGATCCCGACCCGCGGGCGGGTTCGGGGCTGCCGCCGGAGTACTACGGCACCGTCGACGCGACGCCGCTGTGGATCCTGCTGCTCG
>JAGPGQ010000253.1 GCA_018055925.1 Micropruina sp.
CTGGTCGACTTCCTGCGGTTCAACGCCCACTTCGCGCAGGAGATCTACGCCAACCAGCCGGCCAACAGCCCCGGCGTGTGGAACCGGATGGACTACCGGCCGCTGGAGGGCTTCGTCTACGCGATCACCCCGTTCAACTTCACCGCGATCGCCGGCAACCTGCCCACCTCGGCGGCGTTGATGGGCAACCCGGTGCTGTGGAAGCCGGCGCTCACCCAGATGTTCGCCGCCGAGGTGATCGTCGACGTGCTGCGCGCCGCCGGCCTGCCCGACGGCGTGATCAACCTCGTCCCGGGCCACGGCAAGGAGGTCTCCGACATCGCCCTCGCGCATCCCGACCTCGCCGGCATCCACTTCACCGGTTCGACCCGGGTGTTCCAGGGGCTGTGGGCCGAGATCGGCACCAGCATCGCGACCTACAAGTCCTACCCGCGGCTGGTCGGCGAGACCGGCGGCAAGGACTTCATCCTGGCGCACCGCAGCGCCGATCCGGAGGTGCTGACCACCGCGCTGGTGCGGGGCGCCTTCGAGTACTCCGGCCAGAAGTGCTCCGCGGCGTCGCGCGCCTACCTGCCCCGCGGGTTGTGGAACGCGATCAAGGACGACCTGATCGCGCAGGTCGAGGCGCTCCAGGTCGGCGACGTGCGGGACTTCAAGAACTTCACCTCGGCCGTGATCGACGAGCGGGCCTTCGACAAGCTCTCCGGCGCCATCGACGCGGCCAAGGCCGCTCCGGACGCCGAGATCGTGGCCGGCGGCAGCTACGACCGCAGCGAGGGCTGGTACATCCGGCCGACCCTGGTCACCTCGGACAACCCCAAGCAGGACATCTTCGTCACCGAGTACTTCGGTCCGCTGCTGGGCATCTTCGTCTACGAGGACGCCGACTTCGACAAGGTGCTCGACCTGGTCGACGGGGCCTCCGCCTACGCGCTCACGGGTTCGATCCTGGCGACCGATCGCAACGCGATCGAGTTGGCCCAGAACCGGCTCCGGTACACCGCCGGCAACTTCTACATCAACGACAAGCCGACCGGTGCGGTGGTCGGGCAGCAGCCGTTCGGCGGCGCCCGGGCCTCGGGCACCAACGACAAGGCCGGCTCGATGTGGAACCTGATGCGCTGGACGAGCCCGCGGGCGATCAAGGAGACCCTGGTCCCCCCGGTGACCACCGGCTACCCGCACATGAACTGACCCGCTGGTCGAACGCATCGCTGGCTGACTTGTCGCAACCCACCGACGGTCAGTGCGTAACTGCACACGACTCGAGCCCTCTTGCTAGCGCGGAGTGCCTCTTAGAGTTCCTATTGTGTTCTGAAGTACGCTTTCGATCATGAGTACGCCGACCCTTGAGCCCCGCACCGTCCAGTCGTCGGAGTTGTCGCGCCATCCGGCGGAGGTGTTCGCCGCGGCGGAGGCGGGCCCGGTCGTCGTGACGCGGCGCGATGGCGAGTCGCTCGTCCTCACGACTCGGGAGCGGGACGCCCAGCAGCGCGAGTTGCTGGCCGTCGCGGCACAGTTGATCGCTGCCTCGCTCGACGACGGCCCGATCACGGACCGGTTCATCCGGTACTTCCCGTGGATCGGTCTGCTCAATGCCTCTGACCGCGAAGCATGCGCGACGGAGATCGTCGCCGTCGCCCGGGGCGCCTTCACCGTGGGACAGCCGCACCGTCTGCTGACGGTGATCGCCGCTTGGCGGAACACGGCCGAGGCTGTTGGGGCGGGCTGGGGAGCGGATTCGCCTGAGTGGCTGACTGCGGACGAACCGCTGGTCGAGCCGCGGTGGTGAAGCGGGAGACCGGCGTCCCGAGGCCGCGCAGGTCCACCGACTACGTGCTTGCCTTCGGGACCAGGGACGCCGAGAAGGGCTGGCGCGATGTGGTCGCGACCCAGCGCAACGCGGTCGTGGACGCCTGGGACAGGTTGACCGCACGACCCCTGGACGAGGATCCGCGCTGTCACCGGTTGCGCGGCGAACTCGCGCACGTCGTGCGTGATGGGACCTCGCACGAGCAGCGGCAGTACGAACTGACCGGCGGCGCACGCATCTGGTTCTACGTCGAACCGAAGACCAAGCGTGTCGTCCTGGTGCGCGTGTTTACCGCGCACCCGAATCAGACGAAGTAGACGGTCGGCCGAAGCCGGCTTCGCGGGCTTGGAACCTGATGCGCTGGACGAGCCCCCGTGCCATCAAGGAAACCTTGGTGCCCCTACAAGACAACGAGAGGGAGGGTCGGGTCCAGGCGCCGGAGGTCGTCGGCATCGCTGGTGACCACCTGGGTCTGCGAGCGGCGGGCGCAGATGACCACGTGGGCGTCGGCGATGTCGCTGGTGCCGGACGCCGCGAGCAGGCGGCCGACCTGAGTCGCATCCACGCGGTCGAGCGGGACGACCTGTGTCCGGGGTTGTCGAAGCAGGCGAGCCAACCTGGCCTGCCGAGCTGGGTCGCGAATCGCTTGAGCGAGCGCACTGCCTGGGACGATCACCGGCCGGGCCGTCTCGTTGGCCCTTGCCAGCAGCACGACGACCCTGCGATGCCCGCGGTCCAACTGGATGAGCGGACCGGCGTCCAGCGTCACTCCGGGTTTGCTCACGCCGCGGTGCCCGGATCGGAGCCGACAGTGCCCAGCACGCGGTCGGCCCAGGCGCGTTCCTCCGCGGTCATCTCTCCGCCGGTGGCGTCCAATGCCTGGCCCAGCATGGCGCCCCAGCCGGTCACGTCATCGAGGGCGACGCGGATCGCGTGCTGAACGAAGCCGGAGACGCTGTCGGCCCGGCCCTCGGAAACCAGGCCGCGAATCGCCGCGACCGACTCGGTCGGGACGGTGACCGTGATCTTCTGCGTGGTTGCCATACCAAACACCATACCGTCGACGTCAGCCAACCGGCCGCTGGTCGGCCTCGGCGTCCTCCGGCTGCGGCTGGATGTAGGCCTTCAATCCGGGCGCGATGACCGCGTACACCCCGACCAGGGCCCAGCCCGCGGCGAGCACCCAGGCCGCGACCGACAGGTCGGCACCGGCCAGCACCAACGCCATCAGGCCGAGGCCCAGCGGGCTGGCCACCATGGCGAGCGCGGAGTAGGCGCCGAAGACCCGGCCGCGTAGGGCGTCCGGGACGTGCTCGGTGAGCACCACGGTGCTGATCGGCTGCAGCAACCCCGAGGCCAGCCCGGCGGCCACCATGCCGGCGGCCACCAGCCAGAAGCCGCTCAGGGTGGCGATCAGGACGGCGGAGACCACGTAGAGCAGGTTCGCCACCACCCAGGCGGCCCAGCGGCGTCCGCCGAAGGCCCAGCCGTAGATGCCCGAACCGGCCATGGTGCCGACGGCGTAGGCCGACAGGGTGAGGCCGAGCAGGCCGGGCGCGGCCAGCGCGACGAAGTGGGCGGGCAGCACGACGCTGAGCAGCGGCGCCACCAGCACCATCGAGCCCAGGCTGATCACCAGCAGGGTGAGCAGCGGCCGGCTCCGCCGGATGTGGGTGAAGCCCGCCAGCGGCGAGTTGTCCTCGGCCGGGGCGATCGTGGTGGGCCGCAGCGGCATCAACCCGATGGCCAGGGCCGCGGCGGCGGAACAGCCGGCGGTGATCCAGACCACCTGGATGGACGGCATCAGCGTCAGCAGCCAGCCGGCGAGCGCGGGACCGGCCAGGAAGGACAGGCCGAACAGCATGCCCCGCCAGGCGGCCACCTTGTCGAGGCCGACCCCGGAGGTCTCGGACACGTTGGCCAGCAGGGTCTCCCGGGCGGTCATCCCGGGGACATCGAACAGGGCGCCGAGCACGCCGAGGGCGATGAACCAGGCCACGTTCAGTCCGACGGCGGCGTCCACGATCGCCAGGGCGGCCACCGCCGCCGCGGAGCCGATGTCGGACAGCACCGACATCCGGCGGCGTCCGACCTTGTCGATCAGGTGCCCGCCGGCAAAGGCCGCGATCGCCCCGGGCAGGGCACTGGCCGCGGCGACCGTGCCCGCCATGGCCGGGTCGCCGGTGCGCTCCAGCACCAGCCAGGGCAGCACGATGGCGATCGCCGAGTTGCCGAACAGCGAGGTGGCGGTCGCCGTGAGGTACAGGGGAAGAGTGGTTCGCGAGCTCACCCCAGCAGTGTCGGACGTTGACGCAAGGTAAAGGTCAAGTCCGCTCGCGCGCCAGCCACTCGTCGCCCACCTGCTGCTGCACGTCGAAGCCGGCCAGCAGGGCCGGGGCGGCCTGCTTCTCCAGGCTGCGGCCGAGCAGCGGCACGCTGATGGTGAACTCGCCGGCGAAGTCGACCACGGTGCCACGGCCACCCGGACGCAGGTCGATCGCCACCTCCGCCCGGGCCGGCATGCCCTGGACGGTCAGGGTGAGCTCGCCGGTGCGGGCCCCGTCCGGCCACGCGGGATGCCACCGGACGTCCTGCAGCAGGGTGAGCGTGTCGCCCAGCAGCCTGCGCACCGCGGAGGGCGAGGTCATCCGGCGCTCCACGGCGCTGCGGCTTGCGGTGGCGTCGACCCGGTGGGCGAGGTCCCCGGACGCGACGCACACGGCAGCCAGGAATTCGGCGTCGGTGAGCATCGCATGGGTGGTCGAGGGGTCGGCGGGGAAGGAGTTGCTGGCCGAGACACGCATGGCCGCCATTGTGCCGTAAGGACTCCGGGACGTTTGGTCGCTAGAGTGACTGCTTTCATGCGTGTGGCATCGGCAAGGAGGCATGGTGGCCGCAGATTCGGGCACGCGAACGCAATGGGTCGAAAGCATGACCGGTCATTTGGCCGAGCTGCTGGAGAACCTTGAGGGCCTGGTGGCTCCACCGGGATTCGCGGAACACTACGTCCGGCGGTTGCCCGACGGTGAGTTGTTGCAGCTCGACCCGATCCAGCGGGCCGAGCAGGTCGCGGCCCACCTGCGGCTGGGTGCGGTCCGACGGCCGGGCGAGACCAAGGTCGAGGTGCTGCTGCCCGGCGACGACCATCCGGGGGAGTCGATCCTGCTGCTGATCGTCACCGACGACCGTCCGTTCCTGGTCGACACCGTCAGCATGGACATCACCCGCAGCGGCTGGAACATCCGGGGTCTGGTCCACCCCCAGTACGAGGTGCGCCGGGACGCCGACGGGGTGCTGCAGGCCGTCGCCGGCAACGGCACCCCGGGTCTCGCCGAATCGTGGATCTGCGTCGAGGTCTTCCCGCCGCTGGGCAGGGCCGCCGACACCCTGGCGCCGGAGCTCCGGGACGCCGTGGTCAAGGGTGTGGCCGCGGTCGAACTGGCCGTGGACGACGGGCACCCGATGGAGCGGCGGCTGACCGAGACCATCGACTGGCTCAACGAGCATCCGCAGCCGGTCAGCCCGCACGAGGTCCGTTCGGG
>JAGPGQ010000254.1 GCA_018055925.1 Micropruina sp.
CCGGGTGCCCTGCCGGGCGAGCGTGATCCCGCCCTGCTCGGCCGGGGCGCGGGCCTGGTCCAGCACCAGGTCGATGAGTTCGTCCACGTCCACCGCGGAGGCGTCCAACAGCGGATCCGCGGCCTGGAGGCGCGACAGCGCGATGATCTGCGACACCAGTTCGTTGAGCCGCGCCGTTTCCGCGTTCAACCGGTCGGCGAACCGATGCACGGCCTCGGGGTCCTCGGCGGCCTCGCCGATCGCCTCGGCCAGCAACGCGATCGCGCCGATCGGCGTCTTGAGTTCGTGGGTCACGTTGGTGACGAAGTCGCGCCGGGACTCGTCGGCCCGCAACGCCTGCGATCGGTCGTCCACCAACAGCAGCACCAGGCCCTCCGACAGCGGGGCGACCCGGACCGCCAGCTGGCGCTGCGGCAGTCCCGGGCCGGGCGAGGTCTGCAGGTTGAGCACCCCGGGCTCGCCGTGGCTGCGCGCCTCCCGCACCAGGGCGAGCGCGTCGAGGTGCACCAACCGGTTGCCCTGCACCAGGCCGGACGGCGCCAGGGCCGGTGACTGCACCAGCAACTCGTCGTGCGGCCCCAGCACCGCTCCCGCGGTCCGCAGGTGCTCGATGACGGCGCGCAGGTCGGCGGTCAGCAGGGGCGCGGGCTCGATGGGAACCGAGGTGCGCCGGGTGCGGTGGGCCGCGACCCCCACGAGGGTGATCAGGATGCCCAGGAGGACACCCAGCACACTGGCTACGACCGGACTCACACGCCGGAGTCTAGGACCCGGCCCGCGACCCGGCCGGGCCTCTCCCGGCCCCCCGGCATTGTTCACGCAGAGTTCACCTCGGTGTCGCCGGCAACCCGACCGGGGTCTTCGACCGGGCATAGGGTGGACCGCGGTTCGCCAGCGCCAGCACGACCAGGAAAGAAGATGAGCGATGCGAGACACCTACCGCGAGGACCTCAATGCTCTGGTCCAGGACCTGGTCCTGATGACCGGCCGGGTGCGGGCCGCCGTCCGGCTCAGCACCCGGGCGTTGTTGCAGGCCGACCTGGACACCGCCGAGCAGGTGATCAGCGACGACGCCCTGGTGGACGCCCAGCACGACGACCTGGAGGCCCGCTGCTTCGTGCTGCTGGCCCGGCAGGCGCCGGTCGCCGGGGAGTTGCGCACCATCGTCGCCGCGATGCGGATGATCGCCGACCTGGCCCGGATGGGTGACCTGGCCTGCCACGTGGCGAAGATCGCCCGGCTGCGGTATCCGACCCCGGCGGTGCCGGACGGGCTGATCCCCAACTTCGAACTGATGGCCCGGGTGGCCGAGGACATGGTGGCCACCGCCGGGCGCGCGCTCAACGAGCGCAACGCCCACGACGCCGCAAAACTGGCCGACAGCGACGAGGAGATGGACGAACTGCGCAAGAGCCAGTTCCGGATCCTGCTCGGCGCCGAATGGCCCTACTCGGTGGAGGCCGCCGTGGACGTGGCCCTGCTCGGCCGCTACTACGAGCGGATCGCCGACCACGCCGTGATCATGGCCGGACGGGTGATCTACGTGGTCACCGGCACCCATCCCGAGGGCGAGAACTGGACGTACGCCTGAGCGCGGCTCCCGCCGGTTCGTCCGCATCCGGCTTCGGGACTCAGCCTCGATCCACCGATCTGCGCCTACTGCGCGACCCCAGCCGGGCACACCGGCTGCGCCGGCCACGCTCGCCGTACGACTCAGTCCTGGCGGTAGTGCACCAGCCTGGCGCCGGCGGTACCGCCCCGTCCGTGCTCGGCGTGGGCCCGGGCGAGTTCGTCCACCCGGTAGGCCCGGTCCACGACCGGCGCCAGCCGCCCGGCCGCGACCTCGCCGGCGAGCCAGGTCAGGTCGGCGGCGCCGTGGCCGGCGGCGACGCTGCCGATCCGCCGGCGTCGGATCAGCGCGTGCGGCAGGGTGCGCAGCCACCGGTCCGCGCGGGTGATCGCCAGCCGTCCGCGGGGACGGAGCGCGCCCAGCCAGTCGGCGGCGCGCCCGGCGGCGACCAGGACGGCGTCGTACCCGCCGCCGTTGCGGAGCCGCCGGGTCGAGCCGGTGTGGTCGAACGCCTCCCGTGCCCCCAGCGCCAGGCAGACGCCGCGGCCGCGGGGACCGCAGACCGCGTCCACCTCGGCGTCCAGCCCCCGGGCTAGCTGGATCGCCGCCGTCCCGACCGCACCGCCCGCGCCCACGACGAGCACCCGCTGCCCGGCCGCGACCCGGAGGCCGTCGCGCAGGCCCTTGAGCGCGGTGAGCGCCCCGAGCGGGAGCGCGCCGGCGGCGGGGTCGGGGACGAAGCCGTCCGGGAAGACACCGAGGCGGTCGGCGTCCACGGCGAGCAGCTCGACCGCCGTGCCCCGCCGCCGGGCCGGCTCCAGTCCGAGCACGGTCCACGCCCACGCTCCGGGACGGATGCCGGCGACCCGGGACTCCCGCACGATGCCGAGCGCGTCGAACCCCGGCTGCTTCGGGAATCCGGCGCCGTGCAGGCGCACCCGGCCGGAGCGGTAGAGCAGGTCGATCAGGGACACGCCGCCGGCGACGGTCTCGAGCAGGACCTCGCCGGGCCGGAGCACCGGGCGCGGCACCAGCTCGCGGCGCAGCACGGACGGCCCGCCGTAGCGGTGGTACTGGACGGCCCACATGCGCGCCTCACTCATCGGACGCCGCCGGCTCGGGGCCGAGCGACCGCGACCCGAGGATCAGGCGCGCGACCGCGTGGATCCCGAACAGCAGGGCGAGGTTCGCCACCGCCGCGGCCGAGGCCGGGCCGTCGTCGTCGCGGATGTCGTTGCGCCGGAGCACCCGCCGCGCCCACAGCCAGTACGGGATCACGACCGTCGGGGCGGTGAGGACGCCGGTGGTGTAGCCGCGGGTCACCACGGATCCGGCCAGGTGGGTGAATCCGTGCGCGCCGAAGGCGAGCAGGGCACCGCGGAACAGCACGGACCTGCCGCCGCTGCGCACGCCGAGCATGGACGCCGCGGCGATCGAAGCGGCCATCAGGGCGAGGCTCAGGTCGACGTGCGCCTGGGAGAGGCCTCGGGCGCGCAGGTCGTCGGGGATCGGCATCCAGCGGGGCAGCCGGGCGAGCACGCGCCGCGAGTTCCGCGACATCGTGACGAGTTCCTCGGCATCGTGCACGGCCCAGGCCGCGAACAGTGCAAGAGAGACGCGGGTGGTGTCCTTCATGGGGATCCTCCTTCGCATTACGAAACCAATAGTAGCGTATTGTGCGAAGGGTGGATGATGCTGCCATGAAGGACGCTCCCGGCCGGCCCCGAGACGCCGCGATAGACCCGGTGGTGCTCGACACCACCATCCGGTTGCTGGGGGAACGCGGCTACGCGGGCCTGCGGATCAACGACATCGCCGAGGCGTCGGGGGCCGCGAAGACCACCATCTACCGGCGCTGGCCGACCCTCGCCCACCTCGTGGTCGCCGCGATGGAGCGAGCGCTCGGCGAGCGCGGCACCCCGTCCACACCGGACCCGGTGGGCGACCTCGAACGCCTGGTCGAGGCCGGTTCGGGCATCTTCGCACCGGCGCTGCTCGGCATTGCGCTGGACATCCACCGGCAGCCCGATCCGGAGCTGCGGGCCGCCTATCGGCGGCGGATCATCGACCCGATCCGCGACCGGGCCCAGGCGCTCATCGCCGCGGGCATCGAACAGGGGGCGATCGCCGCGACCGCGAGCCCGGAGCAGCTCACCGACGCGATCATCGGGGGGCTCGTCTACCGGGCGGCGATCCTGAACGAGCCGGTGTCGGTCGCCGAGGCCAAGGAGTTCGGCTGGAGCATCCTCGGTGGCGCCGGCTCATCGTGACCGCGCGGCAGCCGTCCGGCCGCGCGGCGGTAGGCCGCTATTCGCGGCGGCGTCGTCTCAGAGGATGAAGCTGACCAGGGTGACGGCCAGGCAGACGAGCAGCATGCCGGTCGCGTTGACGAACAGATTCCGACCGAAGTCGCGGGCGCGGACGTGGGCCCCGATCGCCACGACGAAGTAGGCCACCAACGCCAGCGACGTCACCGTGCCCAGGTAGGGGATCCAGATTCCGGCCACCAGGCCAGCGGCCGCGGCGAACTTGACCGGCGGCATCAGCCACCACAGCCGGCGGGGCCACCGGACGTCCTCGAAGCAGGCGGCGATGAAGGCAGCCGGCTTTGATGCACAGCAGACCGTCGACGGCCGAGATGACGGCGAGCACGACGACCGGCCACACCGGGTCTGGCAGGGCGGACATGCGTCCCCTCTCGAGCAGGACACACCACATGGTACGGGTCCGCCCGAGCGGCAGCCGTCCCCCAACGCTCGACCCCACTCGAACGAGAGGGCGTCCGGCTGTTCGGCGACCGGGCTGAACCGGAATGGGAACCGTCCCCTGAACGGGAATAGGAACCGTCCCCTTCTGCCCGGGTGGCCGTGCGCGTCCCGTCGGCCGTGCGCAACCGCCGAGGGAACGGGGCTACTTCTTCTTGCCCTGGTTCTTGACCGCTTCGATCGCCTTGGCCGCGGCGTCCGGGTCGAGGTAGGTGCCGCCGGTCTTGACCGGACGCAGGTCGTCGTCCAGTTCGTAGTGCAGCGGGATGCCGGTGGGGATGTTCAGGCCGGCGATGGCCTCGTCGGAGATGTTGTCCAGGTGCTTCACCAGGGCGCGCAGCGAGTTGCCGTGCGCGGTGATCAGCACGGTGTATCCGGCGCGCAGGTCGGGCACGATCGAGTCGTACCAGTACGGCAGCATGCGAATCACGACGTCCTTGAGGCACTCGGTCTTCGGCCGGGCCTCGGGTGGCAGGAACGCGTACCGGGGGTCGTCGAACTGGGTGTTCGGGTTGTCGTCCGCGATCGGCGGCGGCGGGGTGTCGTAGGAGCGCCGCCAGAGCATGAACTGCTCCTCGCCGTACTGCGCCAGCGTCTCGGCCTTGTTCTTGCCCTGCAGGTCGCCGTAGTGCCGCTCGTTGAGCCGCCAGCTGCGGCGCACGGGGATCCAGGAGCGATCGCAGTTGCGCAGCGCCAGCTCGGCGGTGTGGATCGCCCGGAGCTGCAGCGAGGTGTGCAGCACGTCGGGCAGCAGCCCGGTGCTGGTCAGCAGTTCACCACCGCGCTCGGCCTCGCCGATGCCCTTGGCGTTGATGTCGACGTCGACCCAACCGGTGAACTGGTTCAGGGCATTCCATTCGCTCTCACCGTGGCGGAGCAGGATCAGGTTCGCACTCATGGGCCGAGCCTAGCGGTGCGGACCCGGGCTGGTCAGGAGGGCCGGGCGAATGGATCCGGCCGCTGGGACGGGCCGGTGGCGCCGTGCGGCGGCACCGG
>JAGPGQ010000047.1:0-6100 GCA_018055925.1 Micropruina sp.
CTTCCGGGGCGTGCCCGACAAGGTGCTGGGGGTCAGCCTGAACTCGGTGCTGGAGGTGCACAACACCCACGTCAGCGACCTGCCGCTGCACTACCAAGAGCAGGTGCGCCAGGCGATCGTGGTGCCCGACCGGGAAACCGCCAACGCCACCACCGAGGAACTCCGGCTCATCGCGCTGCAGTGCATCGAGCAGCGCAAGGCCCGCGCCACCCAGACCCCGACCCCGACCCAGTCCTCGTCCCCACCGCCGCCGCACAGTCCGCCGGCCGGCACCCCGAGCCCGACCGTCAGCGGATCGCCGACCCCCGACGCCACACCCAAGGCACCCGAGGACTGCTGATCATGGAGGTCGTCGTCTTCCGGAAG
Organism: Micropruina sp.; assembly: GCA_018055925.1. Classification (GTDB taxonomy): domain Bacteria; phylum Actinomycetota; class Actinomycetes; order Propionibacteriales; family Propionibacteriaceae; genus Micropruina. The sequence goes on from JAGPGQ010000047.1 coordinate 367, forward strand.
CGGCGCTGGGTCGAGCTCGTCATGCTCATCATGGCGATGGGACTCGCGGTCGGTGGTTATGTGCTGGTGGATCTCAACGCCACCGGCGAACTGTCCGAGGGCTGGTTCTGGACCCCCGCGCTCTACGCGCTGCTCGGCCTGGCCGGGCACGCCGTGATCCGCTGGCGGGTGCCGTACGCCGATCCGCTGCTGTTCCCCCTGGTGTACCTGCTGAACGGGCTGGGCCTGGTGATGATCCACCGGCTCGACCTGGGGCTGACGCCGCGGACCGCCTCGGCCGAGCTGCAGCTCACCTGGACGGCGATCTCGCTGGCGGTGTTCGCCGCCGTGCTGTTCCTGCTGCGCGACCACCGGGTGCTGCAGCGGTTCCCGTACCTGACCTTCCTGGCGGGCCTGCTGATCCTGCTGATGCCGCTGCTGCCGGTGATCGGCTTCGAGAACCACGGCGCCCGGATCTGGATCAAGATCGGGCCGTACAGCTTCCAGCCCGCCGAACTGGCGAAGATCGTGCTGACCGTCGCGTTCGCGTCCTACCTGGTCGAGAAGAAGGAGGTGCTGGCGCTGGCCGGCGCCCGCGTCCTGGGCGTCGACCTGCCCCGGGCCCGCGACCTCGGACCGATCACCATCATGTGGCTGGCCAGCCTGGCCGTGCTGATCTACCAGAAGGACCTCGGCACCTCGCTGCTGTTCTTCGGGCTGTTCGTGATGATGCTGTACGTGGCCACCGAACGTCCCAGCTGGCCGATCCTGGGCACGCTGCTGTTCGGCGGCGGCGCGTTCGTGGGCTGGCTGACCTATTCGCACGTGCAGACCCGGGTCTCGGCCTGGCTGGACCCGTTCTCGAATTGGGACGACAACTACCAGATCATCCAGGGCCAGTTCGGCATGGCCTGGGGAGGGCTGTTCGGCACCGGGCTGGGACTCGGCCGGCCCAACCTGACCCCACTGGCCAAGAACGACTTCATCGCGGCCGCGCTCGGCGAGGAGCTGGGGGTGGCCGGCCTGATGGCCATCATCGTGCTCTACGGGGTGATCGCGATGCGCGGGCTGCGCACCGCCCTCACCGCCCGGGAGCCATTCAGCAAGCTGGTCGCCGCCGGCCTGTCGTTCGTCTTCGCGCTGCAGGTGTTCGCGATCATCGGCGGCGTCACCCGGCTGCTGCCGCTGACCGGCCTGACGACGCCGTTCATCTCCCAGGGTGGCTCGTCCCTGATCGCCAACTACGCGATGATCGCCCTGCTGATGGTGGTCACCCACCAGGTGCGGCGGCCGGCCACGGCGGCCGAGGAGCCGCTGCAGTCGCTGGCACACGACACCACCCAGGTGATCGCGGTGAGCAGCCGCAACGACGGCCCCGGACCGCGTCCGGCGCCCTCCGCCGGGGTCACCGGTTCACCCACGTCCCCGGCGGACGAACCGACCCGGCCGGTGCGGTTCAGCGGAGCGGACGAGCCCACCCAGGCCGTCCCCGTCCCGGGCTCGAACGACCCGACGCAGGCCGTCCCCGTCCCGGGCTCCAACGACCCGACCCAGGCGGTCCGCATCCCCGGAGCGGACGAACCCACCCAGGCGGTACCCGTCCCGGCGAACTCCGCCGACGAGCCGACGCAGGCGATCGCCACACCCCGACCCGATGACGACCCCAACCCCCGTGGGAGGCAGTCATGAACCGCCCGATCCGCCGGGTGGCGATGCTCGCCCTGCTGATGTCCTTCGCGCTGCTCGCCAACCTGTCCTTCGCCTACCTGACCCGGCAGGACTCGCTGAACGCCAATGCCCAGAACCGCCGGGTGACCGACGCCGCGTTCGCCCAGGACCGGGGCGCGATCCTGGTCGGCAACACCGCGGTGGCCGACACGGTGGCCAGCAAGGACCAGTTCAAGTTCCAGCGGCGCTACCGGCAGGGCGAGCTGTACGCGCCGGTCACCGGCTACTTCACCTACCTGTTCGGCGCCTCGGAGCTGGAGGCGTCCCAGGGTTCGGTGATGTCGGGCCGCGACGACTCGCAGTTCGTCAACCGGCTGATCGACCTGGCGACCGGCGCCAAGCCGAAGGGCGCCAGCGTCCAGACCACGCTGGACGCGAAGGCGCAACGCGCCGCGGCTCAGGCGCTCGGCCGGCTCAAGGGCGCCGTGGTCGCGCTGAACCCCAAGACGGGTGCGGTGCTGGCCATGGTGTCGTCACCCAGCTTCGACCCGAACACGCTGGCCACGCACGACATGAAGGAGTCGCAGGAGGCCTGGGCGGCGCTCAACAAGGACGCCGACAAGCCGCTGTCGAACCGGGCCACCCGCGAGATCTTCCCGCCCGGGTCGACGTTCAAAGTGATCGTGGCCGCGGCCGCGCTCGAGGCCGGCTACGAACCCGACAGCCAGCTCGACACCTCCGCCTACAAACTGCCCGGCACCAATACGACGCTGTCGTCCAACTGCGGCAGCAGCCAGACGCTGACCCGCATGCTGGCGCTGTCCTGCAACGCCGGATTCGCCCGGCTGGGCGTCCGGCTGGGTGCGGACGCGCTGCGCGACCAGGCCGAGAAGTTCGGCTTCGGCACCCGGCCGCTGACCGACATCCCGTCGGCCGCCAGCCGGTTCCCCGACGCGATCGACCAGCCGCAGACCGGCCTGGCCTCGATCGGCGGCTTCGACGTCGCCGCCACCCCGCTGCAGATGGCGATGGTGGCCGGGGCGATCCGCAACGACGGCGTGGTCATGCAGCCCTACCTGGTCGAGTCCGTCCGTTCGGCCGACCTGCAGGTGCTCAGCCAGACCCGGCCCTCGCAGCTGCGGCTGGCGACCAGTTCGTCCAATGCCGCGAAACTGCGGCAGATGATGGTCGCGGTGGTCGACGGCGGCACCGGCTGGCGGGCCAAGGTGTCCGGCGTCACGGTGGGCGGCAAGACCGGAACCGCCAACTCGGACAACGTCCGCACCCCGTACGCCTGGTTCATCTCGTGGGCCGACGATCCCGAGGTCGCCATCTGCGTCTTCGTCCAGGACGCCGAGATGGCGGCGACCGACGTGGCCGGTGGACGGATCGCCGCGCCGATCGCCAAGGCCGTGATCGAGGCCCTGCGATGACGATGCCGGCCGGCTGGGTGACAATGGACGGAATGCACATGACCAAGAGGGAGCGTACGCATGGGTGACGAACCCAGAGTGCTCGGAGGCCGCTACGAGCTGGGTAGTCCCCTGGGCCGTGGGGGGATGGCCCAGGTGCGCCGAGCCCGGGACACCCGGTTGGGCCGTCAGGTGGCGGTCAAACTGCTGCGCACCGACCTGGCCGGCGATCCCACCTTCCAGGCCCGGTTCCGGCGCGAGGCGCAGGCCTCCGCCGGGCTGAACCACCCCAACATCGTCGCCGTCTACGACACCGGCGAGGAGAAGGACCCCGAGACCGGGGTGTGGGTGCCCTACATCGTGATGGAACTCGTCGAGGGCCACACGCTGCGCGAACTGTTGCGCGAGGAACGCAAGATCCTGCCCGACCGGGCGCTGGAGTTCACCGCCGGCGTGCTGGACGCGCTCGCCTACTCGCACCGCGCCGGCATCGTCCACCGCGACATCAAGCCGGCCAACGTGATGCTGACCAATGCCGGCCGGGTCAAGGTGATGGACTTCGGCATCGCCCGGGCCGTCGCCGACACCTCGGCCACCATGACCCAGACGGCCGCCGTGATCGGCACCGCCCAGTACCTGTCGCCCGAACAGGCCCGCGGCGAGACCGTCGACGCCCGCTCCGACATCTATTCGGCCGGCTGCCTGCTGTACGAACTGCTCGTCGGGCAGCCGCCGTTCCGCGGCGACTCGCCGGTGTCGGTGGTCTACCAGCACGTGCGCGAGAACCCGGTGCCGCCGAGCCAGCTCGACCCGATGGTCACGCCCGGCATGGACGCCCTGGTGCTGAAGGCGCTCGCCAAGAATCCGGCCGACCGCTACCAGTCGGCCGGCGAGATGCGCGACGACATCAATCGCCTGCTGGCCGGCCAGTCGGTGCACGCCACCGTCCCGATGCCGGTGCCCGCGGCGGTGCCGGTGGGCGCGACCGAGGCCACCCGGGTGATGCCGGCGGCGCCGGAGAGCCCCGAGCCGAGCGCGGTCACCAGCACCCTGCCGCAGCGGGCCGTCGAGAAGTCGGAGAAGCGCCGGGGCTGGCTCTGGGGGCTGGTCGCCTTCCTACTGGTGATCGGCGCCGGAGTAGGCGCCTACTACCTGTTCAACCCCGAGGCGCGGGTGGAGCAGGTGACCGTGCCCAACGTCCGGGACAACAGCCGCGACCTGGCCGAGCAGCGGCTCCGGGAGGCCAAGCTGGAGGTCAAGGTGGACGAGGTCAGCGGTGCCGACGACGCCAGCGTCGACCGCGTGATCAACCAGGACCCGCTCGGCGGCGTGAAGGTGCCGGTCAACACCGTGGTCACCATTCAGGTGAACATCGGGCCGGCCAAGGGGACCATTCCCGGCGACCTGGTCGGCATGACGCTGGCCGACGCCAAGAAGGCGCTCAAGGACCTCGGATTCACCAACGTGGTCGACCGGGAGGACCCGGGAGCCACCTCGGGCACGCCGAACACGATCACGTCGACCAACCCGGCGCGCGGGGTCACCGTGCCGCTGGACACCAAGGTGGAGTTGTGGTTCGTCCCGGGCACCGCGACCGTGCCGAACTTCTACAACATGACCCGGGCGGCCGCCCAGGCGCAGGCCGACCGGCTGGGCTTCACCAACATCCGGTTCACCGAGTCCGAGACCACCGAGCAGCCGGCCGGCCGGGTGTTCCAGCAGAGTCCGGGCGAGGGCGAGGTGGTGAAACGCAGCCAGCGGATCACCCTGACCCTGGCGAAGGCCCCGTCCGACCCCTCGCCGTCGCCGACCCCGACCGAATCGGAGGACGGGGAAGAGGAAGAGGACCGCTGAGCCTGTCGATCACCGGTCGCGTGGGACGCCGCACGGGTGGTCGACGCTTGCAGGGCGCCGTTCGGTGCCGGACGGACGACTCCTCGGCCGGCCGGTGCGGGTCGGTGCGTCGCTCAGCGCAGCGACATCAGCGGGGTGAGTCCCTTCGCGCGCTCGGGCGCCTCGGTGTCGCCGCAGTCGGCCAGCCAGTTCGCGAGCATCTGGTAGCCGCCCTCGGTGAGCACCGACTCGGGATGGAACTGCACCGACTCGACGCGCAACGTCTTGTGGCGGACCGCCATGATCACGCCGGATTCCGTGCTGGCGGTCACCTCGAGCACGTCGGGCACGGTCGCCGGATCGAGCGCCAGCGAGTGGTACCGGGTGGTGGTCAGCGGGCTCGGCAGGCCGGCGAACACACCCGCCCCCTGGTGGAACACCTCCGAGGTCTTGCCGTGCAGCAACTCCGGGGCGCGGCCCACCACACCGCCGTAGGCGACCGCGATCGACTGCAGGCCCAGGCACACACCGAAGATCGGGAGCCGGCCGCCATGGGACCGCACGACATCGATGCACACCCCGGCCGACTCCGGCGTCCCGGGTCCGGGCGAGATCAACACCCCGTCGTACCCGTCCGCCCAGCCGTCGTCGCCGAACCGCGGATCGTCGTTGCGCCACACCTCGACCTCGGCGCCCAGCTGGGCGAGGTACTGGACGAGGTTGTAGACGAACGAGTCATAGTTGTCGATCACCAGGATGCGGGCCATGTGCGCCATTGTCGCCGATCCGGCGAACACCCGCGATCGGGATCCCGGGTCAAGCCCGGGATGACAGGACTGGCC
>JAGPGQ010000047.1:6200-18095 GCA_018055925.1 Micropruina sp.
GGAGAGCACTCCCCGGCGCCCAAGTGGGACCCGAACCACCTGATCCCGTCGGCCGAACCCGGGATGCTCAGCCGACCCGCTTGGCGGTGATCTCCAGGCTGCCGCGGTAGGCGGGCATGGTCCGCTCGGCCTCGCGGCGCTGCGCGTAGCCCAGGCCGTAGGCGTCCACGTACTGCCGGTAGACCCGCACCGGCTGCGACTCGGCGAGCGCCCGCTCCAGTCGGCCGGCGTCCCCGATCGCGGCGATCTCGTACGGCGGGGCGTACGGCACCCCGTGCAGCACCACCGAATTGCCGACGCATTTCACCCCGGTGCGCGAGGTCACCCGTTGCCCCTGGATGGTCATCGCCTCGGCGCCGCCGGCCCACAGGGCGTTCACCACCGCCTGGATGTCCTGCTGATGGACGACCAGCAACTCGGGGCTGACCCCGGCCGGCTTGACCGCCGAGCGGACATCGTCCAACACCACGACGACCGCGGGGCCGCGAACCGCGCGCTGCCCGGCCACCTCGGCGGCGGCCCGCAGCCGCTCCTCGGGCACCCGGCCGCCGTCGTCCCGGGCGAGCCGGTCCACGTCCCGGCGGAGCACCGCGACCCGCTCGGCGAGTTCGGCGTTGCGCTTCGACTCGGACGCGATCAGCCCGGCCAGGTCGGTGTTGCGATTCGGCCGCAGGTCTCCCCCGCGGGCGTTGACCGCTCCGGTGGCGATCATGAAGCCGGCCACGACGAACACCGCCAGGCTCAGCAGGCGCCGGCCGAGCGGCGTCCCGGGCTCCTCGCGCGGCTTCATGGGCACAGCCTAGGCCGTGCTCGCGGCCGGGCCATGACCACCCGTCCATCCGCTCCCCTCGTCGCCGCCACACCCCGTCCAGTGGACGGCCGCCGCCGGGCTCCCCCGGTATGGTTGACCGCATGCCGGAGTCCAAGAGCCGCAAGAAGGCCTCGGAGAAGAAGAAGCAGGCCTCAGCCGAAGCGGCGGCGGAGGCTCGCCAGGAGCGCAAGCGCCACGTCGCTGCCCCCGGTAGCCGTCGCTGGGTGCCGCCGGCGTTCATCACCGTCGGCCTGCTCGGTGTGCTGTGGCTGGTGGTCTACTACATCGCCGGGCACATGATCCCGTTCATGAGCGACCTGGGCGGCTGGAACGTGATGATCGGCATGGGCTGCATGGCGGCGGCATTCGCGATCGCCACCCTCTGGAAGTAGCCGCCACGCTCGTCCGGTTCCCGGTCCTGTCGGCGTGGGGGCCTACGGTGGTTCCGTGACCTCTTCGCTGGCCGCTCGCACCCGTCCCCATCGGCGTCGCCGCTGGCCGGCCGCCGTCGCGGCCGCCCTGTCGGTGTCGGTGCTGGTGGCCTGCTCGAGCGGCGACCCGATCGTCACCGGTTCGCGACCCAATGCGGGCGGGCCGGCCCCGGTGGTCACCGTGCGCGGGACGATCCCGCTCACCGAGTTGCCCGACCGGCAGCCCTCGATCGCCCTGGGCGGGGGCCGGTTCGCGCGGCCGGTCGTCGATTCGGCGGGCGACATCACCTGGACGGTCTACGACGCGGCCAATCGTCCGATCGAGGACTACCAGCCCAGCCAGGACGTGGCCTGGGGCTCCGGGTCGACCTACACCGACGTCCCCGGGGTGCTCGCTTGGCGGGGCAACAACACCCGCACGGCACCCGCCTACGGCACCGCCGACGTGCGCGACAAGAAGCTGACGGTGGCCTGGACGCACGACGTGGGCGCCGTCCGGGCCGACGGCTCGTACTTCCCGGGCGCGGGCTGGACGGGCCAGCCGCTGCTGGTGAAGTGGCCCGAAGCCACCAAGCGGGCGATGGGGTTGTCCGACGCCGCGGTGAAGGACCCGGCGTTCGTCGAGGTGATCTACCCGGTCTTCGACGGCCGCGTGTACCGGCTCGGCCTGGCCGACGGCCAACAGACCAAGCCGCCGATCGACGCCCAGTGGGGCTTCAAGGGCACCGGTTCGATCGACCCGCGCGGCTACCCGCTGCTGTACGCCGGCCAGGGACTCAACGAGAACGGCGACGCCAAGGGGCCCTGGCAGTACAAGATCTTCGACCTGATCCAGAACAAGCAGGTGGCCGGGATCAACGGCACCGACCCGGTCTCGCACCGCACCGACCCGGTCAGCTGGGGGGCGTTCGACTCGTCCGCCCTGGTCGACCGGCACTCCGACACGCTGGTCGAGCCGGGCGAGAACGGCGTCATCTACAAGGCGAAACTGAACGCGGCCTTCGACGCGAAGGCGGCCCGGGTGACGGTCAGCCCGCAGATCACCAAGATGACCTACCGGACGCCGACCGGCAGCCAGTACGGCATCGAGAGCTCGGCGGTGGCCTGGAAGAACCTGATGTGGGCCACCGACAACGACGGCTACCTGATCTGCTGGGACGCGATCACGATGCAGGTGGTCTGGGCCCGCAAGGTGGTCGACAACTCCGACGCCACCCCGGTGCTGGACGACTCGACCGGCCATCCCTACCTGTACGTGGGCAATTCGGTGGGCTGGCGAGGTGCCGAGCGGCGCGACCAGGTGACCAATCTGCGCAAGATCGACGCCCTCACCGGCAAGCAGGTGTGGCAGTACGACCTGCCCGCCTACTACGACTTCCACGTGAAGGGCGGTCTGCTGGCCTCCCCGCTGCTCGGCCAGGGCGAGGTGAGCGACCTGATCATCTTCAACGTCGGCAAGACCACCGCACCCTCCGAGGGCACCCTGGTGGCCCTCGACAAGCAGACCGGTCAGGTGGCCTGGTCGCGCAACCTGGAGCACTACTCGTGGAGTTCGCCGGTGCTGATCCGCGGCGCCGACGGGCACGAGTACGGCGCCTTCGGCGACTCCGCCGGCGTGGTGCACCTGTTCGACCCGGTCACCGGCAAGGACCATTCCACACTGCAACTCGGCGGCAACGTCGAAGCGTCGATCGCCGCCTTCGACAACATGCTGGTGGTCGCCGCGTACGACCAGAAGATCTATGGGATCCGGGTGAGCTGAGATGGCTGTGGTGACGGTGCTGGTCGCCTGCGCGGTGACCATGGCGGTCGGTATCGGCGTCCTGCTGTGGGGCGCCCGGATCAGGGGACGCCGGCGCACCAGCGTGTCGGGCCTGGCGCTGCTGCTGAGCGCCCTGGCGGGCGGCGTGGCCCTGTCCCTGCTCGGGGGCGCGACCCAGCTGACCGTGATCGTGCTGGTGGCGGCCCTGCTGCTGGCGTTGGCCGAGACGGTGCTGACCGCCCGCTCGGTGCACTGGGTGTGGCGGCTGCTGGTCCAGGGCGCGGTGATCCTGGGTGCGCTGGTGTTCGAATGGCGCCGCGGCGACCTGTTCGCCTCGGGCGCCATGATGGCTGCCGTGGTCGGCGTGGCCGGGTTCAACGTGGTCTGCTTCGCCACCCGGGCCGGGCAGGCATCGGGTGCCCGCCGGACGCTGCCGGTGCTGTCGCTGCTGGGCTACGGCTATCTGCTGGTGATCGCCCAGGGGCTGCCCAACCCGGGCCTGTGGACGCTCACCCTGATCGCCGTCGCGGCAACCACGCCGCTGGTGGTCTGGCCCGCCCCGTCCGGCGCGGTCGACCTGGCGCTGGGCCCGGTGTTCGGTGCGCTCGGCTGCGGGCTGGCCTACTACGCGTGGCTGGCGAACGCCTCGCCGGCGATGGTGGTGGCGCCGCTGGTCGTGGTCGCGCTCGACGTCGGCTGGACGCTCGCGGCCCGGCTACTCACCCGGGGTGGCCGTGCCCGGCTGGTGGCTGCGGGTTCGTGGTGGCGGCGTATCGACGCGTTCGTCACGCCGTCCGACGACCTGGTGCTGCAACGGCTGGCCGCGGCGTTCTCGGTGCCGGTGGCCTGCGGCGTCCTGATCGGCGCGACCGCGCTGCTGCTCGCGGTCAGCGTCGCCGAATGGCTGTACGGCCTGACCTGGCTGTTCGCGATGGCGGGCCTGCTGCTGGCCGGCGGGGTGCTGGTCGTCGGCGCCTGGCTGGTGACGCGGCTGCGCCGTCCGGCCGGAGCCGGACGGGCCTGAGCCGGGGCGGCCGGGTGCGACGGTCCACCGCCGCGACCAACCGCTCCGTCCCGCGGCGGCCGGGGCCGGTCGTCCGGGCCGCGGCGTTCAGCCCTGCGGCTTGAGCAGCGGGAACAGGATCGTCTCGCGAATCCCGGCCCCGGTGAACAGCATGATCGTCCGGTCGATGCCGAGCCCCATGCCGCCCATCGGCGGCGCCCCGAACTCCAGGGCGCGCAGGAAGTCCTCGTCCAGCTGCATCGCCTCCGGGTCGCCGGCGGCGGCCTTCAGCGACTGGGCGACCAGAACGTCCCGCTGGATCACCGGGTCGATCAGCTCGGAGAAGCCGGTGCCGCGCTCGACGCCGCCGATGATCAGGTCCCAGGCCTCGACCAGCCGCGGGTCGTCCGGGTTGTTGCGGGCCAACGGCTGGGCGATCGCCGGGTAGCCGTTGACGAAGGTCGGCTGCACCAGGGTCGGCTCGACGATCTCGGCGAACAGCTCCATCACCAGCTTCTGGTCGCTCCACGCCGGGTCGTACTCGACGCCGCGGGCGTCCGCGAGGGCGCGCAGCCGCTCTAGGGTGGTGTCGAGGGTGATCTGCTCGCCGAGGGCGTCCGACAGCGCCGGGTAGACGCTCAGCCAGGACCACTCGCCGGTGAGGTGCACCTCGCCGGCCGGGGTGTCGACGGATTCGACGCCCAGCTCGGCGGCGGCGTTGACGATCAGGTCGCGGGTCATCGCGGCGATCGTGTACTGGTCGCCCCACGACTGGTACGCCTCGAGCATGGTGAACTCGGCCGAATGCGAGGAGTCGATGCCCTCGTTCCGGAAGATCCGGCCCATCTCGTAGACCCGGTCGACGCCGCCGACGATCGCCCGCTTCAGGTACAGCTCGATCGCGATCCGCAGCGTCATCGGAATGTCGAACGCGTTCAGGTGGGTGTGGAACGGACGCGCCGCGGCGCCGCCGTGCACCAGTTGCAGGATCGGCGTCTCCACCTCCAGGTAGCCCTGGTCGCGCAGCGTCTGCCGGATCGAGCCGACGATCGCGGCCCGGGTGCGCACCATGTCGCGGGCCTCCGTGCGGGCGACCAGGTCGGCGTAGCGTTGCCGCACCCGGGTCTCCTCGCCGAGGTCCTTGTGCAGGGTGGGCAGTGGCCGCAGCGCCTTGGACGCCAGCCGCCACTCGGAAGCCAGCACCGACAGTTCGCCGCGCCGGGACGAGATCACCCGTCCCTTGACGAAGACGAAGTCGCCGAGATCGACGTCCGCCTTCCAATCGGCCAGGCGTTGCTCGCCCACCTCGGCGAGCGAGATCATCACCTGCAGCCGGGTGCCGGAGTCGGACGCCGTGAAACCGTCCTGCAGGGTGGCGAAGCACAGCTTGCCGGTGTTGCGGACGAACACCACCCGGCCGCCGACGCCCACCACGTCCTGGGTTTCCTCGCCGGTGGCGAGGTGGCCCCACCGCTCGTGCACCTGGCTGGCCGAATGCGTCCGGTCCACGCTGATCGCGTACGGGTCGGTGCCGGCCTCGAGCAGCCGGGCGCGCTTCTCGCGGCGCAGGCGGAGCTGTTCGGGCAGGGCGTCATCGTCGGGCGTGGTCACCGCAGGATTGTAGCGAGGGGCGGCCTGCCCTTCGTCCCGCCAACCGGGATCCCGAACGGCCAAGCGGTACGCGGGGACGGTTCTTTTCGGTCCGCCGGGGACGGCTCTCTCGGTGACCGGGGACGGTTCCTATGGTCACCGCGGACGCCGTCGTGGACCACGGGGACGGTTCTTTTCGGTCCACCGCACGGACGCCGTCGTGGACCATGGGGACGGTCCCCGCGTACCGGGGAGAACGGCAAGTGGACCGAAAGGAACCGTCCCCGAGTACCGAGAGAACCGTCCGCGGTCAGCGCAGCAGGTCGCCGAGCACCGAGCCCAGCTTGGTGCCGATGCAGAGGCTGGCGAAGGTGGCCATCGCCGCCGTCAACGCCTGGACGTCGGCGGCGGCCAGCGCCACCAGCGCGACCGAGCCGGGGACCAGCAGCAGAAAGGCGGGCAGGAACGACACCACGGTCGGGACGGCGACGGTGCGTTGCTCCAAGATGCGCGCCAGGAGCAGCACCACGCAGGCGGTGACCCCGGTCGCCACGCTGCCGCCGAGCCAGGGCGTGAGCGAGATCAGCAGCGCGTAGGTGAGCGCCATCGCCGCCACGATCACCAGGGTTAGCGACCAGCCGGACGCGAAGATGAAGCCGACGCCGATGCCCAGCACCACGATGCCGACCCAGGACAACCACAACGGGGGCAGGGCACCCCAGCCGGTGGCGTCCGTGACCAGCCTCGGCACCTCACCGGCGAGGGCGGCCGATTCGGCGTCCAGGTGCAGGCCGGTGAGGACGGCACCCGCGGCGATGCCCGCCGCCATGAAGGCGAGCACGACCAGCCCGTAGACCAGCCGCGCGGAGCCGGTCAGGATGTCGGTCGCGGTCAGTTCGAGGAGTCCGTTGGTGATCACCGCACCAGGCACCAGGATGGCAACGGGTGCGCAGACGGCGAGCAACGGCACGGGACCGAGTTCGAGCCGGGTCGCCGCCAGCCCCAGCAGCGCGGTGGAGACCAGGCTCGCGACGAATGGCGCGAGCGCGGCGGCACCGCGCACCTGCTGCAGCAGCGCGAGCAACAGGCCGACCAGCCCCCCGATCGCCAGCGACAGCAGGATCGCCCACCACGGACAACGGAACAGCACCGCCAGGCCGCCGGCCGACAGCACACTCCCGAACGCCCAGCGAGCCATCGGGTGGCCGGCCGTCTCAGCACGGATCTCCTCGATCCGCGCATTCGCCGCCGACAGCGGTGTCGTCTTGTCACGCAGCTCGCGAACCAACCGGCCCGCGCGTCCGGACTGCCGGAAGGAGAGCTCGCTGTCACCCGCCGGCGCCATCGTCGCGGCCCCCGTGCTGCGCCGGGTGACGATCACCAGCTGGGGCAGCACGCCGACCCTGACATCGTCGGACGCCGCGGCCACCCGCACGTCGTCGAGCGCGTCACGCACGTCGGTGACCGACATTCCGGCGTCCAACAGCAGCGCCCCGACCCGGCCGAGCGCCAGCGCCTCGTCCACCCGGGCGGGTTCGGGCTCGTCCGGAACCGGCGGTGCGTCAACCATGAGTGTCAGTGAACCCTCTCGGCCCCACGCCGGCACGGGGACGCGCGGAGGACCCGGGATCATGCTCCGTCCGGGCAGCGGCGCATCGCCCCGAACCGCTCACCAGGACGGCCGGGATGCTCGTTGACGACCGGTCGACGACTCGAACCAATTCATAGTGGATATCGCGACACCCGATCGGCCTCCGAAGGGCTCGAACCGGATCGTGGTTGAAATGAGGCCCGGACGACGGCGGCATTTCAACCGCGAAGTGGTTCCGGCCACTCAGAGGCGCCGGGACTCCCCTGATAGCCACCCATGATCGGTTCGAGCGCCGTCTGGACCTCGGCACGAGAGCCGGCCACTCGGGCGAACCGCCATCGGGTGACGGGACCGAGGGCGTCCAGCAGGGCCCGGTCGTGGGTGACGATCAGCAGGGCGTCGAGACTGGACTCGGCGAGCAGGTGCCTACGTCGGGTCTCCGTTCCCCGTACAGCGCCTCGCGCACGACCTTCCATATCGCCGGAGAGTTGGCGAGCAGCATTCCCCGCCGTCGCGTCCGGGCCTCGTACGGTGAGCCGTCGAGCAGGCTCGCCACGCCGCACGCTTCGCGCAGTAGCAGCGCGCCCGGCGCGTGATCCCATGGCAAGAGGCGCTGGAAGAGCGCGAACTGCTGCATGTTCTCGATGATCGCCGGGTACTCATACCCTGAGCACTTGAATCCCGGCAGCACCTCGGCAAAGACCTCCGATTTCGGCAACACGCTCACCCGCTCCTCATCGGTCAGGAACCGGGCCAGAATCGCCCCACGCAGCGCCGTCAGGTCAGGCGATGGCGGGTTGCAGACGAGGTGCTCGCCGTTGCGGCGCGTCCCGGAACCGCGCTCCGCCGCGTATAGCGCCTGATCACCATGGCGGTAGATCCACGACTGCACCGCCTCTCCATTGGCCACCAGCGCGATCATCGTCGCCCAGTGCGGATCGCCACTCGCAAAGTTCGAGGTGCCGTCCAGCGGATCGACCAGCCAGGCGAGAGGGGCAGATTCGAGTGCCAAGATGAGATCGGGGTCCGCGGCCACCGCTTCCTCTCCAACCACTGGCACACCAGGCAGAATCGCCCGCAGTCGGGTGGCGATGAAGGCCTCAGCCTCGCGATCGGCGATGGTCACCGTTTCCCCCGGCGCCTTCTCCTCGATCTCGCTCGCTTGCAGCGTCCGAAATCTGGGCACGATCAGCCTCGTGGTCGCCTCTCTGATGACGTCTGCCACCTGATCCATATCGGCTCGCGAGCTCACCGGATTCGCGCAATCATGATCACCTCGTGGTCGTTGTGCCCCGAGTTGGCCGACCCAGGTCTCTCATAAACCCTATTCGTGATCCGGTAGTCAGGCCGATGCGGCGTCCACCCGGACCTCGGCGTGAGCGGCAGCCGTCCGCGTGAAGGACCAGCGGGTGACCTGACCCAGTGCGTCCAGCAGCGCCCGGTCGTGGGTGACGATCAGCAGGCTGCCGGTGTAGCCGGCCAGGGCCTCCTGCAGCTGGTCGATGGCGGCGGCGTCCAGGTGGTTGGTCGGTTCGTCGAGGACGACGACGTTGACCGCGCGGCCCTGCAACAGCGCCAGCGCGGCGCGGGTGCGCTCGCCCAGCGACAGGCTGTCGCAGGACCGGGCGACATGCTCGGGACCGAGGCCGAATTTGGCCAACAGCGTGCGGACGGCGCCCGCGTCAGTCGTGCCGAGGGCGGCGGACACGGCGTCCAGGAGGGTGTCGGGGCCAGCGATCTCGCCGCGGGCCTGGCCGAGGGTGCCGAGCGCCACCCCGGTGCCCCAGGACACCCGGCCGGCCTCGATCGGCCGGTGGTCGAGGATCGCGTCGAGCAGGGTGGTCTTGCCCGAGCCGTTGCCGCCGAGCAGCGCCACCCGCTCACCGCGCGCCACCTGCACACTCACCGGCCCCACCGCGAAGTCGCCGTTGCGAACCAGAACCCGATCGAGGGTGAGCACCACCTCCGCCGGCGGCGGCGCCTCGGCGATCGCGTAGCGCAGCTGCCATTCCTTGCGGGGCTGCTCGACCTCGTCGAGCCGTTCGACGGCGTCCCGGACGCGGGCCGCGCGCTGGTCCATCCGGCGCGCCCGGTCCTCGCGGTACTTCTTCTCCAGCTTCATGCCGGGGCCGAGCCGGGCGGCCTTGGCGCGGCCGGTGCGCGCCCATTCGGTCTTGCGGCGGGCCTGTTCGATCAGGGCGTCGCGGGTGTCGGTGTAGTCGGCGTAGGCGGCCTCGGCCCGTTCGCGGGCCAGCTGCTTGGCCGCCCGGTAGTCGCTCCAGCCGCCGGTGTAGTGGTTCACCTGCTGCTGGGTCTCGTCGAGTTCCAGCACCGAGGTGGCGACGGCATCCAGGAACGCGCGGTCGTGCGAGGCGATCAGCACCGGCGCGCGCAGCGTCCGGACGAACTCGGTCAGCGCCGCCAGCCCATCGGCGTCCAGGTTGTTGGTGGGTTCGTCGAGCAGCAGCACGTCGTAGCGGCTGACCAGGATGGACGCCAGCCCGGCCCGGGCGGCCTGGCCGCCGGACAGGCTGCCCAGCGGACGGTCGAGGTCGGCGTCCAGGTCGAGGGCGGCCAACACCTCGGCCAGCCGGGTGTCCAGGTCGGCGCCGCCCAGCGCCAGCCAGGTCGCCAGGGCGTGGTCGTAGCGGTCGGCGGCGGACGGAGATCCCGGCGTTCGCCGGGATGACGAAGAACTTGGGGGCGGGGAGTGATCGTCCTCGGCCAGTGCGGCGGCGGCCGCCTCGAAGGCGTCCTGGGCGGGGCCGACGCCGGTGCGGCGCCGGGTGTAGCCGAGGATCGTCTCGTCCGGGGCCGGCGGTTCCTGCGGCAGATAGCCGAGGGTGGCGTCCAGCGGGGCGAACCGGACGGCGCCGGCGTCCGGGGCGTGCAGGGCGACGACGATCCGCAGCAGGGTGGTCTTGCCGGCGCCGTTGGCGCCGACCAGCGCGGTCACGTCGCCGGACGCGAGGGTCAGGTCGAGACCGGAGAACAGCGAGCGCGCGCCGAAGGACGCGGCCACGCCGGAAAGGAAGAGTGATGCGGACACGTGAGAACCTCGATCGCTGGAGTTGAGCAGGGCGAAAGGTTCAGATCCACATGGGTACCAGGGTGTGGGAGGCGAGCGGCTCCGGTCAAACCGGGCCACGGCCGATCTGCAGTTTACCCAATCAATAGTTGTGGTTACGATAGGTAACACAAGCAGTTCGTGGTGTTAAAGGAGTCCCAACATGCTCGGAGCGAGACGCCTGGAGCGGGACGCCGCCACCCTCGGCCGGCACCTGGTCACCTGGCGCAAACTCCTCGGCTACACCGCGGCGCAGGTCGCGGAGCGGGCCGGCATCTCGGCGCCCACCCTGACGAAGATCGAGCACGGCGACCCCGGCGTCCGGCTCGGCTCGCTGCTCGCGGTCATCCGCGTCCTCGGCCTGACCGACAAGCTGCTCACCGGCCTCGACCCCTACGAATCCGACCTCGGACGCGCCAGCGCCGACCGGGTCCTGCCCAAGCGAGTCCGCCGATGACCCTGGACGCCTTCGAGGTACACATCGAGCTCGACGGCCGGACCGTGGCCATGGGTTCGCTCCAGATCGAGACCCGTCGCGGGCGAATAGTCCGCTCGGAGTTCGACTATTCCCCCAGCTACCTGGCACTGCCCAACAGGCCGGCGCTCGATCCGGCCACGGGCTTCGACGGAGCGCGGCATGTCGCTGCCGAGATCCCGCGCGGGCTCGACGACGCGGGCCCGGACGCCTGGGGCGAGCGGCTGGTCCTCCGCGCCAACCGCGGACGCGTGCCGTCCCGGGTCGACTACCTGCTGGCCGTGGACGACCTGACCCGGATGGGGTCGCTCCGGCTGCGAACCGACGCGACGAGCCCGTTCCTGGCCGTCGGCCACGACGTCCCCAACCTGGTTCAGCTCGCCGACCTCGCGGACGCCGCCCACAGCGTCGAGACCGACGCCGACGATCTGGACGCGGTACGCCGCCTGGTGAATGCGGGCAGCGCGAGCCTGGGCGGGGCCCGCCCCAAGGCGTCCGTCACCGACGGCGACCGCCTGATGATCGCCAAGTTCGCCAGTACACGGGACGAGATCGAGGTGGTCGCCTGGGAGAAGCTGTGCCTCGACCTGGCTGCGAGAGCCGGGATCACCGTCCCGGCGAGCCGGCTGCTGCCGGTCGGCAGATCACGGTGCCTGGTGTTGGATCGCTTCGACCGCACCGAGTCCGGGCGGGTGCCGTACTTGTCCGGTTTCGCGATCACCGAAGCCGCCGATGCCGCCTCGGGCGACTACCTCGACCTGGCGGAGGCGCTCGCCGACCTCGACATCGACGACCTGGCCGGAACCCTGCGTCAACTCTGGCGCCGAACCGCGTTCAGCATCGCCATGCGAAACACCGACGACCACCTGAAGAACCACGGCGTGCTCTGGAGCAGCTCGGGGTGGCGGCTGTCGCCGGCGTTCGACATCACCCCCAATCACATCGGCGGGGCGCCTCGCGCCACGAGCATAGACGGGGAGGATCTGCCGGTTCGCGAGGCGCCGGCACTGATCGGCCTGGCTCACGCGTTCGGAATCCCCGAGGCCCGGTGGCAGCCGATCCTCGCCGATGTCCTCACCGCGACATCCGGTTGGCGCACCCACGCACACACCCTCCGCCTCTCCGAGCACGACATCGCCCTGCTGGAGCGTCCGCTGACCCAGGC
>JAGPGQ010000048.1:0-15214 GCA_018055925.1 Micropruina sp.
ACGGTGGCGAACACCGAACCGCACGGGCAGTCCGCCGGGCCGGGCAGCAGCACGTCGCCCAGCCGGTACCGGACGATCGCCTGGCTGCGCCGGTACAGGTCGGTGATCACCGGCACGAACCGGCCGCTGGCTTCGTCGATCACCTCCCGCTCGATGTGCACGAGGTCCTCGTTGAGGTGCACGGTGCCGTGCGCGCAGCTGATCCCCAGGAAACCCTCGGTGGCCTGGTACACCTGCCGCACGCGCATCCCGAAGCCGGTCTGGATGCGGGCGGCGACGTCGGGCTCGAGGACGTCGGCGATCGAGTAGATCACCGTCGGTGCGAGCCTCGGGGTGCGGGCCGCGAGGTCGTCCAGCACCTGGGGTGGCGCGGCCAGCACGGTCGGCCCGAACCGCGCCAGCCGTTCGGCGATCGCGTCCGGTCCCAGGGCCAGGTCGACGTAGTCGAAGCTGATCCGGCCGCCGCCCACCGTGTCGTAGAGCGGGCCGCCGGAGCGCAGCACGAGCGCGATCCGGGTGTGTTCCGTCAGGCTGGGCAGCGCCCGGGCCAGCACGGTCCCGGCCCAGCGCGCCCGTTCCCCGGGCGAGGTCAGGAAGACCCCTTGGCGTCCCGAGGTTCCCGACGACAGTCCGACACTGACCCCGTTCAGGGTGGCGTCGAAGCTGCGCCCCGCCTCGGCCGTCCGGGCCGCGGCCAGGCATTCGTCCAGGCCGAGCCCGCGGTCGTTGAGGCCGTCGAAGTGCTCCAGCCAGGTGGCCTTGTCGATCACCGGGAAATCGTCCAGCCGATCGCCGGTGACCCCGGCGTAGAAGCCGAACCTCCGCCGCGCCCGGCGGAGCACGGCCCGCAGCCGGCGGCGCTGGTGCCGCTCCAGGGCGGACGTGCTGCGGAATCGCCGCCAGCGGGTGCCCAGCAGCACCGCCAGCACCCGTAGCCGGTCAGTCACGCGGCACCGCCCGGGCCCGCTCGATGCTGCGGGTGCAGTGCGACGGCACGATCAGCACCTCGGGTCGTGCGCGGTGCAGCCGGGCCAGTTCGGCCACCGTCCGTTCGTACCGGACCCGGTCGCCGCGCAGCGGCGGCAGCGGCAGTTCGGCGTGGGTGAAGGCACGCTCGTTCCAGACGGCGTCCCCGACCAGCAGGACGCCGCCCTCGCCCGCATGCGGCAGCCACAAGCCGAGATGCCCGTCGGTGTGGCCGGGCAGCGGCAGCACGAAGGCGGAGCGGTCGCCGAACAGGTCGTGGCCGTTGCGCAGCCGGCCGCCGAGCCCGGTGGGACCCACCGGCAGGTCGCTCAGGGGCAGCCGGCGCCGGTCGATGTCGTCCGGCAGCAGCGCCGGCACGAAGCCGTGCCGGGTGTCGGCCCAGGCGGACCGGTGCCGCCAGCCCGGCGCCAGGGCGCCGTCGCCGACCACAACGCGGGCCTCGGGGAAGTCGCGCAGCCCGGCGACGTGATCGCCGTGCAGGTGCGAGAGCACGATCAGCCGCACCTGCTCGGGTGCGATGCCCCGCCTGCCCAGTTGCGCCACGGCGCTGTCGGCTTCGGTGCAGGTCACCGGCAGCAGCACCGCGTACAGCCGGTACGGCAACCGTGCCGTCGCGGCGTGGAAGCGCGGCGCGTAGCCGGTGTCGAACAGGGCCACGCCGCCGTCGGGGTGCGGGATCACGGCGACCGCCGAGGGGAACTCGATCGGACGCCAGGACCCGCCGCGCCGCACGAGCCGCTCCAGCTGCACGCAGTGCCCGGCGAGGAGCACCTCGAATCCGTCCATCGACCCTCCCCCGCCTGGTTCGCCCATCGGCATGCCGTCGGTCAGAATGCCATGGTGCCGGAACCGCGGCACCGCCGGCCCACCCCGGCCTTCCGCTGGACGAGCCGATCGACACCCTTCCGGCTAGGGGTTTCGTCACAGTTGAACCGACGACCGCGGATTCCGATCGGCGCTCCTCAGTAGCGCAGCACCGCTCCGCCGAACACCAGGCCGGCCCCGGTACCGATCAGCAGGCACAGGTCACCTCGCCGCAGCCGTCCGCTCTCGACCGCCTGCGCCAGCGCCGTCGGCATGGACGCCGACACCTGATTCCCGCGGTCACCGAGGATGTCCACCACGGTCTCGGCCCGCACCCCGAGCCGTTCCCGCAGGAACCGCAGCCCCAGGCCGCTGGCCTGGTGCGGCACCACCACGTCGATGTCGTCCAGGCCCACTCCGGCGTCCGCCAGCACCCCGGCCAGGAAACCGGGCATCTCGCGGGCGACCAGCTTCATCATGCCGAGCCCGTCCATGGCGAACAGGTACGCCCCGGGATCGGGGGGCGGTGTCATCGCGTTCCAGCGGGTGCCGCCGGCCGGGATCCGGCACAGCCCCGCCGCGCTCGGGTAGCTGCGCAGCCGCAGCGCGAGGATCTCGGGCGGCCGGGGAGGGCTCGCGACCGGCTCGACGGGCGAGGCGGGCTCGGCCGGTGCCGCCTCCACGATCACCGCGGCGGCCCCGTCCCCGAACAGCGCGCTCGACTCGAGGTCGTCGTGGTTGAGGCCCTTGGAGGCGATGTCGGCGGCCGCGATGGCGACCCGCCGCCAGCGTCCGGACGCGATCCCGAACGCCGCCTGCTGCAGCGCGGTCAGGAAGCCCAGGCAGGACGCGTTCAGGTCGAACGCCTCCAGCGAGCCGTCGGCGGCGCCGAGGCCGGCGGCGGCCAGGATCGCGGTGGTCGGCATCGGCTGTTCGGGGGCCACCCCGGCCACGATCAGCGCGTCCAGGTCGTCGACGCCCAGCCGGCCGGCCTCCAGTGCCCCGGAGAGCGCCGAGCAGGTCATGCTGAGGGTGCTCTCGTCCGGCCCGATCCAGCGGCGTTCGCGCACCCCGGAGCGGGCCAGCGTGGTGCCGGGCGGCCGTCCGAACCGGGCGTCCAGATCGGCCGAATCGACCGTCAGCGCCGGTGTGTGGCTTCCCACCGAACGGATCCGCACGGGCAGGAACATGCGCGCGAGGCTATCGCACCGCCCGTTCACCAGCGGCGGACGAAGGTGGCCTGCGTCCGGGCCGGGACGCACGCCCAGGTCCCGTCCACCCGCGCCTGCTTGACCACCGGATCGTGCCCGTCGGCCTGCACCGGATGCAGCCGGTGGGCGGCGTCCAAGCCCGGGACGGCGAGCCGCACCGGCAGCGGCGTCGCGTTGAACACCGTGACCAGCTGCGCCCAGTCGTCCTGGCTGGGTTCGCCCACCCGGTCGTCGATCCGCATCGCGATCACCCCGGGCAGCTGGTGGACGGTGTTCGACACCGGGAAGGTCAGCTTGGTGCGGATCGCGTGCCCCGAGGCCAGCCGGAACAGCACGGACGAGGCCCGCAGCCGCAGCAGGTCGAGCGCCTGGGCGTGCGCCTCGGCGATGTCGTCCGGGGAAGGCTTGAGCGCGAGATCGGCCAGGAACGGACGGAAGAAGTCCCACTTCGGCCCGTTGTCGACCTCGGGCGGCAGCCCGGCGCCGAACCCGTTGTCGGTCATCGTCCAGTCCAGGAAGTTGAACCAGTCGCCGGAGTTGTACGAGTTCCGGTCCAGGCTCTTGCTGCGCAGGATGTCGGTACCGGCGTGCCACATCACCGGCCCCTGCCCGAGGGTGGCCAGGGCCAGGCAGAGGGTGTTCATCCGGATCCGGTCGGCCATCGGCGTCTCGGCCGGGAGCTTCATGGTGAGCGCGTCGAACAGGGTCTCGTTGTCGTGCGCGTCGACGTAGCTGATCACCTCGTCGGGCTCGGCGGCGTACCCGGCCGGGCCGGCGTGGTATTCCAGCTCGTCGCCCCGGACGAACAGCCGCCGGCCGTTGGACGGCAGCCAGAAGTCGCGCAGGTTCCCGGTCAGCCCCAGCTGGATCAGGTCGGTGTCGACCAGCAGCTGGTCGCGCTGCCGGTAGCCGTCGCCGTTGACCGCGGCGTCGTTGGACGTCGCGAACAGGCCGGTGCCGAAACCCTGCCGGCGCGGATCGTGGTCGAACGGCCCGCCGCCTCGGACGGCGTCCCGCAGCCGGTCGTTGAAGGTGCCGATGCCGGTGCCGGCCAGGTTGCCCTGCCGGGCCTGGACGAACCGGGCGTCGTCGGCGACCTCGCCGAAGTTCCAGCCCTCGCCGTACAGGGTGACCGCCCCTCCGTCGACGCCGTCGGCTTCCGGGGTGAGCGCGTCCAGCGCCGCCCGGACGGCGAGCATGTTGGCCCGGCTGTGATGCCCCATCAGGTCGAATCGGAACCCGTCGACCCGGTACTCGCGGGCCCACAGCACCACCGAGTCGACCATCAGCTTCTGTGCCATCGCGTGCTCGGTGGCGACGTTCGGGCAGCACGTCGAATGCTCCGTCAGACCGAGTGGTGACAAGCGGTGATAGTAGCCCGGGACGATCCGGTCGAGCACCGACTTGGTGTTCTGGCCGAAGCTGGCGGTGTGGTTGAACACCTGGTCGAGCACCACCCGCAGCCCCATGGCGTGCAGGGCGCCGATCATGGCCCGGAACTCGTGCACCCGTCCGGAACCCTCGGCGCTGGCCAGGCTGGAGCAGTAGGAGCCCTCGACCGCCTGGTAGTGCCACGGGTCGTAGCCCCAGTTGTACGGGCTGTTGGCCACGGTGAGCGCGATCAGCCGCTGCTGCTGGGGGCTGTCCGGCGGCAGCGCCCGCAGATCGGATTTCACCGGACCCTGCTGCCGGTCGCGGGCCTCCTCGACGGTGGCGTTGTCGAACACCGGGAGCAGCTGGACGGTGTTCAACCCGGCCTCGGCGAGCCGGCGCAGGTGGCGGGTGCCGAGGCTGTCGCGGGTGAACGCCAGGAAGCTGCCCCGCTCGTCCTCGGGGACGCTCTTGTCGCTGATCGAGAAGTCCCGCACGTGCAGTTCGTAGATCACCTGGTCGACGGCGTGCCGCAGTGGGGGCGGCGGGGTGTCGCGCCACTGCGCCGGCTGCAGGTCCGGCTCGTCCAGGTCGACGATCACCGCGTGCGTCGAGTTGACGGTGAGCGACTGCGCGTACGGATCGGTGACCCGGTTGCTGACCACCCGGCGTCCGGCCGGCGCGTAGACGGTCACCTCCCAGCGGTAGCGGGCCAGCCGCCATTCGTCGGTGCCGGTGAGCGCCCAGCAACCGTCGGGTTCGCGGCCGGCCGGCAGCACCTCCGGCGGTGCGTGCAGGTTCTCGCCGGCCGGCCACAGTTCGAGCCGGACCTGGCGCGCGGTCGGGGCCCACAGCCGCAGGGTGGGGACGCCGTCGCGCCAGGTCACGCCGAGCCGGGCGTGCACCGCCTCGGCGTACACGTCGTCCAGCACGCCGGGGATCTGCAGCGAACCGGCGTTCACCAGCCGCCCGGACGGGTGGTGCAGGCTCAGCACCACCTGCCCGCAGACGATCTCACCGGCCCGTTCGGCGACCTCGGCGGGCACCTGGAAGGCCAGGTAGCCGCGCAGGTGCGGACGCTCCTGGAGGATCTCCGGCGGCAGCCCGTCCGGCTGGTGCCCGAGTTCGGCGGTGGGCCAGGCGACGGGTTCGCGGGCGGCCGGGTCGATGCCGCCGTCGGCCGACCAGTGCAGCCGGACGTCCAGGCCGTGCGGGTCGATCCCGGCGGGGACGGCGTCGACCGGCCAGGCGATCAGGTCGCGGCGGACCCAATGGCCTGGCGACAGGGTCAGGTCGGGCGCACCGCGCAGGCTGCGCATGCCGTCACCGTGGTTGCTGGGCGCGGGCCTTCGCGTCGGCGATGGATTGCGGGGTGGCGCCCGGTTCGCCCTCGGGGATCGGGACGACGGCCACCGCGGTGCCGTAGCAGCACACCTCGGAGAAGTTGGCGGCGATGTCGCCGTTGTCGAACCGGCAGGCGACGATCGCGTTGGCCCCGCGCTGCATCGCCTGCTCCCACATGCGCTGCATGACCTGCTGGCGCGACTCGTAGACCAGTTGGGTGTACTCGTTCACCTCGCCACCGCCCAGCGACCGGAAGCTGGCGACGAAGTTGGCGCCGATATTGGCCGAGCGCACGGTCATGCCCATGACTTCGCCGAACACGGCCTCGATGCGGTAACCGGGAATGTCGTTGGTGGTGACGATCAACATTGGCTCATCGTAGAACGCGACCAGGGCTCAGCCGAGGAGTCGCGCGTAGTGTCCGCCGGCCCGGCGCAGATCGGCCTCGGTGCCCTGCTCGACGATCCGGCCGCGGTCGAGCACCGCGATCCGGTCGGCGTCGGCGAGGGTCGACAGCCGGTGCGCGATGGTCAGGGTGGTGCGGCCCCGGGCCAGCACGTCCAGCGCGGCCTGCACCTCGCGTTCGGTGTCGTTGTCGAGGGCGCTGGTGGCCTCGTCCAGGACGAGCACGCGCGGATTGCGGAGCAGGGTGCGGGCGATCGCCAGTCGTTGCCGCTCGCCGCCCGAGAACCGGTGACCGCGAGCCCCGACGACGGTGTCCAGCCCCTCGGGCAACTCCCGGACCAGGTCGGCGATCCGGGTGGCCCGGAGCACCTGCCAGAGGTCCTCGTCGGTGGCCTCGGGACGCGCCAGCAACAGGTTCGCCCGGATGGTGTCGTGCACCAGGTAGGTCTCCTGCGAGACCACCCCGACGATCCGGCTGCGGTCGGCCGCGGCGATGTCGCGCAGGTCGATGCCGTCGATGGTGAGCCGGCCCTGCGTCGGGTCGTCGAGCCGGACCAGCAGCGCGGCCAGCGTCGACTTGCCCGAGCCGGTCTCGCCGACCACGCCGAGCGAGCCGCCGGCGGGAATGGTCAGGTCGATGCCGGCGAGCACGTCGCGGTCACCGTCCGGGTAGCGGAACCGGACGTCCTCGAACCGGACCTCGCCCTGCACCCGGTCGGGGTCGAGCGCGACCGGGTGCTCCGGTTCGGGCACCCCGACCGGCAGGTCCAGGTAGCCGAAGATGCGGCTCAGCAGCGCCATCGACGCCACCCACTGGGCGCCGATGTTGAGCAGCCCCATGATCGGCCGGAAGATCGCCACCTGCAGGGTGGTGAAGGCGATCAGGGTGCCGATGGTGAGGCCGGGGGTCAGTGCGGGGAATCCGGCCGCCAGGTAGATCAGCGCCGGGATGGCGGCGAACACGATCTGCATGGTCGCCATCCGCCAGCGTCCGGCCAACTGGGAGCGCAACTCGAGGCCGACCAGTTCGTCCGAGGTGGCGGCGAACTCGGCCGAGCGCGGGCCGGCCAGGCCCAGGGTGCGGTTCAGGATGGCTCCGTTGATCCCCATCGACTCCTGCACCTCGTTCTGCAGGTCGGCCAGCGCCCGCTGCCGCCGCGCGGTGAGGTCGCGGCGGATCAGGGCCACCCGGCGGGTCGTCCAGATGGCCGGCGGCAGCACCAGCGCCGTCAGCAGGGTCAATTGCCAGCTGAGCGCCAGCATCGCGGCCCCGGTGGCCACGGTCATGGTCAGGTTGGACGCCACCGAGGTTGCGGTCGAGGTGATCACCGACTGCAGCCCGGCGATGTCGTTGGTCAGCCGCGACTGCACCTCGCCGCCCCGGGTGCGCTTGAAGAAGTCCAGCGACAGCGCCTGCAGGTGTTCGAAGACGCCCAGCCGCAGCCGGTGCATCACCCGTTGCCCGACCGCGGTCGCCAGCCACGTCTGGGCGACGCCGAGCAGTCCGGTGACGGCGGCGACCGCGACCATGCCGGCGACGCACCAGATCAGCAGGGTGGTGTCCCGCCCGGGCAGCGCGACGTCGATCACCTCGCGCACCAGGAACGGCTGGGCGAGCCCGGCGACGGACGTGGCCACGATGGTCAGGGTCAGCACCACCAGCCGGCCGTGGTCGCCGGCGAACAGTCCCAGCACCCGCCGCGCCGACACGGGCGACTCGGCGAGTTGGGCGCGATCCTTCGGATCGACCCGAGCCGGGCCGCGCTCGAACACCATCTCCATGCCGTCCCCCTGCCCTGGCCTGCCTGCGAGCCTAACCCCCGGACGCCTCCCGTCCGGCCGGCCGAGCCGGTCTCAGTCTGCGTGCGACCCCGGTCCCGGTTGGTACTACTACATAGGGTGCGAGCATGGACGACACGCTGCGCATCAGCTCCGGTGGCGTCACCGGTGACCTGCCGATCACCGAGGGCACGATCCGCGCGACCGAGTTATCGGTCATCGAGACGGACCGGGGAGGGCTCGCCTCCTACGATCCCGGATTCGTCAATACTGCTGCCTGCCGCAGCGCGATCACCTACATCGACGGCGAGGCGGGAATCCTGGAGCACCGGGGATACCCGATCGAGGAACTCGCCGAGCATTCCACCTTTCTCGAGGTGGCCTACCTGCTCGCGAACGGGGACCTGCCGACCGAAGCGGAATTGGACGAATGGACCTTCCAGGTCAACCGTCACCGGCTCGTCCACGAGAATGTGTACGACATCATCAAGTCGTTCCGCTACGACGCCCATCCGATGGCCAAGCTGATGGCCGGCGTGGTGTCCCAGATGACCTTCTACCCGTCGTCGCGGCGGCTGGCTGATCCGGAGGCGCGGGAACTGAACGCGTTCCGGTTGCTGGGCAAGATGCCGACGCTGGCCGCGGCGACGTTCCGGCAGTCGATCGGGCGGCACCGGGTCTACCCCAGCGACGAGCTGAGCTACGTCGACAACTTCCTGGCGATGCTGTTCCAGTCGCAGCAACGGGTGTGGCAAGCCGATCCACGGCTGGTCCGGGCCCTCGAGGTGCTGTTCATCCTGCACGCCGACCACGAGCAGAACTGCTCGACCACGGCCGTCCGCACGGTCGCGTCGTCCGGCAACGACGTGTACACGTCGGTGGCCGCCGGGGTCGGCGCACTGTTCGGGCCGCTGCACGGCGGCGCCAACGAGGCGGTGCTGCGGATGCTGCGCGAGATCGGTTCGCTCGACCGGGTGCCCGAGTTCATCGAGGGCGTCAAGAACGGCAAGGGCCGCCTGATGGGCTTCGGCCACCGGGTGTACAAGAATTACGATCCGCGCGCCAAGGTGATCAAGAAGGCGGTCGACGACGTCTTCGAGGTGCGCGGCATGAATCCGCTGCTGACGATCGCCGTCGAGTTGGAGAAGATCGCCCTCAACGACGACTATTTCGTCTCGCGCAAGCTGTACCCGAATGTGGACTTCTATTCGGGTCTCATCTACGAGGCGTTGAACTTCCCCAGCGAGATGTTCACCGTGCTGTTCGCGGTGCCCCGGACGGCCGGCTGGATCGCGCACTGGACCGAGCAGGTGACCGACCCCGATCAGCGGATCATCCGGCCGAAGCAGATCTACACCGGCCCGGCGCGACGGCCGTACGTGCCGCTGGCGGATCGTTGAGCCAGCCCTGGGTGGCGCCGGTCACGCTGACCGGTTGGGGGGTGCGGCTGGAGCCGTTGCGGCCGGCGCATGCCGCCGGCCTGGCGGCCGCGGCCGCCGACGGCGAGCTGTGGACGCTGCGGGTGACCAGCGTCCCCGCCCCAGGCGAGGAGGCGAGCTACATCGCCACGGCCCTGGCGGATCCGGTCCGGCAGCCGTTCGCGGTGCTGGACGACGCCACCGGCCTGGTGCTCGGCAGCACCAGCTACCACGACATCATCGAGTCGGCCAGACGGGTCGAAATCGGCTACACCTGGTACGGCCGCAGCGCGCAACGCACCCATGTGAACACGGCCTGCAAACTGCTGCTGCTCACGCACGCGTTCGAGACGCTGGACGCCGGCGTGGTCGGCTGGCGCACCGACCACGAGAACCACGCCAGCCGGCGGGCGATCGAACGCCTCGGCGCCCGCCGGGACGGGGTGCTGCGGCACCACGCGCAGCGCCGGGACGGGACCGTCCGCGACACGGTGATGTACAGCCTGCTGGCCGACGAATGGCCGCCGGTCCGGGAACGCCTGACCAACCGCCTGGAGGGTTGAGGCCGGTGGGCGACCGCTGGGCACGCCCGGCGGGAGGGTCTCGGCCGCCCGGCCACACCCGTCCGGCTACGCCTTCCGCAGCAGTCCGACGGGCGATCAGGCCGTCGGCGGCGCCTTCCACGGCGTCACACGAGGGATCCATCGGCCGACGTTGGCCCGGTAGGTGAGGTATTCCTCACCGAAGGTGCGGGTGAGCGTGGGCTCCTCGTACAGCATGACGAAGGCGGTGAAGGCGGCCCAGACCACCACCGCATAGACCAGGACGGCGGTGCTCGCGAACCACAACGCCTGCCCGAGGATGATCGCCACGACGGCGACGTACATCGGGTTGCGGACGTGCCGGTAGAGCCCGGTGACGACGAGGTGTTCGGTCGGGGCGATCGGCGCGGGGGTGCCGAGGCCCTTCAGCGCGAAGCGGGCGAAACACTCGATCAGGGCGACCGTGCCCAGGACGCCGACCGCAAACCCGGCCCACTTCACCACCGGCGGATCCAGCCGCCACGCCTCCGGCTCCCCCCGGGCCAGCAGGAACGGGGCGAGAGAGGCCACCATGCCCGGCGCCACGACGAAGAAGACCATCGATCCGATGGCGGCAGCCGTCCTGCCCATGCACTCCAGTATTCGCCGCGGATCCGGCGGTGTCCAGGACGGCCGGACGGAGTGCGCCGGCGGCCCGACCGATCGCGCGATCGCTATCTGCTTTCGGGTTCGGCGACCGATGTCGGGTTATTTCATGACAGCATCCGGCGTTTCCCGACAGTAGGCACCGATCGCGCGATCGTCCCGCCCTCGCACGCAGTCCGGGCGCCGTTCGGACGCCGGCGGCGTCGCCCCTAGGATCGTCGGCGTGGCTTTGACAATCGGCATCGTCGGGCTGCCCAACGCGGGCAAGTCCACCCTGTTCAACGCGCTCACCCGCAACGACGTGCTGGCCGCGAACTACCCGTTCGCGACCATCGAACCCAACGTGGGTGTGGTCGGCGTCCCGGACGGGCGGCTACCCGTGCTGGCGAAGATCTTCGGCTCGGAACGGATCGTCCCGGCGACGGTGTCGTTCGTCGACATCGCGGGCATCGTGAAGGGCGCCTCGCAGGGCGAGGGCATGGGCAACGCGTTCCTGGCGAACATCCGCGAGGCGGACGCGATCTGCCAGGTGACGCGGGTGTTCCGCGACCCCGACGTCACCCATGTCGACGGCCAGGTGAACCCGGCGAGCGACATCGACACCATCGCCACCGAGCTGATCCTGGCCGACCTGCAGACCATCGAGAAGGCCCTCCCCCGGCTGGAGAAGGAGGCCCGGCTGAACAAGGACCGCCGCAGCGTCCTGGAGGCGGCGCAGGCCGCGCACGAGGTGCTCGACTCGGGGCGCGGCGTCCAGGCCGCCGGGCTCGACCTGGCGCCGCTACGGGAGCTGTTCCTACTGACCGCCAAGCCGTACCTGTACGTGTTCAACTGCGACTCCGACGAGCTGACCGACACCGCGCTGCTGGACCGGATGCGCGAACTGGTCGCCCCCGCCGAGGCGATCTTCCTGGACGCCAAGATCGAATCCGAACTGGTCGAGATGGAGCCGGACGAGGCCCGCGAGTTCCTGGAGGAGATGGGCATCGGCGAGCCCGGCCTGGACGTGCTGGCGCGGGTCGGCTACGCCACCCTCGGCCTGCAGAGCTACCTGACCGCGGGACCGAAGGAGGCCAGGGCCTGGACGATCCGCACCGGCGCCACCGCTCCCGAGGCGGCTGGGGTGATCCACACCGACTTCCAGAAGGGCTTCATCAAGGCCGAGGTGGTCTCGTTCGACGACCTCGTCCGACTGGGCGGCATGCAGCAGGCTAAGGCGGCCGGCAAGGTCCGGCTGGAGGGCAAGGACTACGTGATGGCGGACGGAGACGTGGTCGAGTTCCGGTTCAACGTGTAACCACGGCCGAACAGGCCCGTGTGATATCATGATATCACTCGATCGTGGAGGTGACTGTGGTGGCGAATGTGCTGATTCGTGGACTTAGTGACGAGGCTGTTGCTCGGATCGACCGGAGTGCCGAAGAACTGGGCCTCTCTCGCAACGAGTACCTGCGTCGCCAGCTCGAGGTCGATGCCACCCGCCCGGCGGTAAAGATCACTGAAGAGAACTGGAGGAGGTCGGCCGAGGTTCTTGCTGACCTCGCGGACCCCGACATCATGGCCGACGCATGGCGGTGACGGGCTGGCTCATCGACAAGTCTGCGTACGTGCGGATGCTGCTGGGGCATGCGTCGGATTCCGAAATCTGGAACTCTCGTATCGAGCGCGGTCTCGTGCGTGTCTCGACGATCACCAGGCTTGAGGTCGGATTCTCGGTGCGTACCGGGGAGGACGGGCGGATGATCTTCGCGGAGCCTCCGCTGTCGCTGATGCCGATCGAACGGCTGACGCCTTCGATGGAGGATCGTGCGTGGGAGGTGCAGATGCTGCTCGCCGACCGTGGCCAGCACCGCGCGCCATCCATCCCGGATCTCCTCATCGCCGCCACTGCGGAGAAGGCAGGCCTGACGGTATTGGCCGTGGACAAGGATTTCGACCTGATTGCGGGCATCACGGGACAACCGGTGGAGACGCTTGCACTGCGCTGACCGGCATCAGGCAGATGGCTATATCCATCGAAAACGTCGTCGAGTTCAGATTTAACGTGTAGCGTTATTGACGCACCGCGTTAAGCTTGCTAGAGTGGTCGTGTGATTAGGTCGTTCGCGGATCGTGACACCGAGCGCGTGTGGCGTCGCGAACCGGCGAAGCGGCTCGATCCACGGATTCATAAAACAGCGAACAGGAAGTTGCATCTGTTGGACGCCGCGATGACGCTGAATGCGTTGCGTGTTCCACCGGGTAACCGATTGGAAGCGCTCAAAGGTGACCGAGCGGGTCAACACAGCATACGCATTAACGATCAGTGGCGCATCTGCTTCCGCTGGACAGATGCCGGTGCTGAGGACGTTGAGATCACCGATTACCACTGAGGAGGGATGATGACCGAGAAACTGTACCCACCGATTCATCCGGGTGAGGTCCTGATGGAGGACTTCATCGAGGGGTTTGGCATCACGCAGAACAAGCTCGCTGTGTCGATCGGTGTGCCGCCGCGTCGGATCAACGAGATCGTGCACGGCAAGCGGGCCATTACGGCTGACACCGCGCTGCGCTTAGGACGGTACTTTGGCGTGGAGGCGCAGTTCTGGCTCAATCTGCAGACACGGTACGAGCTGGAACTTGCCCAAGATCGTGTGGCCGAGCAGATAGCAGCGATCACGCCGCTCCAAGTCGCGTAGAAGTGTCGTTGCAGTTTCGGACGTCCCCACCAATCGATGTCCGAGAATTGTCGGAGTTGCATCGTCCGGCCTTCGGCTCCGATGAGACGGCAGTCATCATGTGGCCCGGGCGTTTGAACGGCACAGCATCCCGTGCGTGGCGCGGCCCGCACCGCCTCGTTCATGACCGAGGCCGCGGCTCGCCCGGCTCAGGTCGTCCGGCGTTGTTCGTCGGCCCAGGTCCGACCGGCGACCGCGCCGGCGACCGTTTCGCGGTAGTGCGCGCCCTGCGGTCCGCGGTACAGGTCCCTCGGGAAGTAGCGGGACTCCGCTCGGTACGGGGCACTGGCGTGGATGCGGGCTGCCAGGTCGGTCAGATAGGCGTGACCTCCGGAACGGTAGGCCTCGACCTCGGCTACGGCGAGCCGGAGGAGCGCGGAATCGTCGATCAGGGCGCTGTAGCTGTAGCGGGCATCCAGGTAGAGCACCCCCTGTTCTTCGAGGAGGAACCACCCACCGGGCTCATGATCGACGTAGTGCACAACGGACGTCAGTGAACCAGATCCGCCACGAACGCGCATTCCCGAGAGTGCGTCCCGAGCCGGACGTGCCGGCCGCTCGAGTGACGAGAGAGTCGACCCGCCGGCACCGCACGCTCGTGGACCCGGTGGCGCGCCACGGTGTTCGACGGCCCTCGCGCCCGGTCCTACAGCAGCGCGACGACCTGCCGCGCCGTCTTCTTGGCGGAGCCCGGGTTCTGGCCGGTGACGAGCCTGCCGTCGGTCAACGCATAGGGGACGAACGGCAACTTCGCCTTCTGGTAGCGCGCGCCGCGCCTTTTCATCTCTTCCTCGGCGTTGTAGGGGACGAGCTTGTCGACTCGGGCGAGGACCTCCTCCTGCCAGGCGAAGCCGGTGACCTTCCGCCCGGCGACCAGGAGGGAGCCGTCGGAGAGCGTCGTGTTGAGCAGCCCGCAGTACCCGTGGCAGACCGAGGACACGACGCCGCCGCGTTCCCAGATCTCGCGGGTGATGCGTTGCAGGCCTTCGCTGTCGGGGAAGTCGTACATGACGGCGTGGCCGCCGGTGAAGTAGATCGCGGCGTAGTCGTCCGGGTCGATCTCGTCGGGGCTGAGCGTGCTCTCCAGCAGCGCCATCCGTTCGGGGTCGGCGCGCCAGGCCTTCGCGGCCCTGTCGTAGGTCGGGAACATCAGCGAACGCGGCTCCAGCGGCGATCTCCCGCCGCGCGGGCTCACGATCGCCTGCTCGAACCCGCGCTCCTCGAACACCTCCCAAGCGTGCACGAGTTCGGACAGCCACAGCCCCGTGGTGTGGGACGGATCGTCGTAGTGGCCGACGTTGGTGACGACGTGCAGGATGCGTCTGGTCATGAGATGAGTCTCGCTTCGTTCGCGGGTTGGACGGGACGTGGTGCCTGCGCTCCCGAGCCGGCAGGTCAGGCCTCGAGCAGGGGAAATGCCCGAGGGAAACCCCTTACTGCCGCCCCACGGCGAGGATCGCCGCGACGGCGGCACGGACCCGCGCGACGACCTCCTCGGCGGGCCCAGGCCGGTACTTGCCGTCCAGATGCAGGAAGGCGAGCCCATGGGCGAGGCTCCACAGGGCGATGGCGAGCTCCGTCGACGCCCGCCCGGGAAAGAGGCGCGCGAGCACGTCGTTCAGCATGGCGTGCAGCGCCTGGGACGCCTGGACGCGGTCGCTGGTCGCGTCGTCGCACTCATTGCCGAACATCAGGCGGAACACCGCCGGTCGGCGCAGCGCGAAGCCCACGTACGCGACGCCGAGCTCCGCGAGCACGTCACCCGGACGGGCCGCCCCGGCGGCCGCCTCCAGGCCTCGCTCGAGCGCGACCCGGAGGTCCTTGAACCCCTCGACCGCGACCGCCGAGTCGAGGGCGCCGCGGTCCGGGAAGTGTCGGTACGGCGCCGTGGGCGAGACTCCCGCGCGGCGGGCCACCGCGCGCATCGAGTAGGCCTCGCCGCCCTCCAGCATCTCGATCGCGCTCGCCACGAGGGCCGCGCGCAGATC
>JAGPGQ010000048.1:15314-18083 GCA_018055925.1 Micropruina sp.
GGTCCGGGAAGTGTCGGTACGGCGCCGTGGGCGAGACTCCCGCGCGGCGGGCCACCGCGCGCATCGAGTAGGCCTCGCCGCCCTCCAGCATCTCGATCGCGCTCGCCACGAGGGCCGCGCGCAGATCTCCGTGGTGATACGCCCGCTCCGATGTTGACACCGCTCACTTCTCCCTCTACCGTGATGTAAGCACCGTAAACATAGCGTGTCGGCGAAACCTCGTCCATTCGGAGACGGCCTGCGCGCAGGTGGGAGACGCAAGGGCCGGGTCCGGGCCGCGATGGCGACCATGGTGCTGGAGGAGATGGCGCGGGGCGACATCCCCGTGCTGATCGGCCGAGCACCGGAGTTCTACGGACCCGGTCGCACGCAGGGCTTCACCAACGCGCTGGTCATCGACCGGCTGAAGCAGGGACGCCGGGCGCTCGTCCCGGTCCGGGACGATCGGCTCCGCACCCTCATCTGGACGCCCGACGCGAGCCGCGCGCTCGCGACCCTCGGCAACGCCCCCGACGCCTACGGGCAGACCTGGCACCTCCCGGTCGACACCGATCGGCCCACCTACCGGGAGTTCGTCACCATGGCCGCCGAGGCGTTCGGCGCGGATCCGAGATCCACGGTGATCCCGAGGTGGGCGCTGAACCTGGCCGGCGTGGTTTCGCCGCAGGCCCGGGAGATTCGGGAGCTGTTACCCCGGTACGCCCACGACAACGTCTTCGATGCCACCAAGTTCATGACCCGCTTCCCTCGCTTCGCCGTCACCTCGTACCGGGAAGGGCTGGACGTCATCCGCGGAGAGGCCGGAGCCTGAGCAGGCTCGACCCTAGTCACATGCCGGCTCCCAGCGAGTCGTATGGCGAGTGAGGAGGACGCAGCGAGGCGCCGTCCGGGCGTCGCGCAGCGGGCGAAGGTTGGTGGCCGCGGCACTAGCTACCACGTCCGGTGGCATACAGGATCTCGACGCCCCGGGCCGCCAACCCCTCGATGGCGGCATCGGTCGGATCGGCATCGGTGATCACGCCGGAGACCTGTTCCCAGCGCAGGACGCGGTAGGGCGAGGCCGTGCCGATCTTCTCCGATGAGGCGAGTACGTAGGTCTCGGCCGCGCGCGCCGCGAGGGCTCGCTTCATCGCGGCGTCCTCGGCGTCCCCCGTAGTGAGCCCGGCCTCCGGGTGAACTCCCGTGACGCCGATGAAGCAGAGATCGGCCGAGACGTTCTGGGCGGCCTCGACGGCGGCGGCGCCGCAGGCGACGGCGGAATGCTTGAAGACCCGGCCACCCAGCAGAAAGAGATCGGCACTGGGATGCCGCACGAGTGCCGATGCGATCATCGGGCTGTTCGTGATGACGGTGCACTCCAGTTCCTTCGGAAGCATCTCCGCGACCGCGAGGGCCGTGGTGCCCCCATCGAGGATGAGCGTTCCTCCGGGGCGGACCAGAGCCGCCGCAGTCGCGGCCACGGCGCGTTTGCCGTCCGGCTCGACGGCCTGGCGGGCGGCGTAGTCGACGATGGCGGGTGAGGCGGGCAGCGCACCACCGTAGACGCGCTGACACAACCCCTCCGCGGCCAGGTCACGCAGGTCACGGCGAATGCTGTCCTCTGAGATGCCCAGGTCGACGGCGACATCCTTGGCCACGATCTTGCCTGTTTCCTTGAGCCGACGCAGCAAGTGCGCCCGACGTTCTCCCACTAGCATCCGCATTCCTTCCTATTTATCCTCATTATTGCATGTATGGTGACCGTGTGATGAACTCCGAAACCCCGATCGCATGAGCCGGCAGCCCGGCATCGACGTCCCCGATCACCGCGGACGCACCGGCCTCGATCGCGCGGGACGGGGGCTGACCCGCAATCCGGATGTCGTGATCCGGGGTGTCGAACTGACCTCGCAGGGCTGGCACGTACTCCGGCGCACCTCCTTCGACTACCGACGACGAGACGGACGCTGGGAACGCCAACAGCGAGAGACCTACGACCGCGGCAACGGCGCCGTGATTCTTCCCTACGACCTCGACCGGCGCACCGTCCTCCTGACCCGGCAGTTCCGGTTTCCGGCCTACGTGAACGATCACTCCGACGGGCTGCTCATCGAAGCGGCGGCCGGACTCCTCGATGCCGACGACCCCCTCACCGCCATCCGTCGGGAGAGCGCCGAGGAACTCGGCGTCAGCCTCATCCGGATCGACCACGTCTTCGACGCGTACATGAGTCCCGGCTCGGTGACCGAGCGGCTGCACTTCTTCGCTGCCGCTTACACCCCGGCGAGCCGCACCGGCAACGGCGGAGGGGTCGCCGAGGAGGGTGAGGACATCGAGGTGCTGGAACTCGACTTCGGCGAGGCGCTCACGATGACCGGGGATGGGCGGATCGTGGATGGCAAGACCATCATGCTCCTGCAGTGGGCAGCCCTGCGCGGCCCGTTCGCCTCATTCCGGACCCCTCCCGCAACGATGACGTGATGCCCTTCCCGACTCCGAACCCGGAGACCGAACGCCTCCTCTTGCGGCCCTTCACCGATACCGACGGCGACGATCTCGTGACCGGCGACGACTCCGATACCCGGGCGTATGGCCTTCTGAGGAGCGATCGGGCGGGCGGAACCCCGTCGCTCATGCCCGGCCTCCCCGCCTGAGGTAGCCGGCGGCCGCCGCCGCCAGGACGACCGGCCACGGCACGGCCAGCAGGTAGCAGATCAGGCAGAGCCACGCCCAGCCGTCGTAGGGCTGGCCGGCGAAGGGGTCCACCCGGTCCCAGGCGATGATCGATGT
>JAGPGQ010000255.1 GCA_018055925.1 Micropruina sp.
CGCCCGGCCCATCCGGCATCCCGCCCGGCCCATCCGGCGTCCCGCCCCGGCCCATCCGGCATCCCGCCCGGCCCATCCGTCATCCCGGCGAATGCCGGGATCTCCGCCGGTCGAGCCCACCGGACGCCCGCGCCGGTGCCGCCGTCCGCGGCGTCCCCGCCGGTCAGGGGTCCCCACCCGGGACGACGATCCGTCATCCCGGCGCATGCCGGGATCCCCGGAGTCCGGTGTGACCTTCCTCAGCCCAGCAGATCCAGTGCCTGCGTCAGATCGGCCAGCAGGTCGTCGATCTGCTCGATGCCGACGCTGAGCCGGACCATCCCCGGCGTGATCCCCGCGGCCAGCTGCACATCCGGCGGCATGGACGCGTGCGTCATCGTGGCCGGATGCGACACCAGCGACTCGGTGCCGCCCAGCGATTCGGCCGGACAGAACAGGGTGAGTCCCTCCAGGAGAGTCTTGGCGGCGTCCAGGCCGCCGTGCAGTTCGAAGGTGACCACGCCACCGAACAGCTTCTGCTGCCGGGCGGCCAGTTCATGGCCCGGGTGGCCGGGCAGGCTCGGGTGATGCACCGCCGCCACCGCCGGGTGCCGACCGAGCATCTCGACCGCCGCGGCGCCGTTGCTCTCGTGGATCGCCATCCGGGCGTGCAGCGTCCTCAGGCCGCGCAGCACCAGATAGGAGTCGAACGCTCCCCCGGTCACCCCCAGACAGTTGGCCCACCAGGCGAGATCCTCGACCATCGTCGCGTCGGCACCCACCACCGCGCCGGCGACGACGTCGGAGTGGCCGGCCAGGTACTTGGTGGCCGAGTGCACCACCAGGTCGGCGCCCAGTTCGAGCGGACGCTGGCCCAGCGGGGTGCAGAAGGTGTTGTCGACCACGACGGTCGCGCCCACCTGATGGCCCTGCGCGGCCAGGGTGGCGATGTCGCTGATGCGCAGCAGCGGGTTGGAGGGGCTCTCCAGCCACAACACGGTCGGACGCCGGGTCCGGATCGTCTCCGCGGCCACCTCCGGGTCGGTCAGGTCGGCCAGCACCAGCTCGAAGTTCCCCTTGCGGGCGAGCGCGTCGAACAGCCGCCACGAGCCGCCGTAGCAGTCGTGCGCGGCGACCAGCACGGCGTCCGGACTGAGCAGCGCGGAGATCACCGTGGTGATCGCCCCCATGCCGCTGGCTGTGATCACCGCGCCGGCACCGGCCTCGAGTGCGGCGACGGCCTCGGCGAGCGCGCTCCGGGTCGGATTGCCGCGCCGGGCGTAGTCGAAGGGCCGCGGGACGCCGAACTCGGCGAAGGTGTAGGTGGTGCTCAGGTACACCGGCGGCACGACGGCGCCATGGGTCAGATCGGTGTCGATCCCGGCCCGCACGGCACGCGTGATCGGCGAGGGCTCGATCATGACCTTCCTTCCCGCAACAGGGGCCAGAACCGCCGGCACCCTCCCCCGCGCTCCCCTGACTATCCAGTGCCTCCGGACATTCGGGAGCGCTGGATGGTCAGGGGAGCGCATGGTGGGCGGCTCGGCAGCCCGAGGATACCGGGACGTCCGCGACCACCCCCGCGCCGGCGTCCAGCACGTGGGAGGTTAGCGGCCGGCAGTTGTGCGATTCGCTTTCCTGCCCCCGGTCCAACGGGTACCTTCCGACTATGAGGATCGAAGACATCATCAGAGGCAAAGGTGCCGGGGTCGTGACGATCGCTCCTTCGGCATCGGTGGAAGAACTGGTGGCGCTGCTCGGCGAACATCGGATCGGTGCGGTGATCGTCTCCTCCGACGGCCTGCACATCGACGGGATCGTGAGCGAGCGGGACGTCGTCCGTGGACTCGGCAAGCAGGGTGCGAGCATCCTGGCTGCGCGGGTCAGCGACATCATGACGGCCAACGTGCACACCTGCGGCTTGGCCGACACCTTGGAGGAAACCGCGCACACCATGACCTACCAGCGCATCCGGCACCTGCCGGTGGTGGTCGAGGGCGAATTGCGGGGGGTGGTGTCCATCGGCGACGTGGTCAAGCACCGCATCGACCAGTTGATGGACGAACGCAACCACCTGCTCGGCTACCTGCACGCCTGAACCGGTGACCACCCCGGACCCGGGAACCGAGCCCGACCCGGCGAAGGAGCCCGCCACCCCCGCGGTGACAGCCGCCCGCGCACGCGGGCTGGACGTCACCGTGACCCGGCACGGCCGGGTGAACTCGCTCGCCGAGGCCGCGGCCGCCCGCGGCGTCCAGCCCCGCGACATCGTCAAGACCATGGTGGTCCGGCGCGGCGAGGGCGACTTCCTCTTCGTGCTGGTGCCCGGCGACGCGGAGATCTCCTGGCCCAAGCTGCGCGCCCTGCTCGGAGTCTCGCGGCTCTCCATGCCGGACGCCGAAACGGCCCGCGCGGTGACCGGCTATCAGCGCGGCACGATCACGCCGTTCGGCGCGACGACCGCCTGGCCGGTGATCGCGGACGCCTCGATCGCCGGACGCCGGATCTCCATGGGCGGCGGCGCATACGGCGTCGCCCTCGGGCTGGACGCCGACGCGATGCTGGCCGCCCTGGACGCCCGCGTCGCCGACATCGTGTAACCGCCGGGGGCCCCGGCCCATCTCACCCCACGGGGTGGTGGGGAGCGGCGATGCCCGACCTAGCCTGGCTGTCAACCGGGTGCAACCGGCATCCACGAAGGAGGAAGCATGGGCATCGGCGACAAGATCCAGAACAAGGCCGAAGAGGTCGGCGGCAAGATCAAAGAGACCGTGGGCGACGCCACCGACAACGAGCGGCTCCAGGCCGAGGGCGCGGCCGACCAGGCCAGTGCGAAGGCGAAGCAGGCCGGCGAGGCCGTCAAGGACGGCGTGAAGGACGCCACCGAAGACGCCAAGGCCGCCTGGAACAAGACCACCAACTGACGGCCGGACCACCGAATCCCGTGATTCGATGATGAACACGGTCCGACGGCGCCGCCCTTCCAGGCGGCGCCGTCGTGATCTCTGCCCGAGCCGGGTGCGCCCCGCGGCCGGGGCCGATTAAGGTGCCTGCCATGGAACGCGCTGTGATCCGGGTGGACGGCTACGTGCAGGGCGTCGGGTTCCGCTGGTGGACCATGGACCTGGCACGCGAACTCGGCCTCGTGGGCTACGCCGAGAACCTGATGGACGGCCGGGTCGAGATCAGCGCCCAGGGCTCGACCGAGGCGCTGGGCATCCTGATCCGCGCGCTGATCGAGCAACCCACCCGGCGCGGGCGTCCCGGCCGGGTGACCGACCACACGATCGACTGGGTGACCCCGGATCCGAAGCTGCGGGGGTTCTCGGCGCGCTGACCCGCCATCCGTGGGACGGCCGGCTCGACCCGTCCGGAACCCGCCGGACGGCCGCGTTCGCGGCGTAGGGTCAACGCATGAGGAAGGTCCTGGTCACGGGCGGGGTGCGCTCCGGCAAGTCGCTGTACGCCGAGGCCCTGCTCGCCGACGCGGCGGCGGTGACCTACATCACCCCGGGCTACCCGGCCGACCCCACCCGCGACCCGGAGTGGGCGGCCCGTGTGCACAGCCATCAGAAGCGGCGTCCCACCCACTGGCGCACGGTCGAGACCGTCGACATCGCCTCGGCGATCGCGGACGCCGACTCCCCCGTGCTCATCGACTGCATCGGCACCTGGCTGACCCGCTCCATCGACGCCTGGGACACCTGGGAGCAGCCGTTCGACTCCTGGCGCCACCTGTTCGACGACGCGCTGCTCGTGCTGCTGGACGCCTGGCGCGCCCACCCGCACACCCTGGTCGCGGTGACCAACGAGGTCGGCTGGGGCCTGGTCTCGCAGTACGCCTCCGGACGCCTCTTCACCGACCTGATGGGACGCCTGAACCATCGCCTCGGCGCCGCCTGCGACGACGTCGTCCTGATGGTCGCCGGCCGTCCGCTCCACCTCGGCCCTCCCCCCGCCTGACCCCCGGACGGTTCAACGCCGGGGACGGTTCTCCACGTTCGGAATTCGCACCCCGGGGACGGTTCTCCACGTGCGAACTTCGCACCCCGGGGACGGTTCCTGAACGGTGCAAGAACCGTCCCCTCGATGCGAAACTCGCACGAAGAGAACCGGCCCCGGCGTTCGACCGGTGTTCGACCGGCGTTCGATCAGGTGGCTCAGGCCGCTGTCAGGACCACCAGGACGCCAGTGGTGGTCAGTTCGACCGCGGCACCCAGCACGTCGCCGGTGATCCCGCCGAGGCGCCGGACGGCCGCACGCACCAGGCACACCGAAACGCCGACGCCGACCGCCGCCGCCAGCACGCCCAGCCACCACGGCGCGCCCGTCAGCCACCCGGACGCGGCCAGAACACCCGCCAAGCCGATCCAGACACCGGCCGCCGCCAGCGCCGGCACGCTCGACGCGAAGACCGCACCCAGGCCGTCCGGGCGCGCCGCCGGGACGCCCCGGCGTGCGGCGATCACCAGGGCTCCGCGTCCGGCACACAGCGCCAGCGCGAACGCCAACCACCCCCACGGACGCCCCACCAGCGCCGAACCGGACGCCACCTGCAGGCCCAACACCACGATCAGCGCAACGACCCCCATCGGGCCGACGTCGCCCCGCCGCATGATCTCCAGCGCCCGCTCCGCCGGGCGCCCGGAACCCAGCCCGTCGACGGTGTCGG
Organism: Micropruina sp.; assembly: GCA_018055925.1. Lineage (GTDB taxonomy): Bacteria > Actinomycetota > Actinomycetes > Propionibacteriales > Propionibacteriaceae > Micropruina. Next base: position 4,652 of record JAGPGQ010000255.1, read on the forward strand.
CCAGGCCGTCCAAATGGATGGCCCGGGTCAGCCAGGCGACCAGCCCGACCATCAACAGGGCGGCCACCAGATCCGGCAGCACCAGCGCCAGCGACCAGCCGGCGACGCCGACCAGCAGGGCGACCGGCGCGAACGCCACCGGCGCCAGCAGCGACGCCATCCGCGCGACGCCGGGGTCGACCCGTCCGGGCGGTGCCACCGGCAGGATCGTCAGAGTGCCCACCGCAAGCCGCCAACCGTCTATGGCCCGAGCGCTCACCGGCCCATCATCCCAGCCGCTGTCGGTTGAGTTCGGCGAACCCAGGTCTCGATCGACGCGCCGCCACGATGGGACAGGGCCGCCACGATCGGATAAGAAAGAGTTCGACCAACGAAGTGGGTCTCGGCCAACCCGCGATGGGATTGGGCGGGCACTCACAACCAATCCACAGCGAACACCTAGCCCCAACTCACAGGGCGCTGACAGATTGGACACATGACGACCAGCACCCGAGGCGGCAACGAGGCACTGACCAGGCCCGACGGCACCCCGATCAGGATCCTGACCGTGGACGACGAGTCCAGCCTGACCGAACTGCACAGCATGGCCATGCGCTACGAGGGCTGGGAGGTGTCCAC
>JAGPGQ010000049.1 GCA_018055925.1 Micropruina sp.
TTCTTCGGATTCTTGGCCTTGATGACCTTCTTTATGATCTTCTTGACCTTGGATGCCTGCGACGAGGACGACGCGGCTTCGGCTTCATGAACGACGCACACCATGGGCATCAAGACGAGTGCGATTGAGAGTATGAGTAGGCGAAGCCCACCACCCCGGAGGGTCGAGTTCCTCATAGTGATTCTCCAGTTGACATAGCATGGGGTACGGGAGAAGTCCGAACATAATCCGCTGGGCCGGATTTGTCTAGGCTTCCTTGTTCGCTTCCCGAACGGAATAGCCGAGCCCTCGGCCTGGGTTGCCAGGTTGCGACCACCGGTTCATCCGCTCCGACGCAGACACTAGAGTCCCTCCGGTGACCGTGCGAACCATCGGCATCATTGGCGGCGGCCAGCTGGCCCGGATGATGCACGCAGCCAGCATTCCCCTCGGCGTCCGGATCGCCCTGCTCGCCGAGGGGCCGGACGTCTCGGCGGCCCAGGTGGTCGCCGACACCGACGTCGGCGACTACACCGATCCGGGGACCGTGTACGCGTTCGCCGAGCGCTGCGACGTGATCACTTTCGACCACGAGCACGTGCCGCCGCCGATCCTGCGCGAGCTGCAGGCTCGCGGCAAGCAGGTCCATCCCGGCCCGGACGCCCTGCTGCACGCCCAGGACAAGGTCGTGATGCGCGAACGGCTGACCGCGCTCGGCGTGCCCTGCCCGGTGTTCGCGGTGGTCGCGGACGCCGCCGAGCTGCGCGCCTTCGGCGAGCGCACCGGATGGCCGGTGATCGCCAAGACCTCCCGCGGCGGCTACGACGGCAAGGGCGTTTGGAAGCTGGCCGGCCCCGCCGACGCCGCCGAGCCGTTCGCGAACCTGAAGCCCGGCGTGCGGATCCTGGCCGAGGAGTTCATCGACTTCAGCCGCGAGCTGAGCGTGCTGGTGGCCCGCCGTCCCTCCGGTGAGGAGCGGGTGTACCCGGTCAGCGAGACCGTCCAGACCGACGGCATCTGCACCCACACCTTCACCCCGGCGCCCGGGCTGAGCGAGGGCCAGCGGGCCGAGATCGAACACCTGGCGCTGCTGGTGGCCGCCGAACTGGACGTCACCGGCATCCTCGCCGTCGAACTGATGCAGCGCCCCGACGGCGCGGTGGTGGTCAACGAGCTGGCCATGCGGCCGCACAACACCGGCCACTGGGGCATCGACGGCGCGCACACCTCGCAGTTCGAGAACCACCTGCGGGCGGTCGCCGACCTGCCGCTCGGCCCCACCGGGGCGCGGCAGCCGCACGCCGCCATGGTGAACGTGCTCGGCGGGTCGCGCGACGACCTGCTCGCGGCGGCCGCGGAGGCGTACGCGGCCGACCCGGGCGCCCGCGTCCAGCTGTACGGCAAGACCGTCGTGCCGGGCCGCAAGGTCGGGCACGTCACCGTCGTCGGGGACGACCCGGACGACGTCCGCGCCCGCGCCCAGGCGGCCGCCGATCACCTGATGGGAGTGTCCCGATGAGCAGTGAGCCGCTGGTCGGCATCGTGATGGGGTCCGATTCGGACTGGCCGGTGATGCGCGCCGCCGCCGAGGCCTGCGAGGAGTTCGGCGTCGGCTACGAGGCCGACGTGGTGTCGGCCCACCGGATGCCCGAGGACATGGTCGCCTGGGGACGGGCCGCCCACACCCGCGGCCTGAAGGTGGTCATCGCCGGCGCCGGGGGAGCGGCCCACCTGCCCGGCATGCTGGCCGCGCTCACCCCGCTGCCGGTGATCGGCGTCCCGGTGCCGCTGAAGTACCTGGACGGGATGGACTCGCTGCTCTCCATCGTGCAGATGCCGGCGGGGGTGCCGGTGGCCACGGTGGCGGTCGGCAACGCCCGCAACGCCGGCCTGCTGGCCGTCCGGATCCTGGCTACCTCGGACGAGGCGCTGCAGCGACGGATGCTCGCCTTCCAGGAGGAGCTCCGCGACGCTGCCCGCGCGAAGGGGGCCGTCGTCCGCGGCGACTGAACCGCCGGTGGGTCGGCGAGCCGGGCGGGACGCGTTCGGGGACGCCGGTCATACTGGATCGGTGACAGCGGTCGTGACTTCCCCCGTGCCCGACGCACAGACCCGCAGCCAGGCCATCGCCCTCCGCCGCGGGCTGACCATGCTCGGCATGACCCTCGTCGTGCCCGGATCCGCCCAGCTGGCCGGCGGCAACGAGCGCCTGGGACGATTCGCGCTGCGCGTCTGGGCCGGCCTGATCGGCCTGCTGCTGCTGTTCGTGCTGCTGCTGTTCACCGTCCGCTCGTTCGCGCTCGGGCTGTACTTCAACCCGATCACGCTGCAGGTGTTGCGGGTGGCGACGCTGGCGCTGGGCGTCGGCTGGGCGTTGCTGTTCGTCAACGCCTGGCGGATCGCCAACCCGTCGGCGCTGTCGCCGCGCGGACGGATCGTGCTGCCGTCCATCGCCTTCGCGCTCGCCCTGGCCGTCGGCTTCGGCTCCTGGACGCTGGCCGGCGCGTTCGACGCCCAGAGCCGGCTGGTCGGCAACGTCTTCGGCGGGGGCGGCAAGGCGGAGAGCTCCAACGGCAGGTACAACGTCCTGCTGCTCGGCGGCGACGCCGGCTCCGACCGGGTCGGCATGCGGCCGGACACGCTGATCGTGGCCAGCATCGACGCGGGCACCGGGCGGACCGTGCTGTTCAGCCTGCCCCGGAACCTGCAACGCACCCCGTTCCCCGACTCGTCGCCGCTGCAGAAGCTCTACCCGAACGGGTACTGGTGCAAGGACCAGTCCTGCCTGCTCAACGCCGTCTACACCCTCGGCATGAACCACAAGAAGCTGTACCCCGGCGTGAAGAACCCGGGCATCCAGGCCACCAAGGAGGCGGTCGAGGCCACTCTCGGCCTGCCGATCAACTACTACGCCCTGGTCGACCTGAAGGGCTTCCGGTCGCTGGTCGACGCGGTGGGCGGGATCCGGCTGGACGTGGCCCGCAAGGTGCCGATCGGCGGCGGCATCGACCTGACCACCGGCAAGAAGTACCCGATCAAGGGCTACATCGGCCCCGGCAAGGACCTGCAGCTGGACGGCTACCACGCGCTTTGGTTCGCCCGCTCCCGGGAGGGCTCCACCGACTACGAGCGGATGGCCCGGCAGAAGTGCGTGCTGAACGCGATGGTGAAGCAGCTCAACCCGCAGACCGTGCTGACCAAGTTCCAGCAGCTGGCCGACGCCAGCGGCGAGCTGGTCAGCACCGACCTGCCCACCTCGGAGCTCGGCACCATGCTCGACCTGGCCGTGAAGGGCCGGTCGTTGCCGCTGAGCAGCGTCAGCTTCGCGCCGCCGCTGATCGTGACGCACACCCCCGACATCCCCAAGATCCACCGGGTCGTCGCCGACAAGATCAAGGCCGCCGAGGCGGCCGACGACAAGCCGGCCAAGAGCACCTCCAAGCCCGCCGCCACCCCGGGCACGACGTCGCCCAAGCCGAGCGCGTCCAGCACCGCCCCGAAGACCCAGACCGACGACCTAGACGACGTCTGCACGGTCAGCTGAGGGGATCGCCGCCGCGTCCCGCTCCGCTCCACGTCATCCCGGGCTCGACCCGGGATCCCGTCGCCGGCTCAGCGCAACTCGCCCGAGCCGAGGATCCGGAACACCCAGTCGCCGATGGTGGTGCAGTACGCGCGGCCCTCGTCGAAGGTCGGCATCCGGGTCATGATCGTCAGCAGGTAGTCGCGGCCCTCGCCGCTGACCCGGCCGATCGAGTTCACCGCCCACAGGTTGTCGGTCGACTTGAACTGCACCCAGCCGTTCTTCAGCTGGACGGCGACGCCGGTGCCGCGCGGCGCGCCCACGCCCCAGGCCTGGTCGTCCTGCACCTGGCCCATGGCGGCCAGCAGGTAGGCGCGTTCGGTGCCGGTGAGCGCCTGGGTGCCGCCGTCGACCAACTGCTGCAGGAACGTCCGCTGATCGGCGGGCGTGGTCCACGTCCAGCTCCAGAAGTCGCGCTCCGGCGAGCTGTGGGTGGCGGCCAGGCCGAGCTCCTTGGCCAGCGCGTCGTAGGCGGGACGCCGTCCGGCCCACTCCCACAGGGCGTCGGCGGCGTCGTTGTCGGAGATCCGGATCGCCTGCAGCGCCTGCTCCGACTGCGGCCAGGGCAGCGGCTGCTCCAGGCCCTCGGTGCGCGCCTTGCGGAGCGCCATCGCCACGATCATCGGCTTCGCCATGGACGCGCTCTGCCCGGCGTAGCCGCCCCGGAAGTCCCAGGTGGCGCCGGTGCGCAGGTCCTCCAGCGCCACCCCGAGCCGGTCGGTGCCGGCGGAGATCGCGGTCAGCGCCGCCTGCAGCTGGTCGCGCACCGAACCCGTCGGCGAGGCGGTCGGGGCCGGCACGTTCGGGACGGAGGTGCAGCCGGCGAGCAGCAGGCCGCCGGCGGCCAGCAGCCCGGATCGCCGGGAGAACACCGGACGGGAGTGGGTCACGGCGCCATCATTCCACGCAGCGCTCGGTCCGCCGGATCGCCTCGATCCGCGCCGCGTCGTCGGTCGCCTCGACCACCACCGCCGAACCGCCGCCCAGCAGGGGAGCGATCACGGCGGCCCGCAGGGTGCCCAGCGGGTCGCCGGCGGGCACCAGCACCCGGCCCTCCACCGGTGCGACCTCGCACACCTCGGCGTGCGAGAGCACGGTCGCCCCGTCGAGCCAGGCCGGCGCGTTGGGCCCGGACGGCAGGGTGCTCGCCCGGTCGGGCTGGGCGAGCGCCTCGGTCGAGTAGTCCAGCACGCCCGCCGGCAGGTCCCGCAGGCCGAAGCCCAGCGGATGCAGCGAACAGGCGAGGGTGGCGCCGGGCACCACCGGCCGGGGGTCGTCCGGCCCGACCACGACGAGGTCCGCGCCGTCGGCGTCCAGGCTCACCGCGGACTCGCGCTGCCAGGCGGCCAGCGGCCAGATCAGGGTCATCCAGTGCCCGGGCCGCAGCCGGGCCAGCGGCAGCCCGACCTGCCCGCTGTCGCCGCCCAGCTCCTCGATCAGGTTCGCGGTCTTGGCCACCCAGTTGGCGTAGGTGGCGACGCTCAGCTCGGTGCGTCCGCCGGCGTCGTAGTGGGTGAGCAGCGGCTCGGCGCTCGAGCTCCTGGCACGCCGCTGCAGGGCGACCAACACGGCCGGAATGTCCATACCGGCATGGTAGGAGACCCGGACGATAGGCTCGGGGCATGCGCTATGCGGTGATCATGGCCGGCGGCTCCGGAACGCGGCTGTGGCCGCTGTCCAGGCAAGGTACCCCCAAGCAACTCCTCCGCCTGATCGACGGCACGTCCCTGCTGCGGATCGCCTTCGAACGCCTCGGGGACCTGGTCCCGCCCGAGCGGGTGCTGGTCTGCACCGGCGCCGCCTACGCCGACCAGGTGGCGGCCGAACTGCCCGAACTGCCCGCCGGCAACATCCTCGGCGAACCCGAGGGACGCGACTCGCTCAACGCGGTGGCCTGGCCGGCCGCGGTGATCGCCGCCCGCGACCCGGACGCCGTGATCGCCCAGGTGACCGCCGATCAACTGATCGAGCCGGTGGCGGTGTTCACCGCCAGCCTCTCCGACGCCTACCGGCTCGCCGAGTCCGACGACCGGGCCCTGGTGACCCTCGGCGTGGTGCCCACCAGCGCGCACACCGGCTACGGCTACCTGCACCGCGGCGACCCGGTGCCCGGGTTCGACCAGGCCCACCAGGTGCTCGAGTTCCGCGAGAAGCCCGACCTGGTGACCGCCAGCGAATACCTCGCCTCGGGCCAGTACTGGTGGAACGCCGGCATGTTCGTCTGGCGGGCCGCGACCTTCCTGGAGCAGCTGGCGGCGCTGCACCCCGCCAGCCACGAGACCGTGCTCGAACTGGCCGCCCACCCGGACCGGCTCGACGAGCTGTTCCCCACCCTGCACAAGACCTCGGTCGACTACGGGATCATGGAGCCGGTGGCTTCCGGCGCCGGCACGGCGCACGTCCTGGCGGTGGCGCTGCCGGTGCAGTGGCGCGACGTCGGCGGCTACGCCTCGCTGGCCGAGGTGCTCGCCCACGACGACGCCGGCAACGCCCTGATCGGGGCGTCCGTCCGGCTGGACAGCTCCGAGAACGTGATCGTGAACACCGCCGGCGACGACCACCTGATCGGGGTGCTGGGCTGCACGGGCATGGTGGTGGTCACCACCCCCGAGATCACCATGGTGGCGCCGCTGGAGGCCGCCGAACGGATCCGCGAACTGGTCACCCTGGTCCGCGCCGAGGCGGGGGACCGGCATGCCTGAGCAGCCCGATCCGCAGACGTCCAGGGGGCGGGCGATGCTGGTCACCCTGAAGCGCATCCGCGAGACCGTCACCTGGGTGGTGCTGGCGATCATCTGCGCCTGGCTGGTGCTCGGCGTGGTGCGGCTCTCCCTGCTGCTGTTCAAGGAGCAGGCGCCGCTGTTCGCGGCGTTCCAGGAGATCGGCCTGTCGATCATGAACCTGTCGCTGGTGATCGCGCTGGTCGGCCTGGTCTGCGCCTGCCTGTTCGTGCCGCCGGCCACCCCGCGGGCCGTCCTGCTGGCCCGGCTGTCCGCCTGGGTGCTGGCGATCGGGACGCTGCTGCAGCTGGTCTGCCTGCTGCTCGGCGTGGCCGCCTCGCACAACGCGTTCGGCGTGATCATGGAGATCCTCGGCGGGCTGCTCGACATCGTGCTGAAGGCGGTGGCCGCCGGCGTGCTGTGGGTGCTGGTCCGCGGGGTGCGCTCCGGACGGCTCGACCTGCCCCCGGCCGAACCGGAGGCCGAGGAGCCGGACGCGCCGTCCACGCCGGTGGTGTGGCGTCCGGAACAGGCCACCGGCGCGGCCTGGCGCACCGCTCGGGACGCGGCCAGCGGTGCCCGTCCCGATGTGGGCGCCGAGTCCGACGCCGAGCGCGAGGGCGGCGCAAAATAGCACACCGCCCGGGTTGACTAAGTGGAACGACAGGCATGTAATTTCTCTCATGTAGTTCGTTTGAGCTGCACACCACCCCTGGGTCGAGAGGAATGCCATGCAGCTGCTGGTGGCACTTGAGGAAGACGGCGACGATGAGGGCGCCCTCGGTTGGCAGGAGCGCGCGTTGTGCGCCCAGACCGATCCCGAGGCGTTCTTCCCCGAGAAGGGCGGCTCGACCCGCGAGGCCAAGCGGGTCTGCCTCAGCTGCGAAGTCCGTAGTGAATGCCTCGAATACGCGCTCAGCCACGACGAGCGGTTCGGCATCTGGGGCGGGCTCTCCGAGCGCGAGCGGCGCAAGCTCAAGAAGCGTGCGGTCTGAGCGAACCCGGAGCTAACGTAGGGAATCGTGACCGATCCCTGGGCGTGGCTGCATGCGGAGCCCGCCGCGGACGAGGTCGATCCCGCCGCCCACCCGGTCAGCGCCATCCTGGCGGCCGATGCGGCCGACGGCGCCCGGGCCCTGCTGGAGGACCAGTCCGTCCCACTTTCCGAGATCGTCGAGGCGGAGAATTTCGCCGCCGGTGCCGAACCCGCCACCGGTGAATGGCTCTGGCTGATCGGTGGCGGCGTCCGGCCCGCCGGTGACGCGCTGCAGCGGTTGCTGGCGGCCGCCGCCGAGAACCCGGACGCGGCCCTGCTGGGGCCGCTGGTGCTGGACGCGCGGCGCCCCGCCCGGGAGCCGCTGATCGAATCCTGCGGACTCACCGTGACCCCCGCCGGCCGGGTGATCCCGGCGGTCGAGAGCGGGGAACCCGATCAGGGTCAGCTCGCGTCCGGACCGGTGCTGGCGGTCGACCTGGGCGGGGCGCTCGTCCGGCGCGACGCGTGGCTCGAGGCCGGCGGCGCGCTGGCCGGGCTGCCACCGGCGGTGGCCGCCGTCGAATTCGGACGCCGGGTGCGGGGTGCGGGGCACGCGGTGATCGCCGAGCCGGCCGCCCGGGTCAGCCGGGTGAGCGGCGACGCCCCCGACCGCGCCGAGGAGCGGGCCTGGGAGCTGCGGCTGGCGGCCGGCGGCCGGGGCTGGTGGACGCGGCTGCGGCTGTTCTGCGGCAGCCTGCTGGCCGCGCTCGGCTTCCTGCTGGGCAAGGACGCCGCCCGCGCCCGCGACGAACTGCGCGGCCTGGGCCGCTGGCTGCGCGAACGGGACGCCGCGGCCGTGCTGGCCGGCCGGACCCATGACCCGGCGGCCGTCGCCGGCCTGTCACCGACCCGGCGGCAGCTGTTCGTCCGGGCGGTGGACGGCGCGGCCGGACGGGTGGCCGAGTCCTGGACGGCGATCTTCCGGACGGAACCGCGCACCTCGCTCGACGAGCTCACCGGTGACGACTTCGCGGCCCGCGGGCGGGCCCGTCCGCTCTCGGCCGTGAGTGTGGCCGGTGGTCTGCTGGCCGTGCTGGCCGTCCTCGCCGGCTGGCGCCTGCTGGGCGACGGCCTGCTCACCGGCGCCGGCATGCTGCCCGCCCCCCAGACCTGGCAGGCACTGCTGGACACCTGGCTGGACCCGGTCGCCGGGCAGCCCGCGGTCGCCGGGCCGCCCTGGCTGGGCACCACCGCGCTGGCCGCCCTGGTCACCTTCGGCCGGGTGGACTGGCTGCTCACCGTCCTGTTCCTGGCCGTGGTGCCGGTGTCCTGGCTGCTCGCGCTCCGCACCCTGCGGGCGCTCGACGTGGACGGGCCGGCCGCGGTGCTGGCGGCGTCCGGCTATGCGCTGGCGCCCGTCCTGACCGGTGCGCTGAGCGGCGGGCAGCCGGGCGTGCTGGCCTGGACGATCCTGCTGCCGCTGCTGGCCCACGCACTGGCAGCGTGGGCCGCCGACGGCGGCTGGGGCAGCGCCGGCGCGACCGCGCTGTGGCTCGCCCTGACCGTCGGCGCGGTGCCGGCGGCCTGGCCCCTGGTGCTGCTGGTGATGCTCGTCTCGGCCCGGGCCCGCTGCTTGCGCGGGCTCGGCCAGGTGGTGGCGGTGGCGCTCGCCGGACCGATCGGGCTGGGCCAGGCCTGGTGGGCCTGGGGTCAGTTCCCGGGCCGCTACCTGACCGGCCCCTCGCCGTCGCTGGGTTCGCTCGAGGCGCCCGAACCGTGGCCGATGCTGCTGGCCGACGCGGGCGGCGTGGGCGCCGCGCCGCTGTGGGTCGGCGGGGCGGCGGTGGGTGCCGCCTGGCTGGCCGCGATCCTGGGCCTGCTGCGCCGGCCGCGGCAGGCCGGCCCCGGCTTCGCCGTCGCCGGTGTGGGACTGCTGGGCGCCCTGCTGGTCACCCGGCTGATCGTCCTGGTGCCGCCCGGGGCCGAGGCGCGTCCGCAGGCCGAGCCGTGGCTGGTGCTGATGCTCGGCGGGCTGGCGCTGGCCGGCGCCCGGGGACTGGCCGGGCTGTCGGCGGGGGTGCGCCGGCGCACCGTGGACGGCTGGCGGCGGGTGGCCGTGCTGGCGCTGGCCGCCGTGCTGGCCGCCGGTGTCGCCACCGGCGGGTTCTGGTGGGCCTGGGGCGGCACCGCCGAGCTTCGCCGCACCACCCTGGACGGACTGCCCTCTTTCGTCCGGGTGTCGATGACCTCCGAGGTGCCCACCCGGACGCTGGCGATCGAGCGCACCGGGGGCGACGCCGGGTGGAGTTGGGCGCTGCTGCAGGACGACCTGCCGCGGCTGGGCCAGGACGAACGCGGCCTGCCCGGCACCGGGGGACCGGACGGCGCCCTCGCCGCCTCGGTGGTGTACCGGCTGTTGTCGGGCAGCGCCGACGAGCAGCTCAGCGCCGACCTGACCCGGCTGGGCGTCGGTCACGTCTGGCTGCGGGGCGGCGAACCCGGCCTGCGCACCGCGATCGGCAACGTCCCGGGCCTCGGGGTCGGCACCGGCGACGACCAGGGCGCCACCTGGCCCGTGCCGGCCTCCGCCCGCGCGGTGCTGGTCGACCCGCAGGTCACCCCCACGGGCACCGGGCGGAGCGTCGCCGCCGGGTCGGCGGGACGGCACCTGGTGCTCGCCGAACCGGCCGATCCGCGCTGGTGGGCGACGCTGGACGGGCGTCCGCTCGACCCGGTGACGCTGCCGGACGGAAGGCAGGCGTTCCTGCTCGGCGCCGCCGGCGGCGAGCTGCGGTTCGGCCTGCCGGACCGGTCCGAGGTCTGGCCACGGGCCCAACTCGCCGGCCTGCTGATGCTCGCGGTGCTGGCCGCGCCGCGGTTGCGGAGGCGGCCATGAGGCGGTTCGGGTGGCCGGCCGCCGCTGTTGCCGTCCTGGCCCTGGCCGTCTGGGGAGCCTCGACCGTGCCCGTCCAGCAGCCGTCCCCGGTCCCGTCGGTGGTGGACGACCGGACGCGGGTGGTGGTGGTCTGCCCCAACCTGGCCGGGACCACCACGGCCCTCACCGCGGGGGCGCCGGCGGGCGGCGTCCGGCTGGCACCCCTGGCGGCGCCCGGTGAGCCCACCACCAGCGAGGCGGGCTTCGTCCACGACGGCGGCGTCACGGCGCCGATGGTGGTCGACGCGCCGCAGGCCCGTCCGTTCTCGGCGACCGTCGCCGCCGCCGAGGCCGCCGGGCCGGAGCGCGGCCTGTCGATGACCTCCTGCGGCCGTCCCCGCACGGCGCACTGGTTCACCGGCGTCACCTCGTCGGCGACTGCGGTCGCCGAGGTGGTGCTGCTCAACGCCGACGCCCGGGACGCCACCGCCGACCTCACCGTCCACACCGCGGGGGGACGGCTGAACGCCCCCGGCTCGCGGGGCATCGTGGTGCCCGCGCGCAGCGCCCGGACGGTGCCGCTGGAGCCGCTGTTCACCCTGGACGCCCCGGTCACCCTGCACGTGTCCGCCTCGGCCGGACGGGTCGCCGCCGTGGTGCGGCAGCGCACCCTGCTGGCCGAGGCGCCGGCCGGCGGCGACTGGCTGCCGCCCACCGCGGATCCGGCGACCACCATCGTCATCGCCGGAGTGCCCGCCGGGACCGGCCGGCGCGACCTGGTGGTGGCCAACCCGGGGGAGCGGACCGCCACCGTCGCCCTGCAGGTGCTCGGGGCCTCCGGCGCGACCGCCGTGCCCGGCTTCGAGACCCTCGACCTGCCGGCGCACAGCAGCCGCGTCGTCCCGCTCGCCGGAGCGCTGGCCGGGGCCGCCGCCGGGCTGCGGCTCAGCTCGGAGCAGCCGGTCGTCGCGGGCGTGATCGGCGACGCCGGGAGCGGCGACCCGGACACCCAGGTCGCCACCGAACCGCTCACCGGTGGCGGCGTCCTGGCGGTCGCGCCGGGGGCCGCGGCGACCACCGTGCTGCGGCTGGCCAACGGGGGTGGAACCCCCGTGGAGGTGAAGGTCCGGGCCGTCCGCGGATCGAGTGCCGCCGCGGGCCCGCGCTCCCCGTTCGCCCGCACGGTGGTGGTGCCCGCCCTGGCCGACGTCGGCGTGCCGCTGCCGAAGGCCGACAACCTGCTGATCACGGTCGAGCCGGCCACTCCCGGCGCCGTGCACGCCTCGCTCGGGGTGCGGCGGACGATCGGCGACCTCGCCGGGGCGTCATCGCTGGCGGTGCTGCCGGGTCCGGCGCCGGTCGAGTTGCCGCCGGTGCGGCACGATCCCCGGGCCGGCGGCTGACCGCCGGCTCACTCCCACTCGTCGTCGGCCGCCCAGCCCTCCGGGTCGAGCTCCTCCAGCGGGATCTCGGTGAGCGCGTGCAACTGCTCGACCAGGGTCCGGAACACCAGGATGCGCAGCCCCTTCCGGGTGCGGGCCCGGTGCTCCAGCGGCCGGCGGTACAGCACGACCTGGCCGTGCCGGGGCGGCTCGGGCCCGATGGCGGCGGCCAGCGGCACCCGGTCGCGGCTCCAGCCGCCGACCACGGCCGGCACGTCCTCGACGCCGACGTCGATGCCGGTCAGCGCCCGCGGGCAGGCGGCCTGCACCCGTCCGATCGCGTTGCTGACGCAGGCGGTGAAGTAGGCCGAACGGGGCGGCCGGCTGCGCAGCGGGACCGGCGCCCCGGTGAACGGGTTGGGTTGGGCCATCGGCCCGCGCAGGCCGCGGCCGTGTCGTTCCCTGCGGTGCGCCATGCGGCCAAGGCTAGCCAAGGCGGGTAATGTCACGCCGGTGAGGTCACGAAGGTGTTCCCGGACGGGATGCTCGGCGCCCGCCGTCGCCACCCTGACCTACGCCTACGCCGACTCGACCGCGGTGGTCGGGCCGCTCGCCCTGCGGGCCGAACCCGGCAGCTACGACCTGTGCGCCGGGCACAGCGCGGGCCTGTCGGTGCCGCGGGGCTGGGACGTGATCCGGCTGCCGGGCGCCGACGCCGACCCGGGGCCCTCCTCGGACGACCTGCTGGCCCTGGCGCACGCCGTCCGGGTCGCCGGGCTCGCCGGCGAACCGGCCGAGGAGCTGCCCGAGCCGATGGTGACCCGACGCAAGGGCCACCTGGCGATCATCGCCGACGTCTGATTCCACCCTTGTCACAGCTCGGCACTAGGCTGCCGTCTGTGATCGTGCGTTCCATTTTCAAGGCCAACGACATCCGTGGTGTGGTGACCGGCGACCGGCCCGAATGGGACGCCGACGGCGCCCGCGCCATCGGCGCGGCGTTCGCCCGGGTGCTCGGCCTGGACGGGGGGACGTTCGTGCTCGGTCGCGACATGCGCACCACCGGCGTCGAACTGGCGGCGGCGTTCATCGAGGGGGCCACCGGCCAGGGCGCCGACGTGGTCGACATCGGGCTGGCCAGCACCGACCAGCTGTGGTTCGCCTCCGGCCTGCTCGACGTGCCGGGCGTGCAGCTGACCGCCTCGCACAACCCGGCCGACTACAACGGGCTCAAGTTCTGCCTCGCCCAGGCGGCGCCGATCGAGCCTGCCACCCTGAACCGGATCGCCGAGGTGGCGCTGGGGCCCGCGCCGCCACCGGCCGCCCGCACCGGCACGCATCGCCACCGCGACGTGCTCGCCGAGTACGCCGCACGGCTGCACGCCCTGGTGCCGCTGACCGGGATGCGCCGGCTCACCGTGGTCTACGACGCCGGCAACGGCATGGCCGGGCACACCGCCCCGGCGGTCCTGGGGCCGCTCGACATCGACCTGATCGGCCTGTTCACCGAACTGGACGGCAGCTTCCCCAACCATCCGCCCAACCCGCTCGAACCGCAGAACCTGGTGGACGCCCAGCGCGCCGTCCGCGAGCACGGGGCCGATGTCGGCCTGGTGTTCGACGGCGACGCGGACCGCTGCTTCATCATCGACGAGCGCGGCGAGGTGGTCAGCCCGTCGCTGATCACCGCCCTGATCGCCCGCGCCGAACTGGCCCGCGAGCCCGGCGGCACCATCGTGATCAACACGATCACCTCGCGCGCCGTGAACCGGGTGGTCGCCGAGGCCGGCGGCCGGCCGGTGATCTCGAAGGTCGGCCACACCGCGGTCAAGGCGCTGATGGCGAGCCACGACGCGATCTTCGGCGGCGAACACTCCGCGCACTACTACTTCCGCGACTTCTGGGGCGCCGACACCGGCATGCTGGCCGCCCTGCACGTGCTGGCCCTGCTGGGCCGCTCTGGCGGCACCATGTCGCGCCTGGTGGCCGGGCTGCCCGACTACGCCGCCTCCGGCGAGATCAACTCCACCGTGGCCGACGCCGGCGCCACCATCGACGCGGTCGCCCGGGCGTTCGCCGGCCGCGGCGCGCACGACCACGGCGACGGCCTCACCATCGAGGGCGAGGACTGGTGGGTGAACGTCCGGCCGTCCAACACCGAACCGCTGCTGCGGCTCAACGTCGAGGCCCGGGACACCGACACCATGGCCGCACTGCGCGACGAGAGCCTGGCGCTCATCCGAGGAGGAGCCGATGCCTGACCTGACCCACGAGGTGCTCGACCTGCTGGTCTGCCCCGCCTGTCACAGCCCGTTCACCTGGGCCTACGAGGCCTCCGAACTGGTCTGCACCGGGGCCGACTGCGGCCTGGCCTATCCGCTGCGGGGCGGGATCCCGATCCTGCTGATCGACGAGGCCCGGCGGCCCACCCGCGGCTGACATGGTCGAGTTCGACGACTCCAGGCTGGAGGATCCGGCGGTGCTGGCCGAGGCCGCGCCGCTGCTGATGCCGCTGGCCGCGTCCGGTGCCCGGGTGCGCCGCGAGGCGGCGACCGCCGAGGCGCCGCTGGCGATGCTCGGCGGGGACGACCGTCCGCGCGCGGTGATCGCCTACGGTCCCGAGGCCCGGCTGCTGCGGGCCGTGCTCGAACCGGTCTGCCCGGTCCCGTTCGTGGCCTGGCCGGCGCTGGGCCTGCCCGGCTGGGTGGGTCCGCTCGACATCGTGCTGCTGATCGGGCGCCGCGGTCCCGAATGCCTGGCCGTGGCTCACGAGGCGGTCCGCCGGGGCTGCCGGCTCCTGGTGGTCTGCCCGCCCGACTCGCCGCTGGCCGCCCAGTCGGCCTCCCGCTCGACCACCCTGCTGCCGGTCACCACCGGCGACCCGCTGGCCGCCGCGGTGGTGGCGCTGGATGCGCTGCACCGGCTCGCACTCGGCCCCTACGCCAGCCCGGAGGCGATCGCGAACGCGCTCGACGCGGTCGCCGAACACTGCGCCGCGCGCACCGACGTGTCGGTCAACCCGGCCAAGACGATGGCGCTCGACCTGGCCGACGCCGCCCCGCTGGTCTGGGGCGGTTCGATCCTGGCGGCCCGCGCGAGCCGGCGGATCGTCGAGGCGCTGCGGCAGGCGTCCGGCCGGATCGGGCTGTCCGCGGACGCCTCCGAACTCGTCCCGCTGATCCAGCAGGTGCCGCCGCGCGACCCGTTCGCCGATCCGTTCGACGCCGTCGACACCGAGCGCCGTCCCGGGCTGGTGCTGGTCGACGACGGCATGGACGACGAGGCGGCGGCCGAGTCCCGGCTGCGGCTGGAACGCTCGGCGCAGGCGGTCGACCTGCGGATCACCCGGCTCACGCACCGCGCCGACTCGGTCATGGAGCGGTACGCGACGGTGCTGCTCACCGGGCTGTTCGGGGCCGCCTACCTGCAGATCGGGCTGGGCCGGACCACCCGCTGAGCCTCAGCCGCGGGGCACCTCGAAGCGCACCACCCGGGCGCCGCCGTCGGCCAGTCCGGACCACGGGCCGGGCACGTCCAGGATCGCCACCGCGCTGGTGACGAATCGTCCGGCGGCCTCGTCGGCCAACTCGGACGGCTCGGCGAGCACCTCGATCACCGAACTCATGGTCGGCTCGTGACCCAGCACCAGGGCGGTGCCGACCGAGCCGTCCAGCTCCCGCAGCAGGTCGATGACGGTGTCCGTCCAGGCGCCGTAGAGCTCATCGGTGAAGGTGACGTCGGAGCAGCGCGCCCCGCCCGCCTCGGCGCGGGCCCAGGTCTGCCTCGTCCTGGTCGACGACGACGACAGCACCCGGTCGATCGGAAAATCGGCCAGCAGCGCGCCGGCGGCGGTGGCGTCCCGGACGCCCCGGCCCGACAGCGGCCGCCGGTGGTCGGCCTCGCCGGTGGTCCAGGAGGACTTGGCGTGCCGCATCAGGATCAGGGTCGGCATGGTCGCGGTCTACTCGCCGCCGCCGTCGCCGGGCTGCATCGACTGCCAGATCTCCTTGCATTCCGGGCACACCGGGAACCGGTCGGGGTTGCGGCTGGGCACCCACACCTTGCCGCACAGGGCCACCACCGGGGTGCCCATCACCATGGCCTCGGTGAGCTTGTCCTTGGGAACGTAATGGCTGAAGCGTTCGTGATCGCCCTCGTCGATGCGCAGATCGGTGCGCTCGTCCGTGATCGTCTGCGAGCCGGGAGCCAACTGAGCCATGGCTGCACTCTACGCGTCCCATCCGCGCGGCGCGTACCCGGTGCGGGTTGCACCCGAGGTCGTAGACTCCCCGCCGTGGACAAGGTGGCAGGGTGAGCGCGCAGGCCGATCGCCGCCGGCTGACGGTCGGTCTGATGATGTGCGTGATGGCGATCGCCTTCGAGTCGTACGCGGTGCTGACCGCCATGCCGGCCGCCGCCCGCGACCTCGGCAATCTCGACCTGTACGCCTGGACGTTCACCGCCTTCGTGATCGCGATGACGTTCAGCATCGTCGCCTCCGGCCAGTTCACCGACCGCTACGGCCCGACCGCGCCGATGGTGTGGGGGTTCGGCATCTTCGCCGTCGGCCTGGTGCTGGCCGCGCTCGCCCCCGCGATGTGGGTGCTGCTGGTCGCCCGGTTCATCCAGGGCCTCGGCGCGGGCACCATGAACGTGGCGGTGATGGTGCTGATCGCCCGGGCCTTCGACGAGAAGCAGCGGGCCACCCTGATGACCTGGCTGAGCGCCTGCTGGATGCTGCCGGCCTTCGTCGGCCCGCCGCTGGCCGGCTGGATCGTGAAGATCAGTTCGTGGCACTGGGTGTTCTGGGCGGTGCTCCCGGTGATGGCGATCGGCGGGGCGCTGGTGCTGGGGCCGCTGCGCCGAGTCGAGTTGATCCCCGAGGAGCCGCACGAACTCAAGAAGCGGCTGATGGCCCTGGCCGGGCTGGTCGCGGCCGGCCTGGCCCTGATCCAGTGGGCCGGGCAGCGGCTCGAACCGCTCTCCATCGTCTGGGCGGTGGCCGGCCTGGCCGCGGTGGTCTTCGGCATCCCGCCGCTGATGCCCAAGACCATCGACTGGAGCGGCAAGGGCATCTCCGGCGTGGTCGGCGCCCGGCTGTTCAGCGCCGGCGCCTTCTTCGGCGCCCAGTCGTTCCTGCCGCTGATGCTGATCGAGTCG
Organism: Micropruina sp.; assembly: GCA_018055925.1. Lineage (GTDB taxonomy): Bacteria > Actinomycetota > Actinomycetes > Propionibacteriales > Propionibacteriaceae > Micropruina. The sequence continues at coordinate 16,676 of JAGPGQ010000049.1, forward strand.
CGCGGCCTGGAGGAGATCATCACCGGCGTCACGCTCACCGTCGGCTCGGTCGGCTGGATGGCGGGCGCGCTGCTGCAGTCCCAGTCCTGGGTGAAATGGCGCCGCGACCAGATGATCACCATCGGCGTCGCCGCGATCGCCGCCGGGGTGGCGATCCTGGCGGTCGCGGCGTTCTTCCCGACCTCCTGGCTGGGGTTGGTGATGATCGCCTGGATCGTGGCCGGGTTCGGCATGGGTCTGCAGAACCCGAGCACCTCGCTGGCCGTCATGCAGCTCTCCGACGAGGCCGAACTGGGCCGCAACACGTCCTCGCTGCAGGTCGGCGAATCGCTCGGCAGCAGCCTGTTCACCGGCCTGGCCGGCGCCTGGTTCGCGCACTTCCACCTGACCGCCGAGGCCCCGGTCACCTTCGGCGGCCTGATCTCGATGATGGTGCTGGTCGGCCTGATCGCGGTGTTCCTGGCCACCCGGATCGGGCCGGTGGAGAACCACTCGCAGGCGGACTGAGCCGTGGACGAGGTCGACCGGATCATCGCCGCCTGGCAGCACGAGGCTCCCGGGCTCGACACCGAGCCGCTGGCCGTGCTTTCCCGGGTGACCCGGCTGGCCCGGCACCTCGACCTGGCCCGGAAGCGCTGCTTCGCCGCGCACGGCCTGGAGGTGTGGGAGTTCGACGTGCTGACCGCGCTGCGCCGCGAGGGCCCGCCCTACGAACTGTCGCCGGGCGAACTGATCCACCAGACGCTGTCGTCCAGTCCGACGATGACCAACCGGGTCGACCGGCTGGCCCGCCGCGGGCTGGTCGTCCGGGACAACAACCCGGCGGACCGGCGCAGCGTGCGCGTCCGGCTCACCCCGACCGGCGCCGACCTGGCGGCGGCCGCCCTGGACGACCTGATCGCCTACGAACGCGGCGTGCTGGCGGCGCTGCCCGCCGACGTCCGGGCCGGACTCGCCGCGGCGTTGCGGACACTCCTGGTGCAGTTCGAACCACACTGATCGTGTCCCCTAGGGTGTAGGGCGATCCGCATCACCGAGGAAGGCAACGATGGCGCTGTCGAACCCGCACCTGGTCGAGCTTGCCGCCGAGTTCGGTATCGCCACCGAATTCTGGGACTGGAAGGGCCGGCACACCGACATCTCGGACGAGACCGTGATCGCGGTGCTGGCCGCCATGGAGATCGACGCCGGCACCCCCGAGGCCGCCGCCGAGGCGGTCGCCGAGCTGCGGCTGCGTCCCTGGCGGCGGGCGCTGCCGGCCTGCACCGTGATGCAGCAGGGGGCGCCCCGCGAACTCCGGGTGCACGTCCCGGACGGGGCCTGGGTGAACGTCTGGGTCCGGCTGGAGGACGGCGGCAG
>JAGPGQ010000256.1 GCA_018055925.1 Micropruina sp.
TACACAGACTGTCGATGTGCTTGTAGATCATCGACCGGGACAGGTGGTGCCGCGCGCCGATCTCGGCCGCGGTCTGCCCGTCGCACAGCCCGATCAGCACGACCCGCTCGGTGCGGGTGAGGCGGACCAGGTTCGTGGGTGCGGTGCGGTCCACCAGTTGGGCGCCGGCACCGGCCAGCACCGACACGCCGTGCCGGGCCGTCCTGATGGCCGACACCATTGCGTCCAGGGGCAGGTCCTTGGGCAGGAAGCCGAGCGCCCCGGCGGCCAGCATGGCGGCCGCCTGCTGCCGGTCGGTGACCGAGGTCAGCGCCAGCACCTGGGTCCCGGGCGAGGCCTCCCGGAGCAGCAGGGTGGTCTGCGGGCCGTCGATCTCGGGCATCGCGATGTCGACCAGCACCACGTGCGGGCGGTCCTCGCCGATCGCGGCGGCGGCCTCGTGCCCGCTGTCGTAGGCGCCACACACCTCCAGGTCGGGCACGCTGTCCAGGTCGTTGCGCAGCCTGGTCCGGACGAACAGGTCGTCGTCGACCAGCATCACCCGGATCACCCGGCCGGGGTGAGCGGAACGATCACGCGAGTGATCCATCGCCGGCCCTCCTGACGGGTATCGAGTTGACCACCGATCTGGGCGAGCCGTTCCGCCGCCCCCATGAGCCCCAGGGGCCGGCCCGCCGCCGCGGGCGTGGTCGCCTCGGCGATCTCGTTGATCAGCGCGACGTCGGCGCTCACCTCGTCGACGGCGGCCACCAGCAGCACCGGACGTCCGGGCCGGCCGTGTCGCTGGATGTTGGCGACCGCCTCCCGGATCACGTCGCCGAGCACCTCGGCGACCTGCTGGGGGACGGTCTCCACCGCGCCGTCGACCGTGGCGGTGACCGGGAATCCCGTCGCCTCGAGGGTTTCGCGCACGTCCTCCAGTGTGGCCGCGAACGAACCCGGGGGTTCCGGGGCCGGCTCGCCGTCGGATTCGCGCAACGTCCACAGCAGCCAGCGCAGTTCGCCCGCTGCCGAGTGCAGGCCATCGGCGATCGGCCGCAGCGCGCCGGCGTCGCCGGCGGTGGCCGCCGCGTCCGCCTGCCGGGCGAGCAGGGTGAGGCTGCGGGCCACGCTGTCGTGCAGGTCGCGGGAGAGGTCGAGCCGCTGCTGCGCCAACGCGGCGGCGTTGGCCTGTTCCTGGGCGGAGCGGAAGGCCGCGAACGCGCCACCGATCAAGCCGACCACGGCGATCAGGCAGGCCCAGGCGACGCTGGCCAGGAACGCGCGCTGATCGGGGTAGGGCCGCACCTGCAGCACGGTGAGGATCAACCAGTAGCCGGTGCCCATGGCCAGCCGGACGCGGCGCTCGTCGCGCAGGCCGGCGCCGAGGATCGCGACCAGGGCCGCGTACAGGCCCATCTCGACCCACCCCGGCGGCGCGACCGAATAGATCAGCAGGACGCCGCCGAGGGCCAGGCCCGCCGTCCGGGGCCAGCGCACGGTGAGCGCCGCGGCCAGGCAGGCGGCCAGGTCGACCGCCACCCCGAGGGGATGACCGGTGTGCAGGCCGAAGACGATGCTCAAGGTGGCGATCAGGCACAGCAGCACGATGTCCAGCGCGCCGCCGAACAAGAAGCGATGCAGGCCCGGTGATCGCATGCCCCCATCCAACCCTGTGCGCAGCGACCCGTCCATGTGTCCGTCCCGCGTCTCACCGATCCCGGAACCGCACAGGTGACGCGTCCGGCGGCGGCGGTGGACAAATCACACTCTTCAGTGAACGAATCACACTCTTCCCCCGTCCGGCCCTCGCGACCGCCCGCGGAATGAGAAGGTCAGCGCATGCCGGTGCCTGAACGCTCCCTCCATCGCATGCGACGCGTGTTTGTCCCGCACGTCATCGCCGCGGTGGTGATCGCGACGGTCACGGTGGGTGCGGTCCCCATGCTCTCCTCCGACCAGGGCTGGTGCGACCTGTTCCCGAACTGGCCCGGCTGCCTCTAAGTGAACGAGGTCACCCACCCTCAGAGGCCCGCGGTGGCGCCGCCAGCGGGGGGAACCAGACGGCAACGGGAGTATGCATGATCCACGTCTGGTTCCTGGTCGGCGTCACCGCGCTTGGGGTGGCCCTGGTCACCATCAGGGCGTGTCGCCGGTGTCCGGCGCCACGTGAGCGCCCGGCCTGCGAACCGCCACGGAACGACTCCGGGCCGCCCGCGACCCAACGAATCTGACCACCCGGGCACGCCGGCGACCACGGGTTCGCCCGGTTTCGGCGCCGACGAAAGCACCCCGGCAGGATCCGATTCCGCTCGGCGCTCCATCCGGCGGCCCGATGCTCCGCCGCCCGGCGATGCTCCCATACCGACCGCGGCGACCCCGACGGCAACCATTAGGCTGAACCCTCAGGATCGGACGGGAGGACGCCCGGGTGAGTCGGCTGGAGCAGCACCGTGGGGTTGAACCGGTGCGCCGGTCGACCCGCGAACTGCTCGCCGGCTACGGCCGCGACCTGGCCCAGGCCTGGCGGGTACCGGCCGTCAAACGGGGATTGCTGGCCACGGTGCTGCTGTTCCTGGGCTCGCTGACGCCGGCCTACCTGCCGCAGAACAGCCCCTGGTGGGCCCCGATCAGGCAACTCGGCTGGGACACCTGGCCCGCCAAGGTGATCGGCACGGCGATGGTGGTCGCCGCGGTGGTGCTGCTGGTGGACGCCTGGTTCCGGCTGCGACCCGGCCTCTATCTCGACGTGAAGCACTGGGCGGTGGGCCTGATCTGGTGCCTGCCGCTGCTGTTCGCGCCGCCGATCTTCAGCCACGACGCCTACTCGTACGCCGCCCAGGGCTGGCTGGTGTTCAACGGGCTCAACCCGTACGAGATCCCGGTCAGCGTGCTGCCCGGGGCGTTCGCCGACCAGGTGTCGTGGGTGTGGCGCTACACGCCGGCCCCCTACGGCCCGCTGAGCCTGCAGATCTCGCACCTGATGGTGGTCGTCGGCGGACTCAACCCCTACTACTCGACGCTGCTGATGCGGATCCCCGCGCTGATCGGGGTCGGCCTGATCGTCTACTTCCTGCCCAGGCTGGCCGGCCGGCTGGGTGTGGACGTGCCGCTGGCGGCCTGGTTCTCGACCATCAACCCGCTGCTGATCATCGATCTGGTCGGTGGCATGCACAACGACTCGTTGATGATCGGGCTGATCATCCTCGCCCTGTACCTGACCCACAAACACCCCGAGCGGTTCTGGCTGGGCGCGATCGTCGTCGGGGTGGCCGCGGCGGTCAAACAGCCGGCGCTGCTGGCCGCCTATCCGGTGGCGCTGATCGGGCTGCCCTGGCAGTGGAACACCCAGCACGTGCTGAACAAGATCGCCCGGGCGGCGATCTCGTCCGTCCTGGCCGTCGGCACCTTCGCCGGCATCTCGGTCGCCAGCGGGCTCAACTTCGGCTGGATGAACGCCATCGACGTGCCCGGGCGGGTGGTGACGCTGGCGCCGCTCTCGCTGCTCGGCGAGGGCATCCGGCTGCTGCTGGTCGCCGCCGGCCGGCCCGAGCTGGGCAGCCAGATCGCCGGCGGCCTGCTGGTGGCGGGCGTGGTGGCGTCCGCCCTGATCGTCGGCTATCTGGCGGTCACGGTGGCCCGGCGGCGCCCGGTGACCTTCCTCAGCTGGTCGTACCTGGTGGTGGCCCTGCTGGGCCCGGCGCTGCACTCCTGGTACCTGCTGTGGGGCGGCCTGCTGCTGCCGCTCACCCGGCCGACCGAGCGGGTCAACAAGGTGGCGGTGGCGGTCACCAGCGTCCTGCTCGGCTACGGCGCGGGCAACCTGGCGTGGCGCAACGACACGGGGATCGCGCTCGGCCTGGCCGGCTTGGCGCTGATCGTCTCGCTGCTGGTGCGCTACTTCGACGACCATCGCAAACCCGAGGGGACCGGATGAACGACGTCATATTCGAGGTGCGGGACGGGGAGGGCCGGATCATCCTGAACCGTCCGCGGTCGATCAACGCGCTCACCATCGGCATGCTCGCCGACATCGGGGAGAAACTGAGCGACTGGCTGGACGACGACCGCGTGGAACGCGTCCGGCTGACCGGCGCGGGGGAGCGGGGACTGTGCTCGGGTGCCGACGTCCGTGCCCTGCGGGCCGAACTGGCGGAGCGGGGCGAGCCGGCGGCGCAGCTGTTCTTCACCGTCGAGTACGCGGTCGACGCCCTGATCGCCACCTACGCCAAGCCGGTGCGGGCCGACCTGTTCGGCATCACCATGGGCGGCGGGCTCGGGCTGGCGGGGCACTGCGCCGACCGGGTCGTCCGGGCCGACAGCCGGCTGGCGATGCCCGAGACCATCATCGGGCTGTTCCCCGACGTCGGCATGCTCTACGAACTCTCCCGGGCGCCCGGCGAGCTGGGCACCCACCTGACGCTCACCGGCGGCGGCGTCGGGGCCGCGGACGCGATCGCGCTCGGCCTGGCCGACCGGGCCGAGGGCGAGATCGGGCCCGCGGAACTGACGCCCCAGCGGGCCTGGATCGACGAGTGCTACGCCGGCGACGACGCGCTCGCGATCGTGCACCGGCTCGCCGAGCATCAGGACCCGGCGGCCCGGGCCACCGCCGAGGTGCTGCGGCAGCGGTGCCCGTTCGCGGTGATGGCCAGCCTGGCGGCGTTGCGGAGGGCCGCCGAACTGCCGAGCGTGCCGGCCGTCCTGGGCCAGGATCTGGCCCTGGCGGTTCCGATGGTGCTGCGGCCCGACTTCTCCGAGGGGGTGCGGGCCCAGGTGGTCGACAAGGACCGCAACCCCGCCTGGTCCCCGTCCCGGCTCGAGGACGTCGACCCCGCCGAGGTTTCGGCGCTGTTCGCCGACTAGCCGATAGCGCTCCGGTTAGGGGTTTCGATTGGCTCAACCGGGAAGAACGGCTGCCGGCCCACTCAACGGGGACCGGTGGCTGCTGGTCGACAGTCATGACACTCCCCGGAGTACGGAAGCGGGGTCATGACACAGCAGCCACCGGAGTCTGTTACCCAGCGCGGGCAGTCCTGACGGTTCAGCGGCCGTAGGGCAGGGCGGGATCCTCCGCCTCGATCTGGATCAGCCGGTTGTACTTGGCCACCCGCTCGCCGCGGGCCGGCGCCCCGGTCTTGAGCTGGCCGCAGCCGGTCGCGACCGCCAGGTCGGCGATGAAGGTGTCCGGGGTCTCGCCGGAGCGGTGCGAGACCATCTGGCCGTAGCCCGCG
>JAGPGQ010000050.1 GCA_018055925.1 Micropruina sp.
AGGTGGTGCCGGGGGCGGCCGAGCCGGTGCCGCCGCTGGAGGCACCCACCGTGACCGACGATGCCGACGTCCAGCCGGAGCCCGAACCCGAGCCCAGGGCCGAGGACGCCGCCGAACGGTCATGATCGTCGAGATCGAGGTCGGCGGCTGGGAGCACGAGTGCTGCGGCCAGGAGATCCGGCTCAACGACCTGGTCGAGTGGGCCTACTACACCGATGAGCACGGCCTCCGGCACGAGACCCACCACATACCCGAGGACGCCACCGGCACGGTGAGCGGCCGGGTGGCCGGGCTGGACGTGATCGACCACGCCGGCGGACGCACCGCCATCGAGCGGGTGCCCAGCGGAGCCGAGGTGCTCACCTCCTCGCCCGAGGGAACCCCCCGCTTCCTGGTCACGCTGGACGTCGCCTGACCCCTGGTTCATGCCGTCGCGCGCGGTCTCAGTCCCACCAGAAGAACCAGGCCTCGGAGCCGGCGATCTCCTCGCCGTACTCCTCGAGGTCGTCGGTGCCCTGGTCGACGTTGTCGGGGCAGAAGGCGTAGTGCTCGGCGACCAGCCGGCCCAGCTGCTCCCCCGCCGACGGCACGGCCTCGCTGATCGTGCCCAGGACGTCGAAGCCGAGCACCGCCGGCACGGTGCCGAACCGGTCCTCCCAGGACCGCAGCACCGCCGTCAGGTCGCCGGACGGATGGACGTTCGTCGCCCCCAGCCAGCCCAGCCGGGACAGCACGTCCGCGGGCCGGGTGGCCGGCACCAGCAGGATGTCGCCCGGCGGCAGCTGCAGCCGCGGCAGCCGGACCACGCCGGATTCGGGGCGCAGGGCGTCGGCCAGCCCCGGGAAGCCGCCGGGGTAGCGCGACTCGCCGTACGGGTTCGGTCCCGGCGGCTGCGCCGGCAGGGTCTCGGCGAAGAACCTCTCCGCCGAACGGGTGGGTTCGGTCGGGTCGGAGAGCTCGCCGTCGCTCCAGGGACGGCCGGGCGTGCGCGGGTCGTCCAGCGTCTGGGCGACCAGCGGCCACAGGCCGGTCTCCGGGAACGCCCGGGCCAGCCGCCACCACAGCTCGGTCGGATCCTCCTGGTGCCCCGCCGACATCCAGGCCCGCTGTTCGGGTGCGGCCCGGTCGCGGGAGAAGTCCGGGTCGGCGGTCACGATCATGCCCAGGGGCAGCTCCACCCCGGCGATCTCGGTCCGCGCCGCGTGCGGTAGGCGTCCGGGTTCGTCGGCGCGGATGGCCAGGGTCTCGCGGTCGGTCATATCGTCATCCTCACTCAAGGCCGCCCGGCCCGGCCAGCCCCGGAGTACCGTCGGTGTACAGCAGCAGGAGGTGCGCATGTCCCCCACTCAGACCGGACCCACCGAGCGCGAGGCCCGCAAGGTCGCGGAGGCCGCCCGGGAGTCCGAATGGACCAAACCGAGCTTCGGCAAGGAACTCTTCCTGGGACGGCTGCGGCTCGACCTGGTCGATCCGTGGCCGTCCAACAGCGCCGAGCAGATCGAGGCCGGCGAGGCCTTCCTGCAGCGGTTGCGGCCCGTGGTCGAGGCCATCGACGGCGCGGCCATCGAGGAGCAGGCGTCCATTCCCGACGAGACCTTCGCGGCGCTCGCGGAGGTGGGCGCCTTCGGCATGAAGATCCCCACCGGCCTGGGCGGCCTGGGGCTCTCCCACCTGTACTACTGCAAGGCGCTGACGTTGATCGGGTCGGCGCATTCGTCGGTCGGGACGCTGCTCAGCGCCCACCAGTCGATCGGCGTGCCGCAGCCGGTGAAGATGTTCGGCACCGACGAGCAGAAGCGCCGCTTCCTGCCCCGGGTGGCCGGCGGGGAGGTGTCGGCGTTCCTGCTGACCGAACCGGACGTGGGCTCGGACCCGGCCCGGCTGGCCACCTCGGCGACCCCGGTGGAGGGCGGCTACCTGCTCAACGGCGTGAAGCTGTGGGCCACCAACGGCACCGTCGCCACGCTGCTGGTGGTGATGGCCCGGGTGCCGGCCGGCGAGGGCCGCCGCGGCGGCATCACCGCGTTCGTGGTCGAGGCCGATTCGCCCGGGATCACGGTGGAGAACCGGAACGCGTTCATGGGGCTGCGGGGCATCGAGAACTCGGTGACCCGGTTCCACGACGTGTTCGTCCCGGCCGAGAACGTGCTGGGCGGCGAGGGTCGCGGCCTCAAGATCGCCCTGACCACGCTGAACACCGGACGGCTGTCGCTGCCGGCGATGTGCGTCACGGCGGCCAAGTGGTGCCTGAACGTGGCCCGCGGCTGGTCGGCCGTCCGGGTGCAGTGGGGGCGCCCGGTGGGCGCTCACGAGGCGTTGGCCACGAAGGTCGCGCACATGGCGGCCACCACCTACGCGATGGAGTCGATGCTGGACCTGTGCTGCCTGCTCGCCGACGACGACGCCAACGACATCCGGATCGAGGCCGCCCTGCTCAAGCTGTACGCGTCCGAGAAGGCGTGGACGATCGCCGACGACCTGGTGCAGATCCGGGGTGGCCGGGGCTTCGAGACCGCGGCCTCCCAGCGGGCCCGCGGCGAACGCGGCATCGAGGCCGAGCAGGTGCTGCGCGACCTGCGGATCATGCGGATCTTCGAGGGCTCCACCGAGATCATGCACCTGCTGATCGCCCGCGAGGCGGTGGACGCCCACCTGGCGGTGGCCGGCGACATCATCGACCCGGAGGCGTCCCGCGAGGAGAAGCTGCGGGCGCTGGCGAAGGCGGGCGCGTTCTACGCGACCTGGCTGCCCGGGCTGGTGGCCGGCAAGGGGGCGGTCCCGGTGGCGTTCGCCGACTTCGGGACGCTGGGCCGGCACATCCGCTACGTGGAGCGCACCACCCGCAAGCTGGCCCGTTCGATCTTCTACGGCATGGGCCGCTGGCAAGGGGGGATGGAGCGCAAGCAGGCGTTCCTGGGCCGTGTGGTCGACATCGGCGCGGAGCTGTTCGCGATGACCGCCGCCTGCCTGCGGGCCCGCGAGCAGCGGCTCGAGCATCCCGAGGGCGCCGAGTTGGCCGGGTTGTTCTGCGAACAGGCGCGGGTGCGGATCGACGCGTTGTTCACCGAGCTGTGGCACAACACCGACGACGCCGACGTGACCGCGGCCCGGAACGTGCTGGCCGGCCGGTACGGCTGGGTGGAGGACGGCATCGTGCTGCCGTCGGACGAGGCGCCCTGGGTGACGCCGGTGGAGGACGGCCCGCCGTCCAAGCCGGACGTCCGCCGGCGGCTACCCTGACCACATGCCACCGCTTCGCCTTGCCGCCATCGGCCTGCTGCTCGTCCTGATCGACATCCGGCTGGGTGGCATCTCGTTGTCGCTCGACCTGATCGGGTGGCTGATGGTGATGGGCGGCATGCATCAACTGGCCGGCGGAAACCGCTGGTTCACCTGGTCGCGCAACCTGGCCGTGGTGTCGGTGGCGACGGAGCTGGTGCTGTTCATCTCGCCGATCGCGACGCTGTCGGTGATGGCCGCCCTGGTGGGCCGGCTCGCCGTCCTGGCGTTCGTGTTCTGCCTGTGCACCGGTTTGCTGGGACGACTCGGCAAGCGGGACACCGGCTACTCGGTGACCCTGCAGGTGGTGCGCGTGCTGATCCCGCTGATCAGCCTGACCAGCGCGATCATCGCGGTCGTGGGGGCACCGCTGTGGCTGCCGGTGGAGTGGTTGTACCCGGTGCAGTTGGTCGGCACGGTGGTGCTAGCCGGGCTGATGTGGCTGCTCGGCTCGCGGTACTCGTTCGCCGGCTGAGAGCGGAAGCCCGTCGTCGGACGCGCCCGGCCGCCTTGCATACGAGCCTGTCAAGCCGCTGAAGACACACTGAGAGAAACCTATGCGGATTAAGCGGGATTGTGCGAGCATGACTGAATCGCTTGAGCAAGGAAGCACCAGCGATTGCCCCCGTTCCGACGCCGGAGCGGTCCTCCGCACCCCGGTTCGGACTCATGCAAAAGGAGTCGTATGCGTCCCACCCCGAGACTGGCCGCCGTCGTCGGTGGCCTCCTCACCTGCACGATGCTGATCCCCCCAGTGGCGGCCGACGCGAAACCGTCGGGGTCGGCCCCCACCGAGAAGACCGTCTCCGACGGAACGACCACGTTCAAGGTGGTCACCAACCCGGACGGCGGCGCGACGCTGAGCTACATCGCCGACGGTCCGGTGAAGCTGTTGAAGGTCAAGTCCGGCCGGACGACCCTGGCGTTCAAGGACATGAACGCCAACGGCAAGCTGGACGCCTGGGAGGACTGGCGCAAGTCGGTCGACGATCGCGCCAAGGCGCTCGCCCAGGAGGTGACGATCGAGCAGATCGCCGGCCTGATGCTGTTCAGTTCGCACGAACGGAACCCGCAGGACGGCCTGACCGACGCGCAGCGGAAGTACCTCAAGGAGGATCACCTGCGCAACGTCCTCAACGCCGGCCCGAACGACGTCAAGGCGAACGTCACCTGGGTCAACGCACTGCAGAAGTTCGCCGAGCAGCAGGCCGCCTCCAGCCTGCCGTACATTCCGGTGAACTTCTCGTCCGACCCGCGCTCGACGGCGGCGCAGGACTCGGCCTACAACGCCGAGGGCGACGACATCTCGCGGTGGCCGTCGAACATCGGCCTGGCGGCCACCTTCTCCGAGAAGACCATGCTGGACTTCGCCAAGATCTCGTCGGCCGAATACCGGGCGATGGGCATCGCGACGGCGCTCGGCCCGCAGATCGACCTGGCCACCGAACCCCGCTGGCTGCGCAACGACGGCACCTTCGGTGAGAACGTCGAGCTGGCGAAGAAGATGGCGAAGGCGTACGTCGACGGTTCGCAGAACACCTACGACAAGCGCGGACGCTCGACCGGCTGGGGCTCGGACTCGATCAACACGATGATCAAGCACTGGCCCGGCGACGGCGCCGGCGAGGGCGGACGCGAATCGCACCTGAACGCCGGCAAGTACGCGGTGTACCCGGGCAACAACTACGACGAGCACACCAAGCCGTTCATGACCGCCAAGCACGCCACCGCGGTGATGAGCTCCTACTCGATCGCCATCGCCGGCAACGGCAAGCCGCTCACCGGCAACCGGGTCGGCTCGGCCTACGACAAGGTCAAGATCGACGGCCTGCGGAACGCCGGCTACGACGGCGTCATCTGCACCGACTGGGGCGTGACCACGGGTTACACCGATCCGAACTCGATCTTCGGCATGGCCTGGGGCATGGAGGACGCCTCCGTCGAGGAACGGCACTACGCGGTGCTGAAGGCGGGCGTCGACATGTACGGCGGCAACAACAACAAGCTGCCCGTGCTGGCCGCGCACAAGATGTGGCAGGACGACTTCAAGGCCGGCAAGAACTCGATCGACGCCGACACCCGGTTCCGTCAATCGGGTGAGCGCATCCTGCGGATGGTGATGTACCCGGGCCTGTTCGAGAACCCCTACCTCGACCTGGCCGCCTCGCAGAAGATCGTCGCCAGCGCCGACAAGGTGCAGGCCGGCATCGACGGCCAGTTCGACTCGGTGGTCATGCTGAAGAACGCCGACCGGACGATCCGCAAGTCGTCCCTGAAGCAGTTCAAGAACAAGACCGTCTACATTCCGAGCTCGATCGGGCACGGATTCCCGAGCGTGTTCTCGCAGGCGACGGTCGACCGCACCGGTCCGACGCTGGATGCCGAGTTGGCGAAGAAGTACTTCAAGAAGGTGCTCACCGACACCGAGGTGAAGAACGCCGACGGCAAGGTGATCGACTACATCATGCCCGACCTGTCGAAGGTCGACCTGGTGCTGCACGCCATGCGCAGCCCCGACAACGGCGACAACTTCACCGGTGCCGGACGCAACTCGGACGGCACCTACTACCCGCTGTCGCTGCAGTGGGGTCCGTACACCGCCAACGGCCCGAACGTGCGCAAGAAGTCCATCGCCGGTGACCTGTTGGCCGGCGGCAAGGTCGAGAACCGGTCGTACTTCGGGGCCAGCTCCCGGATCGGCAACGCCTACGACCTGACCGCGCTCAACCGCACGGTGAAGGCGATCAAGCAGATCGAGCGCAAGACCGGCAAGAACATCCCGGTGATCGTGTCGGTGAAGGCCAAGAGCAGCTTCATCCCGCGTGAGTTCGAGAAGAAGGTGGACGCGATCCTGGTCGGCTACTCGATCAACGACCGGATCTACATCGAAACCGCCCTCGGGCAGCACAACCCGCAGGGGCGCCTGCCGCTGACCAGCCCGAAGAACATGAATGCGGTGGAGAAGCAGAAGGAGGACGTCGGTGAGGACATGACGCCCTACGTCGACTCCGCCGGCAACACCTACAAGTTCGGCTTCGGCCTGAACTGGTACGGCAAGATCCGCGGCGACCGTCGCTGACCGAGCCGTTCACGATCGGCCCCCGAGCTCCGGCTCGGGGGCCGATCCGCGGGTTAGGCTGACGCGATGAGCACCGCCGGTCCGCCGCTGCCCAGGACGATCTGGCTGCTGTCAGAGAACCGCCGGACCACCGTGGCGGCGGTGGTGGCCAGCGCGCTGACCGCCGTCGTCCTGTCCTTGGCGGTGACCCGGTGGGAGCCACTGGTCGGCCTTGTCAGGACCGATCCGACCGCCTTCATGCTGCTCTGCTGCGTCCTGGTCTGGACGCTGATGACCGTGCTGCACACCACCCTGACCCTGCTGGCCTACCGGGGTTTCGAGGGGGACGAGTTCACCCGGGCGATCAACGCCGATCCCGCCTGGCGCAAGCGGTCGGAGTCGGCGCGCCACGGGGCACTGCGCTGGCTGATGGGTGAGGGGCCCTCGTCCTGGCCGGTGACCGTCTCGGTGCTCTCCCTGATCGTCGTGATGGCGATGGTGCTGCGGCCCGCGCTGCGGGCGATCCCGTTGGCGCTGGGCATGGCGTTGCTGATGGTCGCGGTGTCCTGGCTGAACATCGCGGTGATGTACGCGCTGCAGTACGCCCGGATGGACGCCGAGGGCCGGGCCTTCGCCTTTCCCGGGGAACGCCCTCGGGCGCTGTCGGACTACCTGTACATCGCGATCGGTGTGCAGACCACCTTCGGCACCACCGACGTCGAGGTGCTGACCCGCGATCTGCGCCGTTACGTCATGGGCCAGGGCATCCTGGCGTTCGTCTTCAACAGCGTGATCGTCGCGATGATCATCTCGCTGCTGCTCGGGTTGACCTGAGATCCCGGCGTTCGCCGGGATGACGAAGCGGCTGTCATCCCGGGCTCGACCCGGGATCTCGGCGGTCCAGTCGATACACCCGGCGGGCGTTGGCGTTGCCGATCAGCTCGGCGATCCGGACGGCGTCCCGCACCGAGGCGTGGCCGCGGTCGACCCAGTCGGTGAGCGTCTCGGTGAGGCCCTGGCGGAACAACGTCGCCCCGACGTAGTACAGCTCGGGCAGGCCGAAGGTGTCGGTGGAGAACAGCGCCTTGTGGAACGGGGTGAGTTCGAGGGACTCGGCGATGATCGCGGCCGCGCGGGCTCCGGTGTAGTTGATCGCCAGGCCGACGTCGCAGTAGACGTGCGGGTACACCTGCGCCAGGTAGCCGGCCTCGCGGTGATACGGGTAGCAGTGCAGCAGCATCACCGCCGCCCCGGACTCCCGGGTCGCCTTCAGCCAGTCGGTCATCAGCAGCGGATTGCACCGGGCCAGGTCGACGTCGGCGTCCCCGTAGCCGACGTGGAACTGCAGCGGGAGCGCCAGGTCGACCCCGCTCCAGATGCCGAATCTGAGCAGCACCGGATCGGTGAGCCGGACGGCGCCGGTGCGGGCGATCTCGTCCAGCCAGGCGGCGGCCCGCCGCGCCACCTCGTGATCGGACGGCCGCTCCGGGGCGAAGTCGAGGCCGTCGCGGTAGGCGACGATGCTCTTCAGCCCGACGGCGTCCCGGGTGGCGGCCGCCAGGGCGGCCCGGTAGGCGTCCGGGAAGTCGGTGCCGGACCGCAGCCCGGACGCCACCTGTTCGGCGACCGCCTCCAGCCGGACGATCTCGCGCGTCGCCGCACCGCTGACCCGCGCCATGCCGGGGACGTCCAGGATGTCGTCGCCGCGGTAGCCGGTGTCGAGCAGCAGGGTGTGCAGCCGGGCGGCGCCCAGCAGTCGCCGGTTGACCTCGGACGCCCCCAGCTCGGTCCGGCGGGCGAGGTACTCCTCGGGCGTGCAGTCGGCCGGCAGGTCGAGCAGCGGGGCGCACCGACGACGGATCGCCAGCCCGACCTGGCTGTCCCAGCCGGACGTCCCGGGCGGGGCCGGCCACGGTGACTCGGTGATCAGGTCCTCGAACACCGCGCGCGGCGGATCGTCGTGGATCACTCCGTGGCAGTGGTGATCGATCAGTTCGACGGCGTCGATCAGGTCGGTCAGCTCAGTAGACATCGCGGTAGTCGGCGCAGATGTCCGCGTCGGAACGTCCCTTGGCGCGGGCGATCTCCTCCCGCTTGATCGCGACGAACGTCTGCAGCATCTCGGGATCGAACCAGCCGGTGACCACCTCGTCCTCCAGCAGGGCCTCGAGCGCCTCCGGCAGCGACCCGGGCAGGGTCCGGACGCCGGCCTCGTCCCGCTCCTCGGGGGTCAGCGCGTCCACCTCGACGTCGAGCACCCGCGGGGCGGGCAGCTCGTTGCGGATGCCCTCCAGGCCGGCCCGGATGATGCAGCCCAGGTACAGCCACGGATTGCTGGTGGCGTCGCCGGCGCGGTATTCGATGTTGTACTGCGCGGCCCGGTTCTTGCCCTCCACCTCGACCAGCGGGCAGATCCGCAGCATCGCCTCCCGGTTCTGCTCGCCGAGGAACGCGTGCCCGGCCGACCAGCGGTGCGGCGTGAGCCGCTGGTACGACACCACGCTGGACGCCGTGAGCGCGGTGATCGCCCGGCAGTGCCGCAGGATGCCGGCGGCGAACCGGCCGGCCACCTCGGACATCCGTCCCGGCCGGGTCGGGTCGAAGGTGGCCGGCACCCCGTCGCCGGTGCGCAGCGACACGTGCAGGTGGACGCCGTTGCCGGAGCCGTCCGGGTCGAGCAGCGGCGAGAACGACGCCTGCCTGCCGTGCAGCTTCGAGTAGTGCCGGACGAGGTCGCGCAGCAGCACCGCACGGTCGGCGATCTCGACGTCCAGGGCCGGCGGGATCACCACCTCCCACTGGTTGGCACCGTACTCGGGCAGCCAGTTCTCGGGCTCGATGCCGGCCTTGGTCAGCGCCGCGACCAGGCCGGATCCCCACGGTTCCCCCTCGAGCAGGGCGTCCAGCGAGAACGGCGCCGGCGGGGCGTCGTCGGTGACCAGCATGAACTCGTGCTCGAAGGCGCCGTAGATGTGCAGCCCGGTCTCGGCGGCCAGGTCGTCGATCGCCGTCCGCAGGAAGGTCCGCGGACAGGCGGCCCACGGGGTCAGGTCGATGTTGACCGTGTCGCCCAGCATGACGGTCAGCGGCGGCGCACCCTCGGCGGTCGGGAACTGGGTGCGGGTGAGCGGATCGGGGATCAGCCGCAGATCGCCGGTGGAGCCGAACACCGCGCCGTCGGAGACGATGTGGCCGAACGGCCCGATGCCCAGGTTGGCCGGCACCCAGCCGCAGCCGGTGTCCAGGGAGTCTTCGAGCCGGGCCAGGGGCATGGCGCGTCCGCGGGTGACCCCGACCAGGTCGTTGGTCCCGACGAAGCCGAGTTCGCTCGTCATATTCACTGCTCCTTACCGGCCGTGGTTCCGGCCGTATCTGACTCACCGAGCTCTTCGGTGAGCCGGGCTCCCACCCGTTGCGCGATGGACGGGGCGAGCAGCACGACCGCGAGGCCGATCAGGCACCAGGCGCCGGCGATCCACGGGAACAGGGTGTAGGGGTACTCGGTGCCCAGCTGCTGGCTGTAGACGTACAGCAGGTAGCAGATGCCGAGCACCGGGATCACGATCTCCCACGTCGGGATCGTGTTGTTGCCCTTGAGGGTGAAGTAGATGACGCCGGCCGAGGCCACCGAGTAGGCCACCAGCATGCAGAGCACCGCGATGGTGGCGTACCAGTAGTAGGCGTCGAAGGCGCCCACCCCGGCCACGCCCAGGCCGGCGCACAGCGCGAAGGCGAGCACGACCACGCAGATCACCGCGTTGCCGGGCACGCCGTGCTTGCTCAGCACGCCGAGTTGCTTGGGCCCGAACCCGTCCCGGGCGAGCGCGTACAGCAGGCGTCCGGCGGCGGCGGTGGAGCCGATGGTCGAGGCCAGCGCCACCATCAGGGCGCAGAAGGCCAGGATCACGGCGAACCACTCGCCGACGTAGGCGGCGGCCAGGTCGCTGATGCTGGAGTTCGAGCCGGCGAACGCCTCCATGCCGGCGGCGTCGGTGCCGAAGCCGATCGTCTGGGCGAACATCATCAGCACGTACAGCAGGCCGCCGAGGACGACCGCGCCGGCGATCGCCCGCGGGATGTTGCGCCGCGGGTTCTCGGTCTCTTCGCCCAGCGACGAACAGGACTCGAAGCCGGCCCAGGAGAGGAAGGCGAACACCGAGGCGGCCATCAGGGTGCCGAACGAAACCCCGTCGGCCGGGACGAAGGTGCTCACCAGGTCGATCCGCTGCCCGCCGGGCGCGGTGCCCGAGCCGGCCCGGCCCAGGATGATCGCGGCCAGGATCAGCATGGCGGCGATGCCGACCCCGCCGATCGCCAGCAGCACATTGGCCGCCATCGCCGACTCGCGGATGTTCAGGGCCAGCACCACGGCCGCGCACAACAGCGACACGATCAGCCAGTGCGGCGCGCCGGTGATGCCCAGCTGCTGCAGGAACGCCTCGAAGAACACCCCGCAGGAGGCGAGCGTGCAGGCCGCGAAGAAGACGTAGGTGCCGAGCAGCGCCCAGCCGCCGAAGAAGCCGGCGCGCGGGCCGACGGTGATGCCGACCAGGCCGTAGATCGACCCGGCGTGGTTGAAGTACGAGGTCAGCCGGACGAAGCCGTAGGCGACCGCGCCGACACCGGCGAACGCGATCACGAACACCAGCGGGACGCTCGGGCCGACCATGGCGGCCACCCCGATGCCGTTCAGTGACATCGCCAGCACGGGGGCCATGAAGCCCACCGAGATGGCGATCGCCTGCCAGAGCCGGAGCTTTCCGGTGGGTTTCGATTCAGCCATGGGCCTGCTTTCTGCGTGTGATCTCAGGTAAAGGTGGTGCCTGGACGAGCGTTGCGTCAAGCGGTTCCGGATTCTTCTCGACTGTCGTGACGGGTGTGTAACGCGCTGGAACCGCCCTTCACCGATCCGGTTCGGCCAGCAGCGTTCCGGAGGTGAGGGCTGCTGCGTCGCCGGCCAGTCGGCCGCGGTGGTAGCCGTCCGGGTCGTAGCCGCCCCGAACGGCTTCGGACGTGGTGGCGCGGAACGTCTCGGTCACGAACTCGTCGATCCGCGCGTCCCGTGAGCGGAGCACCGGCAGGAAGTGCTCGGCCTCCGCATCGGCGTAGGCGAGGCGGCGGACTTCTTCCAGGCGCTCACCGATCCGTCCGGTGAAGCCCAGCAGGAAAGCGGACCGGAAGGACTGGGAGCGGGTGCGTGCTCCAGGCGGGGTCGCCGCGCTGGCCTCGGCCAGGCCTCGCTGGGCCTGCACCAGCAGCGAGGTGAACAGCAACTCGACGGCTTCGAGGTCGGCGGCGTAGCCGATGACGGTCGACATACCCAACTCGGCCGTGAACAGCGTCCGGCAGCGGGTCTTCTCGGCGACGGTCTGCAACAGCAGCGCCTTCGCGTCGGCGTAGGGGGCGTCGATCGGCAGCCGGATCATGCTAGGCGGGTTCGGGCCCGCCTCGGCGGCGTCGACCATGGCCTGTTCGATGGCGTACTTGGTCATCAGCTCCTGCGCCTTGGCGGTGAACGCCATCGCCTCGGACTCGTGCTCGGTGGACTCCGCCTTCGCCAGCAACGCGCGCACCCTTTCCAGGACGGGATTGCCGGCGGCCGACTGACGCGCCTTGACCGGGCGCCGGGCCCGTACCCCCGGCGGGGGCGGCAGTAGCTGCTCCAGGACGGGGGCGCGGCCCACCACCATGGCGAGCCGGAAGATCGCCTGCAGGTGGCGTCCGTCGGACACGCGGCGGGCCCAGGTGGACGCCCAGCCGCTCGCCGGCGCCTGGGCCGGCACCTCCGCGGCGGCCCACTGTCGCTGCCAGAACGGGTCGTCCAGCGTGGGCCCGGTGCGGGCGGCGCGCTCGGCGGCCACGGCCAGCCGGATCAGGTCGGCACCGGCGGCCTTCGCCCGCATCCGGGCGAACCGGACGAGTTCGGCGGGCTGCCAGCCGTTGCCGTACAGCTGGCGCACCCACTCGACCAGGACCGGCTCGGCGTCCGCGTAGAACCGCGTCGGCTCGATGGCCCGCGCCAGGGAGAGGTCGGGCAAGGCACCGAAACGCACGTCTTCCAACAGGTCCCGGGCACTGCGCGGTGGCGGGTCGGGCTGGTGCTGGTGGAACCCGGTGTCGAAGAAGGTCGCTCCGGGCGTGAAGCCCGTGGGCCGGTGTGCCTGCGCCCGCTGCTTGTCGCGGGCCCGCTGCCGGGCACGTTCCTTGGCTCGTGCCGCCCGTCTGGTCTGTGCTGCTCGACTCATGCCGTAAAGCTAGAACGCGGGTCGGACAGTTTCCGCTGAGCACCTGTCGATCAAGCACTGTCACAGCGGCGTGGCATTGTGGTCGCGACATGGCAGACGACGTCCTCGACCGGTTCTCCCCGGCGACCGCGGCCTGGTTCCGGGGCAGCTTCGACGCGCCGACCGCCGCCCAGGCCGGGGCGTGGCGGTCGATCAGTTCCGGGCGGCACACCCTGGTGGTCGCGCCGACGGGGTCGGGCAAGACACTGTCGGCGTTCCTGTGGGCGCTCGACCGGCTGGCCGTCGAACCGGCCCCCGACAAGCAGCGTCGCTGCCGGGTGCTGTATGTGTCGCCGTTGAAGGCGCTGGCCGTCGACGTGGAACGCAACCTGCGCTCGCCGCTGGTGGGCATCGGGCACGCCGCCGCCCGGCTGGGCCTGCCCCAGCCCGGCATCACGGTGGCGGTGCGCTCCGGCGACACCCCCGCACAGCAGCGGCGGGCGTTCGCGCGGGAGCCGTCCGACATCCTGATCACCACGCCGGAGTCGCTGTTCCTGCTGCTCACGTCGTCGGCGAGGGAGGCCCTCACCGGCGTCGAGACGGTGATCGTGGACGAGATCC
Organism: Micropruina sp.; assembly: GCA_018055925.1. Lineage (GTDB taxonomy): Bacteria > Actinomycetota > Actinomycetes > Propionibacteriales > Propionibacteriaceae > Micropruina. The sequence continues at coordinate 13,183 of JAGPGQ010000050.1, forward strand.
ACGCCCTGGCCGGCGGCAAACGCGGCGCCCACCTGGCGCTCTCCCTGGAACGCCTGGACGCCCTGCTGGAACGTCCGGCGCAACGCGTCGGGCTGTCGGCGACCGTCCGTCCGATCGAGGAGGTCGGCCGGTTCCTGGCCGGCGGCCGTCCGGTCGAGATCGTCAACCCGCCCAGCGAGAAGCGGTGGGACCTGTCGGTGGTGGTGCCGGTGCCCGATCTGGCGGCGCTCGGCGAGCTGACCGACGACCTCTCCGGACCGGCGGCCGGCGGGCCGCAGCGCACCTCGATCTGGCCGCACGTCGAGGAGCGGATCGTCGACCTGGTGGCCGCGCACCGCTCCACGCTGGTGTTCGCCAACTCCCGCCGGCTGGCGGAGCGGCTGACCGCCCGGCTGAACGAGATCTGGGCCGAGCGCCAGGAATCAGGGCCCGAACCGGCCGGGGAGGCACGGCGCACCCCGGCGGAGGTGATGGCCCAGTCCGGGCAGTCGCACGGCGCGCCGCCGCTGCTGGCGCGGGCCCATCACGGCTCGGTCAGCAAGGAGCAGCGGGCCGCCACCGAGGAGGACCTCAAGGCCGGACGGCTGCCGGCGGTGGTGGCCACCTCGTCGCTTGAGCTCGGCATCGACATGGGTGCCGTCGACCTGGTCGTGCAGGTCGAGGCGCCGCCGTCGGTCGCCTCCGGGCTGCAGCGGGTGGGCCGGGCCGGGCACCAGGTGGGCGCGGTCTCGCGCGGGGTGCTGTTCCCGAAGTTCCGCGGCGACCTGGTGCAGACCGCCGTGATCGCCGAACGGATGCGGGCCGGCGCGATCGAGGCGCTCCGGGTGCCGGCCAACCCGTTGGACGTGCTGGCCCAGCAGATCGTCGCCATCTGCGCGCTGGACGAGATCACCGTCGACGACCTGGAGGCGCTGGTGCGCCGGGCCGCCCCGTTCGGCGGGCTGACCCGTGGCGTGCTGGAGTCGGTGCTCGACATGCTGGCCGGGCGGTACCCGTCCGAGGCGTTCGCCGAGCTGCGTCCCCGGCTGGTGTGGGACCGGGTCACGGGGGTGCTGACCGGGCGGCGCGGCGCCCAGCTGCTGGCGGTCACCTCGGGCGGCACGATTCCCGACCGGGGACTGTTCGGGGTGTTCGTGGCCGGTGACGGCGCCGGCCGCCGGGTCGGCGAGCTGGACGAGGAGATGGTCTACGAGTCCCGAGTGGGCGACGTGATCACCCTGGGCACGTCCACCTGGCGGATCGAGGACATCACCCACGACCAAGTGCTGGTCAGCCCCGCCCCCGGCGAACCCGGGCGGCTGCCGTTCTGGAAGGGCGACACCCTGGGCCGGCCCGCCGAACTCGGCCGGGCGCTGGGCGGGTTCGTCCGCGAACTCGGCGGGCTGGCTCCCGAGGCGGCCCGCGAACGGGCGCTGGCCGCGGGCCTGGACGAGTGGGCGGCCGACAACCTGATCGGCTACCTGGGCGAGCAGCGGGAGGCGATCGCCCAGCTGCCCAGCGACACCACGATCGTGGTGGAGCGGTTCCGGGACGAGCTGGGCGACTGGCGGGTGGTGGTGCATTCGCCGTTCGGGGCGCCGGTGCATGCGCCGTGGGCACTGGCGATCGCGGCCCGGCTGCGGGAGGCCCACGGGGTCGACGTGCAGGCGATGCACGGCGACGACGGCATCGTGCTGCGGCTGCCCGAGACCGACTGGTCCGACGCCGCGGCCGAGCCGCCCGAGTTGCTGCCGTCGATCCTGCTCGACCCGGACGAGGTGTCCGGGCTGATCACCGACGAGATCGGCGGCTCGGCGTTGTTCGCCAGCCGGTTCCGGGAATGCGCCGGCCGCGCCCTGCTGTTGCCGAAGCGCCGCCCGGACCGGCGTCAGGCCCTGTGGCAGCAGCGTCAACGGGCGGCGCAACTGCTCGAGGTGGCCGCCCAGTACCCGTCCTTCCCGATCGTGCTGGAGGCCGTCCGGGAGTGCGTGCAGGACGTCTTCGACGTGCCGTCGTTGGTCGAGTTGATGCGGTCGATCGCCAGCCGCCAGGTGCGGGTCGTCGAGGCGACCACGTCGCGGCCGTCCCCGTTCGCCGGCTCGCTGCTGTTCGGCTACGTGGCGCAGTTCCTGTACGAGGGCGACTCGCCGCTGGCGGAGCGCCGGGCCGCCGCGCTGACCCTGGATCCGGTGCTGCTGGCCGACCTGCTGGGCACCTCGGAGTCCCTGGCGCTGGCCGAGCTGCTCGACCCGGCCTCGCTCACCCGCACCGAGTCCGAGCTGCAGCACCTCGCCGAGGGCCGGCGCGCCCGCGACGCCGAGGACCTGGCCGACATCGTCCGGGTGCTGGGGCCGCTCGGCCTGCCGGCGCTGCGGGCCCGCAGCGGCACGCCGGAGGCCACCGCCGGCTGGCTGGAGCTGCTCACCGGGCAGCGCCGGCTGATCGAGGTCCGGCTCGGCGGTGAGGCCAGGTGGGCGGCGGTGGAGGACGCCGGACGGCTGATCGACGCCCTGGGCGTGAGCGTGCCGGTCGGCGTGCCGGAGACGTTCCGGGCACCCGTCCCGGATCCGCTCGGCGACCTGGTGCTGCGCTGGGCGCGCGGCCACGCCCCGTTCCTGGCCGGCGAGCTGGCCGGCTGGCTGGGGCTCGGCCACGCGGTGCTGCAACCGGTGCTGAACCGGCTGGTGGCCGAGGGCCGGCTGGTCGAAGGCGACCTGCGACCGTCGGGCTGGCTGCCGCCGGCGGAACTCATCGCGACTCCCCAGACCAGCGGCCTCGCCTACTGCGACCCGGGTGTGCTGCGGGTGCTCCGGCGGCGTTCCCTGGCGGCCCTGCGCAACGCCGTCGAACCGGTACCGCCACGGCAGTTCGCCCGCTTCCTGGCCCATTGGCAGGGCATCGCCCGGCCGTTGAGCGGCACCGCGGGGGTGCTGGCCGCCGTCCAGCAGTTGGCCGGCTATCCACTGCCGGCGAGTTCGCTGGAGTCGGTGGTGCTGCCGGCCCGGGTGCGCGACTACCGCCCGGCCATGCTGGACGAACTGCTGGCCGCCGGCGAGGTGATCTGGCAGGGCGCGGGGTCGCTGGCCGGCACCGACGGCTGGATCGGCCTGCACCCGGCCGAGACCGCCCCCGTCACCCTGGCCGCACCGGAGCCGGTCGACCATCCGCTCGCCGGACGGCTGCTCGAGGCGCTCGCGGGTGGCGGCAGCCACCTGTTCCGGGCGCTGACCCAGCAGCTGGCGGCCGGCGACACCGAATTGGCCGATGCCCTGTGGGAGCTGGTGTGGGCTGGCCATGTCACCGGCGACACCCTGGCCCCGCTACGGGTGTTGCTGGCCGGCGGGCGGGCGTCCCTGAAGCCCAGGACGACCCCCGCGCGAACCCGGTTCGGCCGTCCGGGGCTGCGACGCGGGGCGCTGCCCCGGCCGTCCGGGCCGCCGCACGCCACCGGACGCTGGTCGCTGCTGCCCGAGCCCGACACCGACGCGACCGTGCTGGCCGCCGCCCGGGCCGAGCTGCTGTTGGACCGCTACGGGGTGGTCACCCGCGGCAGCGTGGCCGCCGAGGAGGTCGCGGGCGGGTTCGCCGGCGCCTACCGGGTGTTCAGCACGCTGGAGGACGCCGGGCAGGTGCGCCGGGGCTACTTCGTCGAGGGCCTGGGCGCGTCCCAGTTCGGCGACCGGCACGCGGTCGACCTGGTCCGGGAGGCCGGCGGCGTTCCCGAGCCGGTCGTGCTGGCCGCCGCCGACCCGGCCAACCCGTACGGCGCCGCGCTGGGCTGGCCGGCCCGCGACACCGACTCCCGGCACCAGCCGGCCCGCAAGGCCGGCGCGCTGGTGGTGCTGATCGACGGCGCACTCGTCCTCTACGTCGAGCGCGGCGGACGCACCCTGCTGTCGTTCACCGACGATCCGGAGTCACTCGCCGCGGCGGCCCGGGCGCTCGCCGAGGCGGTGCATCGCGGCGTGCTGGGCAAGCTCACCGTGGCGAAGATCGACGGCGCCGACGTCCTGGGCTCCGACCACGCGCTCGCCGAGGCCCTGGCCGGCGCCGGGTTCCGGCTGACCCCGCAGGGCCTGCGGCTGAGGAGGTGAGATGCCTCATGGCCTGGCTGGCCGTGGAGCGAGGTCCGCATATTCCAAGTAGACACCGCTTAGACTTGGATGTTCCGCCCGACGCTCCCACTCGACTTGGAAGCTTGACAAACGCTCCAAGCTGAAGCGGTGCCGACTTGGAAGTTCCGATCAATATTCCAAGTCGGACGGCCTGGACGCTGTCCGGGAGCACGCGGGCTCCTTCGCCACTTCACCGCCGTCCTGCGGCTCTGCCGGCGGCGACCGATCGTCTCGCCTGGCCGCGTGGAGGGCTCAGCCGCTGCTGTGGGGACCGGCGATGGCGCTGCTGCCGAGGGAGCAAGCAGGCCCATGGAGAAAGTCTGCAGAGTTCGGCCCATAGGTCCTGCAAACATCGGCCCAGAATGGCTGCGAGTATCGGGCTAGCAGTCCTGCAAACATCGGCCTTGAGGTACGATTGCCTGCATGGACACCGCCGCCACGCTGGGACGTCCCTACCGTCCTCGAGTCATCGACACCGCACTTGAGCGCTCGCTGGCTACCGCTGGCGCTGTCGTGATCGAGGGTGCACGAGCAACTGGCAAGACCATGACCGCACTGCATGCGGCCGGCTCCTACGCTTTCGTCGACG
>JAGPGQ010000257.1 GCA_018055925.1 Micropruina sp.
ACCGTGTACAGCGTCGTCCCGACCATGTGGGCGAACACCAGTCCCAGCGGCAGGTGGTTCAGGTACTGGGCGTAGCCGACCCCGCCCTGCAGCACGGCCACCCCGATCACCGCGAGGGTCGCCCTGCGGACGGCGGGCACGCCCCGGGCCGCGAACACCAGCCACACGGTGACCGCCAGGGTGACCCACAACGCCAGCGAGTGCAGCCGGGCCACCTCGCTCAGGTCGAAGCCGTTGCGTTGCGCCGAGCCGTCGCCCGAATGCGGGCCGGCGCCGGTGACCACCGTGCCCAGGTACATCATCACCAGCGACCCCCAGAACACGATCCGGGAACCCAGCCGGACGCGCCGCGGCGCGGCGACCGGCTTGCGTTCGCCGGCGTCGTGCACCATCGTCACGCAGGCGATGATCAGCGCCACGGACAGCACCAGGTGCAGGCCGACCACCCACGGATTCAGCTGGGTCAGCACGGTCAGCCCGCCGACCACGCCCTGCAGGCCGATGCCCAGGCCGACCACGATGCTCAGCACCCGCAGCCGCCGGTGGGACCTCGTCCGGAAGGCGGTGATGGCGGTGGCCAGCGCCACCGCGATCAGGACGAAGGTCAGCAGCCGGTTGCCGAACTCGATGTAGGCGTGCCACTCGGCCTCCGGGTGCGGCACGTAGGAGTCGGCGCTGCACTGCGGCCAGGTGGGGCAGCCGAGGCCCGACTTGGTCAGCCGGACCAGGGCGCCGGTCCAGACGATCACCATGTTGGCCACCAGATTGGCCAGCGTCCAGCGGCGCAGCGCGCGCGGGCCGGTCAGGAGGTCCATCGGAACACCTTTCGTGCGAGCAGGGTGAGGGCGGCCGCCCAGGCGGCCAGGACGAGCAGGGCGAGGCCGTCGGCGGCACCGGCGGCGGCCGTCCGCAGGGCCGATCCGAGGGCGGCGGTGGGCAGCCACGGCGGCTGGTCGGCGATCAGCCCGCCCAGCGCCAGCCCGGCCAGGTAGATCAGGTTCGCCAGGGCCAGGGTGACCTCGGCCTTCAACCGGCCGGCCAGGATCAGCCCGAGGCCGGCGAAAGCGGCGATGCCCAGCCCGGTCGCCAGGACGGCCGCGGCGGCGGCCGCCGGGGTCCAGGCGGGACGCCAGCCGGCGGCGAGCGCCACGCCGACCAGCAGGACGGCCTGGACGGCCACCAGGGCGCAGGCGGCCAGGGCCTTGCCGGCGATCAGGTCGGCCCGGGTCAGCGGTGTCGCGACCAGCCGCTCCAGCACCCCGTAGCGGCGCTCGAAGCCGGTCGCCACCGCCAGCGAGGTGAACCCGGTCGACCAGGTGGCCACCGCGACCACCGAGGCCGGGAAGGTGGCGGCGTCCAGGCCGAAGCCGGCGCCCCAGGCGAGCCCGCCGGCCAGCAGGCCCAGCGGGATCGCGAACGCCAGCAGCAGCTGCTCGCCGTTGCGCAGCAGCATCCGGAGTTCCATGGCGGCGTGCCGCAGCACCCTGCGGGGGTTCATCGGCGGTCCCGGGTGTGCTGCAGGAAGACGTCCTCCAGGGTGCTGCCGGCGGTCAGCTCGGCCACGGTGCCGTGGATCCGGACGCTGCCGGCGTCCATGATCCACACCCGGTCGGCGAGCCGCGCGGCCTCGTCCATGTCGTGGGTGGTCAGCAGCACGGAGGTGCCGGAGGTCCGCAAGCCGGCGATCACGTCCCAGGTGCGCCGCCGGGCGTGCGGGTCCATCCCGGCGGTGGGTTCGTCCAACAGCACCAGGTCGGGCCGTCCGATCAGGGCGCCGGCCAGGTTGACCGCCTGCTGCTCGCCACCGGAGAGTCGCCGGTAGGGCCGGTTGAGCAACCCGCCCAGCGCCAGTGCCTCGACCAGGTCGGCCACCGGCAGCGGGTCGGGGTAGAGGCCGGCGAGGTAGCGCAGCAGTTCGCCCGGCCGCACCGCCGACCAGGCGCCCACCGACTGCGGCATCAGGCCGAGCCGGCCGTTGGACGCGCCGGGCGGCCCGCCCAGCACCCGGACGCTGCCGGCGTCCGGCCGGATCATCCCGGTGACGCAGCGCAGGGCCGTGGTCTTGCCGGCCCCGTTGGGGCCCAGCAGCGCGGTCAGTTCGCCGGCGGCGGCCCGCCAGGACAGGCCGTCCAGCACGCGGCGGCCGCCGAAAGAGACGGTGATCCCGGTCAATTCGAGGGCATACTCCGGGGTCACCGGTTCAGCATAGGACGCTTACACGTCGTAGGTGTCGCGCTGGATGCCGACCATCACCGCCCGGGACCCGGACGGGACGCCCACCTCGATCGCCGGTGGCAGGTCGTCGCCCGCGCCGCCGGCGTCCGGATCGCCGGCCGCCGGGCCGGTCTGGGCCTGGTCGGCGGCCGGTCCGAAGTCGGCCCGGGTGAGCATCTCGCGGTCGATCAGCATGCCGTAGAAGGAACGCCACACCATCACGCACAGCGCGACGAAGAACACCCCGGACAGTCCCCAGACCAGGACGTGGCTGCCCTGCGCGTTCAGGCTGACCGCCAGTTCGACGGCCAGCAGGCCGAACAGGGTGGTGAACTTGATCACCGGGTTGAGTGCCACCGACGAGGTGTCCTTGTACGGGTCGCCCACCGTGTCGCCGATCACGGACGAATGGTGCAGCTCGGTGCCCTTGGCGTCCAGGTCGGTCTCGACGATCTTCTTGGCGTTGTCCCAGGCGCCACCCGCGTTGGCCATGAAGATCGCCTGGTACAGCCCGAAGATCGCGATCGAGACCAGGTAGCCGATGAAGAAGTACGGCTCCAGGAAGGCGAACGCCAGGGCCGCGAAGAAGATGCCCAGGAAGATGTTGAACATGCCCTTCTGGGCGTACTGGGTGCAGATCTCGACCACCCGGCGGGAATCGTCGACGGACGCCTTGCGGGCGCCGTCCAGCCTGATCGTGTCCTTGATGTACTCCACGGCCCGGAACGAGCCGGTGGTGACCGCCTGGATGGACGCCCCGGTGAACCAGTAGATGATCGCGCCGCCGGTGATCAGGCCGAGCAGGAACGGGGCGTGCAGCAGCGACAGCTTGTCCAGGTTCACCGTCATGCCCTGGGTGAGCCCCATGATGATCGAGAAGATCATGGTGGTGGCGCCGACCACGGCGGTGCCGATCAGCACCGGCTTCGCGGTCGCCTTGAACGTGTTGCCGGCGCCGTCGTTGAGTTCCAGCAGGGCCTTCGCCCGGTCGAAGTGGACGGCGAAGCCGTGCTCGGCCTCGATCTCGTCCTCGACGCCGGGGATCTCCTCGATCACGCTCAGCTCGTAGACCGACTGGGCGTTGTCGGTGACCGGGCCGTAGGAGTCCACCGCGATGGTGACCGGCCCCATGCCCAGGAACCCGAACGCCACCAGGCCGAACGCGAACACCGCCGGGGCGACCATCAGGGCGCCCACGCCGAGACCCGAGATCAGGAAGGCGCCGGCCATCAGCGCGATGATCGCGATCCCCAGCCAGAAGGCCGAGAAGTTGCCCGCGACCAGCCCGGAGAGGATGTTCAGCGAGGCGCCGCCCTGGTTGGAGCTCTTCACCACCTCCTCGGTGTGCACCGACGACGTCGAGGTGAACACCTTCACCAGCTCGGGGATCAGCGCGCCGGCCAGGGTGCCGCAGGAGACGATGGTGGCCAGCTTCCACCACAGCGTGCCGTCGCCCAGGTCGGGGATCAGCAGGTACGAGGTGAAGTAGGTGGCGACGATCGAGACCACCGAGGTGATCCAGACCAGGTTGGTCAGCGGGCGCTCGAAGTCCATCGTCCGCAGGTTGCGGTACTTGGCGGTGGTGATCACGCTGTTCACCTCGTACGAGGCCGCCGAGGCGAGCACCATGATCGCGCGGATGAAGAAGATCCAGCACAGCAGCTGCACCTGCACCAGCGGGTCGTGCACCGCCAGCACGATGAACGTCACCAGGGCGACGCCGGTGACGCCGTAGGTCTCGAAGCCGTCGGCGGACGGGCCGACCGAGTCGCCGGCGTTGTCCCCGGCGCAGTCGGCGATCACGCCCGGGTTGCGGGCGTCGTCCTCCTTGATCTTGAAGACGATCTTCATCAGGTCGGAGCCGATGTCGGCGATCTTGGTGAAGATGCCGCCGGCGATCCGCAGCGCGGACGCGCCCAGCGACTCGCCGATGGCGAACCCGATGAAGCACGAGCCGGCGATCTCGGGCGGCAGGAACAGCATGATCGCGAGCATCATGAACAGCTCGACGCTGATCAGCACCATGCCGATGCTCATCCCGGACTTCATCGGGATCTGGTGCAGCGGCAGCGGACGGCCGCGCAGGGCGGCGAACGCCGTCCTGCTGTTGGCGTAGGTGTTCAGCCGAATGCCGAACCAGGCGATGCCGTAGGAGCCGGCCATGCCGACGACGCTGAACGCCAGCACGATCGCCACCCGGTCCCAGCCGAGCCCCGCCAGGAACTTGAAGTAGACCAGGATGACCGCGCCGATGAACGCCCACAACACCAGCAGGAACCGGCCCTGCTGGATCAGGTAGGCCTTGCAGGTCTCGTAGATCAGCTCCGAGATCTCCAGCATCGACCGGTGCGCCGGGAGCCGCCGGACCTGGACGAACCGGACGACGCCGAAGGCCAGCCCGGCGAGCGCGATCAGCAACCCGATGCCCAATAGCTGCTTGCCGTCGAACACCCCCAGGAAGGTCACCGAGCCCAGGTCGGGCAGCGCCAGGTTGGCCTCCCCGCCGCCGGCGTGCGGCGGTGGGGCGGTGGCGCTGCCGGAACAGCCGGCCAGGGCGGCCGCGGCGGCGGCGATCGACAGGCCGAGAATGGCGCGGACGCGCCGGGTGAGTGGGAGGTGTGCGGTGGTCACTGGGGGTCCTCGCATCGTCGGGAGCGGCCATTCCACGGGTCGCCTACCGGGCAAGCTACTACTGAGTGTCGTAGTCGTCCGGTGGTTCGGTGGCAGGGTCACGCTGTGGTCCTGGTGGTCTCGCACAGTGATCCGGCCGGCGGTCCGGGGTCCGTGACCCGACGACACCTCGCCCTCGTGGCCGAGCCGGTGAGGTGCAGGCGGCGGGCGCTGGCGATCTCGACATCGGCGTCCGATGGCGGTGTGGGGTGCGGGCGCTGGCGATCTCGACATCGTCGTCCGATGGCGGTGTGGGGTGCGGG
>JAGPGQ010000258.1 GCA_018055925.1 Micropruina sp.
CCCCTGTAGGCGATGTGGCTCAGGGCGTCCAGGTGCGAGACCGCCTTGCCGTGGAACGAAACCCCGAGGAAGTCCTTGTTGCAGGTCGGTTCGGGCGGTTCCCGGTCGCCGAGCTCGACCATCATGTGCAGGGCGGGCTGCGGGTTGTCGACGCCGCTGACCGTGTTCCAGGGCAGGGCCATCTGCGCCGTGCGTCCCGACGTGACCAGCCCGGCGGCCTCGCGCACCTTGTCGGGACCGACCGCGCCCCAGGCGCCACGCGACGGTTCCCGGTAGTGTCCCCACCGCTTGAGTCGCTCGAAGATCTCATCGAACTCCGCCCGAGACACCTCGGGTAGGGCCAGGGGGTTGATGGCGGGTCCGGCGTCCATGCGAGGACTCCCTTCGTTGGGTGTGCGGCATCACCGTAGTTCATCGCCGTCGGCGGGCATAGGCTGGCCCCGGGACTCAAACTTGGGGAGGTTTCAATGAAGAAGCTGATCAACGATCCGACGGCGGTGGTGACCGAGACTCTCGAGGGTTTCGCCGCCGCGCACGCCGATCTGGTCACCGTGCATCTCGATCCTGACTACGTGGTACGGGCCGATGCACCGAAACCGGGCAAGGTCGGCCTGGTCTCCGGCGGCGGTTCGGGCCACGAGCCGCTGCACGCCGGATTCGTCGGGCTCGGCATGCTCGACGCGGCGGTGCCCGGTGCGGTGTTCACCTCACCGACGCCCGACCCGATCCTGGAGGCGACCAAGGCGGTCGACGGCGGGGCCGGGGTGCTGCACATCGTGAAGAACTACACCGGCGACGTGCTCAACTTCGAGACCGCCGCCGAGATGGCCGAGCTGGAGGACATCGCGGTCAAGGCGGTCGTGGTGAACGACGACGTCGCCGTGGAGGACTCCACCTGGACGGCCGGACGCCGCGGCGTGGCCGGCACGGTGCTGGTCGAGAAGATCGCCGGCGCCGCCGCCGAACGCGGGGACGACCTGGACGCGGTGGTCGCCGTCGCCGAGAAGGTGATCGGCCAGGTGCGCTCGATGGGGGTCGCGCTCACCGCCTGCACCGTCCCGCACGCCGGCAAGCCGTCGTTCGACCTCGGCGACGACGAGATCGAGATCGGCATCGGCATCCACGGCGAGCCCGGGCGGCACCGCAGCCAACTGGCCGGCGCCGACGCGATCACCGACCAGCTGGTCGACCCGATCCTGGCCGACCTCAAGGCGAGCAGCGGATCGGTGCTGCTGTTCGTCAACGGCATGGGCGGCACGCCCGAGTCGGAGCTGTACATCGTCTACCGGCACGCCCGCCGCCGACTCGAGGAGGCCGGGCTGACCGTGACCCGTTCCCTGGTCGGCAACTACATCACCTCGCTCGAGATGCAGGGCTGCTCGGTCACCGTGCTGCTGCTCGACGAGGAACTCACCGAACTGTGGGACGCCCCCGTCAACACCGTCGCCCTGAGAAGAGGAGTCTGAATGCCGAACCTTGACGTGGAGTGGGCCAAGGAGTGGATGCGTCGCGCGTCCGCCACGCTCACCGAACACCGCATGGAGTTGATCGACCTCGACCGCGCCATCGGTGACGGCGACCATGGTGAGAACATGGCGCGCGGCTTCACGTTCGTCGTGGAACGCATCGACGCCACCCCGCCCGACGACGTCGCGGGGGTGTTCAAGGTGGTGGCGCAGACCCTGATGTCCAAGGTCGGCGGTGCCGCCGGCCCGCTCTACGGAACCGCCTTCATGCGGGCCGCCAAGGCGGCCGAGGGTGACCTGGACGGTGCCTCGGTGGTCGCCATGTGCACCGCCGCCCGCGACGGCATCGTCGCCCGCGGCAAGGCGACCACCGGGGAGAAGACCATGGTGGACGCCTGGACGCCGGCCATCGAGGCCGCGCAGGCCGCCGCAGACGCCGGCCGGAACCCCGCCGAGGTGTTGCGGGCGGCGGCCGACGCGGCCGCGTCCGGGGCGACGGCGACCATCCCGATGAAGGCGACCAAGGGGCGCGCGTCCTACCTCGGCGAGCGCTCCATCGGCCACCAGGACCCGGGAGCCACCTCGACCTCGTACCTGCTCGCGACGGCCGCGGACGCCGCCGAGGCGGGAGGCGCGGCATGACCATCGGTTTCGTGATCGTGTCGCACTCGGCCAAGCTCGCCGAGGGCGTGGTCGAACTCGCCGGCCAGATGGCCAAGGACGTCGAGTTCCGGGCCGCCGGGGGCACCGAGGGCGGCGGCATCGGCACCTCCTTCGACGCCATCTACACCGCGGTCGAGGAGCTCACCGGGCTCGGGCATCAGGTCGTGCTGCTGACCGACCTGGGGTCGGCCGACATGACCGTCGAGGCCGTCCTCGAGGCGGTGGACGGCGACAACGTCCGGTTCTGTCCGGGACCACTGGTCGAGGGGGCCGTCGCGGCCGCCGTGACGGCCCAGGTCGGGGGTGACCTGGACGCGGTCGCCGAGGCGGCGAAAGCCCGCGACATGTTCGCCTGACCAGCGGCAAGACGGCCTCACCCGTTCCGTCCGACTCAATAGAGTGAGCCGGACGGAAGGGTGAGCCGTGAGCCTCGAGATGGTGTTGCTGGCCGGCTCCGCCGTGCTGCTCGCCGCACTCGGTGCCTCCCGGCTCTCCAGCTGGCTCGGGCTGCCGTCGCTGCTGCTGTTCCTGTTCCTCGGCGTGGGTGTCGGCCTGTGGGTCGAGTTCGACGACGCCCACCTGGCGCACGATCTCGGTTTCGCGGCCCTGGTGCTGATCCTGGCCGAGGGCGGATTCACCACCAAGTGGCGCGAGATCCGTTCGTATCTGACCCTGGCCGGGTTGCTGGCCAGCGTCGGCATCCTGGTGTCGATCGCGGCGATGACCGCGTTCGGGCACTTCTTCCTGGGTCTCGACCTGGCCACCGCGCTGCTGCTGGGCGCGATCACCGCACCGACCGACTCGGCCGCGGTGTTCTCGGTGCTGCGCAGGGTGCCGATCCCCGGCCGGATCCGGGCCATCCTGGAGGCCGAATCCGGCCTCAACGATGCGCCGGTGGTGCTGCTGGTGACCGCCGCCACGGCCTGGGCGCTCGGCGAGGGCGGCGACGGGCCGGCCGTCGTGCTCGGGATGGTGCTGCTCGAACTGATCGGCGGGCTGCTGCTCGGCCTGGTGATCGGGTTCATCGGCGCCATGCTGCTGAAGCGGATTGCGCTGCCCGCGTCCGGCCTGTATCCGCTCGGGGCGCTCGGCTGGGCACTGCTCGCCGACGGCGCGGGCGGCTACCTGCACGTCTCGGGGTTCGCCGCCGTCTACATCTGCGCGATGGTGCTGGGCAACTCCGATCTGCCGCACCGCAACGCCACCCGGTCGTTCGCCGAGGGGGTGGGCTGGGTGGCCCAGATCGGCCTGTTCGTGATGCTCGGCCTGCTCGCCCACCCCGAGCGGTTCTCCACCGACGTGATCGTCACCGGGGTGCTGGCCGGCCTGTTCCTCACCGTGGTGGCCCGCCCGCTGTCGGTCTGGGCGTGCACGGTCTGGTTCAAGGTGCCCTGGCAGGAGCAGGCGTTCCTGTCGTGGGCGGGGCTGCGGGGCGCGGTGCCGATCATCATGGCCACCGTGCCGCTCGCCTCACCCCTGCCGCAGGCCAAGTCGCTGTTCGATCTGGTGTTCGTGTTCGTCGTGGTCTACACCACGCTGCAGGCGCCGACGCTGGGCTGGGTGGCCAGGAAACTGGGCGTCACCACCGGCGACGACGCGGTCGACATCGAGGTCGAGGTGGCTCCGCTGGACAAGATCCAGGCCGACTTCATGCAGATCAAGGTGCCGGAGGGCTCCCGGCTGCACGGCGTCGCGATCATGGAACTCCGGCTGCCGCCGAGCACGGTGGTGTCGCTGGTCATCCGCAACGGGACGCCGTTCGCGCCCGGTTCGAAGGACGTGATCCGGGCCGGCGACGAACTGCTGGTGGTGGTTCCGTCCAAGCACCGCTACCAGGTGGAGTCCCGGTTCAAGCAGGTCGGACGGGGTGGGCGACTCTCCCGCTGGCACGAGGAACGCTGACGGCTACTTCTTCGTCGGCGACTTCGACGGCGTCGCCTTGGCGGACGGGGTGGCGGTCGGGATCACCGTGTTCTCGGACGCCGGCAGCTTCGGCAGGCACACCGGGCCGGACACCGGAAGGCTGGTCTTCGGGTTGAGCACCATGCCCTGGTATTCGTCGCCGAGCAGCACGTCGACCACGTGATCGGCCCGTCCGTCGCCGGAGATCTTGGCGTTCTTGAAGAAGCCGGCGATCAGCCGCACCTCGGGCGAATCGGGGGCGTTGCCCACGATCACGGTCTCGGCGTGCCGCACCTCGGCGTTGTTCACCCGCAGGATGAAGAAGCCGTAGGACCGCAGGTTCGTGCTCACCCGCTTCGCCAGCCCGCCGCGCAGGCCGGCGTTCAGCACCCGGACGGTGACGTGGCCGGGGGCGAGCTTGCCGCCGACATCGGTGGCCACACACGGCTCGAGTTGCCGCGGCGGGATCTGCGCGGTCGCGTTCGTCCAGCCCCACAGGCCGCCGACCACCACGAGTGCGAGCAGCGCGAGCATCGTCAACGGCGTCTTGATCAACCGGACGACTTCGCGCACGCTTCCTCAACTCCTCGGGGCCCCGGTCCACGACGGACCGAGGACCAGACTACTTGAGTTCCAGAACGCGGGCGTGCATGGTCTGCCGCTGCTGCAACGCGGCGCGGAGCGCGCGGTGCAGGCCGTCCTCGAGGTAGTACTCGCCCTGCCAGCCGATCACGTGGGCGAACAGGTCGCCGTAGAAGGTGGAATCCTCCTCCAGCAACTGCTCCAGATCGAGGGTGCTCTTGGTGGTGACCAGCTGATCGAGCCGGATCTGCTGGGGCGCGATCGCGGCCCACTGACGCTGCACATACCCGTGGGCCGGGTAGGGGCGGCCCTCGCCGACACGCTTGAAGATCACGGGGGCAGTGTATCCGGGATCGTCCGCCCTCGTCCGTGAAGCACGTGGTGGCCGATCTGATGATCGCGACTGTGGCCGCCACGGCCGAACTGCCGCTGTACACCACGAACCCGGACGACTTCGCGGGGCTCGAGGAGATCGTGCGGGTGGTGCCCGTCCGGCGTCCCCTACAGTGACGTCATGTCGAACTCACCCGAC
>JAGPGQ010000259.1 GCA_018055925.1 Micropruina sp.
AACACCGCCTACCCGGCGATCCTCGCCGAACTGGTCACGGCCGGCCTGGGCGTGCAGGGCATGAGCTGGGCCAGCAGCCCCGCCGTCACCGAGATCGAGACCCGGATGATGGACTGGATGATCGACCTGCTCGGCCTTCCGGACAGCTTCCGCTCCACCGGTGAGCACGGTGGGGGAGTGATCCAGGGATCGGCCAGCGAGGCGACCCTGACCTCGATCCTCGCCGCCCGGTACCGGGCCACCGGAGGCTCGGTCAACCGTGACTCGGACACCACCAGGCTGGTGGCGTATGCCACGTCGCACGCGCATTCGTCCATCGAAAAGGGGTTGCGGATCGCCGGTATCGGCACGGCGAACCTGCGGACCGTGGAACACGACGAGGCGTTCGCCATGCGTCCGGACGCCCTGGCCGCGGCGATCGCCGCCGACCGTGCGGCCGGGCTGGTGCCGTTCTGGGTGTGCGCGACCATGGGCACCACCAACTCGATGGCGCTCGACCCGGTGCCGGCGATCGCGCGGATCGCCCGCGGCGAGGGCCTGTGGGTGCACGTCGACGCCGCGATGTCGGGCATCGCCACCCTGTGCCCCGAGTTCCGCTGGCTCAACGACGGCCTCGACCTGGCCGACAGCTACGGCACCAACCCGCACAAGTGGATGGGCGTCACCTTCGACTGCAACCTGTTCTACACCGCCGACCGGGCCAGCCTGCTGGGTGCGTTGAGCATCCTGCCGGAGTACCTGCGGACCGCGGCCGCCGAGACCGGCGCGGTGATCGACTACCGCGACTGGCAGGTGCCGCTCGGCCGCCGGTTCCGGGCGCTGAAGCTGTGGTTCACGCTGCGCACCGACGGGGTCGGGCCGGCGCAGGCGATGATCCGCGACCACGTCGCCTGGACCCAGCGACTGGCCGGCTGGGTGGCCGCGGACGACCGGTTCGAGATCGTCGCGCCGCATCCGCTCAATCTGCTCTGCCTCGCCCTACGCGCCGGGGACGACGCCACGGCGTCCCTGATCGAACGCGCCAACGCGACCGGTCGGGTGCTGTTCACCCGGACCGTGCTGGACGGACGGACGGTGCTGCGGTTCTCGATCGGAACCAAGCGCACCACCCTGGACGACGTCCGCGCAGCTTGGGAACTCCTCCAGTACCTCTGCCCCGACTGAGGGGACGGTTCCTATTCCCGTTCACGGGACGGTTCCTACCGTTCAGGGGACGGTTCCTACCGTTCAGGGGACGGTTCCTACCGTTCAGGGGACGGTTCCTATTCCCGTTCAGCTGCGTGGACCCGTGACCAGACGCGCGTGGACAGATCTTCGGTTCCCGGGACCTGGGTTTCGTCAAACGGGGGAGCGCTCTCACGACCGGCGTCCGGCAACACCCGGCTCACCAGGGGTCATTCGGCTCGGATCGTCCAGCCCTGAACAGTGGAAGCCCGGAGAACCGACCTCGATCCTCCAGCTGAACGGGAATGGGAACCGTCCCCTGAACGGGAAAGGAACCGTCCCCTGAACGGAATAGGAACCGTCCCCGGTGGTTCAGCGGACGGCGAGGAGGTCCACCACGAAGATCAGGGTCTCGCCGGGGGCGATCACGCCGCCGGCGCCGCGGTCGCCGTAGCCGAGATGCGGCGGGATCACCAGCTGGCGGCGGCCGCCGACCTTCATGCCCTGCACGCCCCGGTCCCAGCCGGCGATGACCTGGCCGACGCCCAGCCGGAAGTTCAGCGGTTCGCGCCGGTTGTAGGACGCGTCGAACTCCTCGCCGCTGGAGTGCGCGACGCCGACGTAGTGCACCGACACGGTCTGGCCGGCGGTCGCCTCGTCGCCGTCGCCGACGGTGATGTCGGTGATGGTCAGGTCGTCGGGGGCCTCGCCGGGAAAGTCGACTTCGGGCTTCTGGTAGGTCATGTCACCAGCCTTGCACAGCCCGCCGGACGGCCGTCACCGGTCCACCGGCCCGGACGAACCCGGCCAACCGGACGGGGACGACGGCACGGTCGCCGCGTCGACCAGCCGGACGATGAGGTCCCCATAGGGCACCCCCGCCGCCTTGAACATCCGGGGCACCTGGGAGTGCGCGGTCAGGCCCGGCATCGTGTTCACCTCGTTGAGGACGGGTCCCTCGTCGGTGAGGAAGAAGTCCATCCGAGCGACACCGGAGCAGCCGAGGGCGTCGAACATCGCCAGGGCGGCCCGGGTCAACGCCGCCCGATCCGCGTCGCTGAGCTCGGCCGGGACGGTGAACCGGGCCGTGCCGTCGTACTTGGTGGCCGTGTCGAACAGCCCGTCGGCGTGGATCTCCAGCGGCGGCGGCACCCAGCGGTGGCCGTCGGCCTCGCGCAGCACCGCGACGTCGATCTCCCGGCCGTGGACCACCCGCTCGATCAGGATCCGGTCGTCGTAGCGGGCCGCGTCACGCAGCGCGGCGTCCAGTTCGCCGGCGTCCCGGACGAGGGCCACGCCGTAGCTGGAACCCGCCGACACCGGTTTGACCACCACCTCGGTGTCGAACGCCACGCCCTCCAGGTCGGCCGCCGCCACCAGGCGACCGGGGGCGGTGCGGACGCCGACGGCGTCGGCGACGAGTTTGGTCGCCCACTTGTCCATGCCGACCGCCCCGGCGCGCACCCCCGAACCCACCAGGGGCCGGTGGGCGAGGGCGCACAGCGCGGCCAGGGTCCCGTCCTCGCCCGGGCCGCCGTGGACCGCCGGGAACACCACGTCGGCCCACTCCAGCAACTCCAGGGCTGCGCCCAGCGAGCCGGCGGCG
Organism: Micropruina sp.; assembly: GCA_018055925.1. Taxonomy (GTDB): domain Bacteria; phylum Actinomycetota; class Actinomycetes; order Propionibacteriales; family Propionibacteriaceae; genus Micropruina. Next base: position 2,771 of record JAGPGQ010000259.1, read on the forward strand.
CTCCGGCCGAGCGGTCCGTTGGGCAGTGACCACCGTCCATCGCGACCGATCGTGACCGGGGTGACCGCGAAGCCGCGGCGGTGCAGGGCCGCCGCGACCGCGGCCGCCGATTGCAGCGATACGTCGTGTTCGGCGTTCTGTCCGCCGCCGATCACCAGGATGCGTCGGGTCATGCGATCGTTCTCCTCACTCGTGGTCCGATTCCGGTCACGATGGTGTGCGGGATGGTGCCGGCCCAGCGGGCCCAGTCGTGGATGGTGGGGGCCGGACCGCCGGGCGGCCCGAAGACGGTGGCGAGCGCGCCGCGGGGGACGGCTTCCGTACCGGTGTCGACCACGATCTGGTCCATCGACACCCGGCCCACCAGGCGGCGCCACCGTCCGCCGATCTCGACCGCGGCGTCCGCTCCCAGCTCGCGCGGGATTCCGTCGGCGTAGCCCAGCGGGAGCACGACCAGGTTGGTGGCCGTCGCGGTGACGTGGTCACCGCCGTAGCCGACCGGCGTACCCGCCGGGGCCGCCGCGCTGTGCACCACCGGCGCGGTCAGCCGGGCGGCGCCGTGCAGCGCGGTGGTGCCGGACGGGTCGATGCCGACCAGCCCGGCGCCCGAAACGGACCAGGCCGCCATGGGTGGCCGGATCGGTCAGGGTGCCCGAGGTGGCCGCCAGGTGGGTGAGCGGGTTCCCCAGCCCGGCCGCCGCCATCGCGTCCCGGGCCCGCAGGATCCCGGTCACGGCGGACGCATTCGCCGCGGGGTCCGCCCGGTCGGCCAGCGGCAGGTGCCCCATCAGCCCGACCACCCGGAGCCGGCCCTGCCCTTGCGCCCGCAGTGCCCGGGCGAACAACGCGTCCCAGTCGTCCTCGGGACAACCCTCCCGGGCCATGCCGACGTCCACGTTCAGATGGATCCGCAGGCCACGGGTGCCGGCGCGCCGCACCACCGCGTCCAGTTCGTCGAGTGAGCCGAGGGCGACGTCGATCCGGTGCGCGGCGGCGGCCGCCACGTCCACCCCGGACGGATGGAGCCAGGCCAGGATCGGCACCTCCAGGCCCGCGGCGCGCAGTGCGGCCGCCTCGGCGACGTCCGTGGTGCCGAGCCAGGTCGCGCCGGCAGCCACCGCGGCCCGCGCGACGGTGCCGGCGCCGTGCTCGTAGCCGTCCGCCTTGACCACCGCCATGATCGGCGCCCGGGACCGCCGCTGGGCGATCCGGACGTTGCCCGCGATGGCCTGGGGCAGGACCTCCAGCGTGGGCGGTGGGAACTCGCCGCACCGGGAACGGACGCGCGGCCGCTCGCCGGTCATTCGCGCATCCTCGGATCCTTGGTCGGATCGGCGTACCGGTCCGGGCAGCCGTGCGCGACGGCGTCCGGGCGCAGCTCGAAGTGCCACGGCTCGTTGCGGTAGATCTGGCAGAGTCCGTAGTCGGCGCCGTGATCGGTGAGCCAGCGGACGGCGCGCGCCGCCGGCCGGGTGGTCGCGTCGGCGTGTGCGATGTCGATCGCGTCCCCGGCGACGTGCGCGGATGTCGTGGGGGTGGCGACCCACCGGGCGGCCTTCTTCTTCGAGCCGTACTGCGCGATGGCCTGGCGCAGCAGCTGCTCCTGGTACTCCGGCGACCGCCATCCGCTGGCCACCTCGAACGCGACCCCGTCCTCGGCGGCCCGGGTGGCGGCGGCACGCAGCGCGCGGCGCAGGTCGGGGTCGAGGTTCGCCACGCCGGGGTACTGATTGTCGAAGACGCTCACGCCGTCGGGCAGCACACCATCGGCCCGGTCGACCGTGCCGTCGGCCCGCCACGCCGGGGTGCTGGGCGCCGCCTGCGGCACCTCGTCCGGCCCGGACGTCGAGGGCGGCGGCGCGCAGCCGGCGGTCGCCAAGACCGCGGCGGCGGTCAGGACCAGTCCGGCCAGGGCGGCGCGGACGCCCCGGCCGGTCCGGGCCCGTCGTGTGGTGCTGCTCATGCCGGCAGTCAACGCAGCCCGGTGTTGCCGGGGCGTATCCGATTGCGCATACGCCGGCGATATCCGACGGCTCGTAGCATCGGCGGCATGCGCGTGTTGGTGGTCGAGGACGAGCCCTACCTGGCGGAGGCCATCCGCGACGGGCTGCGCCTGGAGGCGATCGCCGCCGACATCGCCGGGGACGGTGACACCGCACTGGAGCTGCTGGACGTCAACGCCTACGACATCGCCGTCCTCGACCGGGATATCCCGGGTCCGTCCGGCGACGACATCGCGGCGGCCATCGTCGCCTCCGGCAGCGGCCTGCCGATCCTGATGCTCACCGCCGCCGACCGGCTCGACGACAAGGCGTCCGGGTTCGGATTGGGCGCCGACGACTACCTGACCAAGCCCTTCGAGCTGCGCGA
>JAGPGQ010000260.1 GCA_018055925.1 Micropruina sp.
CAATCTGAACGGGACGTTCCCAGTCTGAACGGGAATAGGAACCGTCCCCGTTCATTCCAGAGATCCCGGCGTCCGCCGGGATGACGAGGGCGGCCGGGGGCCTGGCGCAACCGGGTCGGAGCCCAACGCCACCGGGAAGCGGAGTGGGCTGCACCCCGTCCAGGTGTGGTGGGCGTTGGGCGCTGCTCGTCCCCTCCCGCCAAACCTCATCCCGGACAACCAGGCAGGACGAGCAGCGACCGGGCGGGACGGGGTGCAGCCCACTGCGCGGCACCCAACGCAACCCGAAGAACCCCGGACAAGGAACAGGACACAGCAGGACGCGCCCCCCGAGCGCGAAGCTCGAAAGGGCGCGTCCGGTACTGCGGAGAAACCTCAGCCGAGGGCCGCGTTCACGACCTCGCGCGCCTCTGCCTGGACCTCGGCGAGATGCTCGGGCCCCTTCAGGGATTCGGCGTAGATCTTGTAGACGTCCTCGGTGCCGGACGGACGGGCGGCGAACCAGGCGTGCTCGGTGGTCACCTTCAGGCCGCCGATGGCCGCGTCGTTGCCGGGGGCCTTGGTCAGCTTGTCCTCGATCGGCTCGCCGGCCAGCTCGGTGGCGGTGACGTCCTCGGGGGAGAGCTTGGCCAGCTTCGCCTTCTGCTCGCGGTTCGCCGGGGCGTCCACCCGGGCGTACGCGCTCTGGCCGTACTTGGCCTCCATCTCGGCGTAGATCTCGGACGGCGACTTGCCGGTCACCGCCTTGATCTCGGACGCCAGCAGGCAGAGCAGGATGCCGTCCTTGTCGGTGGTCCAGGTCTGGCCGTCCAGGGTCAGGAACGACGCCCCCGCGGACTCCTCGCCGCCGAAGCCGATGTCGCCGGTCATCAGGCCGGGCACGAACCACTTGAAGCCCACCGGCACCTCGATCAGGGTGCGGCCCAGATCGGCGGCCACCTTGTCGATGAACGACGAGCTGACCAGCGTCTTGCCCACGCCGGCGTCCGGCTTCCACCCGGGACGGTGGGTGTACAGATACGAGATCGCCACCGCCAGGTAATGGTTGGGGTTCATCAAGCCACCGTCGGGCGTGACGATGCCGTGCCGGTCGGAGTCGGCGTCGTTGCCGGTCGAGATGTCGTACGTGTCCTTGTTCTCGATCAGCGAGGCCATCGCGTACGGGCTGGAGCAGTCCATCCGGATCTTGCCGTCCCAGTCCAGGGTCATGAACGGCCAGGCCGGGTCGACGGTGGCGTCGATCACCTCGAGGCCGATGTCGAGGTTGTCGGCGATGTACTGCCAGTACTGGACGGCGGCGCCGCCCAGCGGGTGCGCGCCGATCTTCAGGCCGGCCTTGCGGATCGCATCCAGGTCGATGGCGTTCTTCAGGTCCTCGCAGTAGGCGGTGCGGTAGTCGTGCCGGACGATGCCGTCCGCGATCTCGTCGTAGCCGCGGTCGCGCTTGATGCCGTCCGGGGCCGCCATGAGTTCGTTGGCGCGAGCGGCGATCACCGAGGTGGCGTCGGTGTCGGCCGGGCCGCCGTGCGGCGGGTTGTACTTGAAGCCGCCGTCGGTGGGCGGGTTGTGCGAGGGGGTGACCACGATGCCGTCGGCCCGGGGGCCGTCGTTGTCCCGGTTGTAGACGATGATCGCCCGCGACACCGCCGGCGTCGGCGTGTACTCGTCCTCCTTCTCGGCACGGACGTCCACCCCGTTGGCCACCAGCACCTCGAGCGCGGTCTTCCACGCCGGCAGCGACAGCCCGTGGGTGTCCTTGCCGATGAACAGCGGGCCGTCGACTCCCTGGGAGGCCCGGTATTCCACGATCGCCTGCGTGGTGGCGGCGATGTGCAGGTCGTTGAAGGAGGTCTTGAGGCTGGACCCGCGGTGACCGGACGTACCGAAAACCACCCGCTGGTCGATGTTGGCGGGATCGGGGACGAGGTCGTAGTAGGCGGCGATCATTTCGTCGACGTCGACGAGGTCTTCGGGCAGTGCGACCTGCCCGGCGCGTTCATGAACCATGGGCCTCATCATGCCAATGCCGGACGGCCGGGGCGAGTCCCGGTCCGTCCGTGATCCGGGCCGGCGACGGGATCCCGGCGTCCGCCGGGATGACGGATGCCGCCGGGATGACGGATGCCGCTGGTCGAGCCTGGTCGATGAGGAACCCAAGCACGTCATCCCGGGCTTGCCCCGGGATCTCCGGAGCCACGGATGTCGCTGGTCGAGCTTGATGCTCCCCAGTCAGCCCCGGGGCGTGCAGAGTTCCACAAACCGCACGGCCAACGGCCGCCAGGCCGCGTCCAGTTCGTCGTGGGCGTCCTCGACCTCGGCGACCAGGACGTGCGCCAACTCCTCGTCGTCGGGCGGATCGATCGAGCACCAGACGGCGAACAGGTCGGAGTCGACCTCGGGATGCCATTGCACACCCCACACGGTCGGCGCGAACCGGGCCGCCTGCACCTCGTCGCCCGCGGCGCGGGCCAGGACCACCGCCCCGGCCGGCAGATCGGCCACGTCGTTGTTCGAGTGCACGCCGCGCACCCCCCGGGGGAGCGAGCCGAACAGCGGGTCGGCGTCGGCCTCGGCGGTGTAGCCGATCGCGGTGAGGCCGCGCTGCTTGCCGTTCGGGTTGCGGTGCACCCGGCCGGCCAGTGCGGCCGCGGCGAGCTGGTGGCCGAGACAGACTCCCAGCACGGGCACGCCGGCCTCGGAGGCTCGCCGGATCAGGTCGCGGACGTCCGACAGCCAGGGCGCCACGTCGTCGTCGGTGGCCCCCATCACGCCGCCCAGGACGATCAGGCCGTCCACGTCCGCCGGATCGGGTAGCCGGGCGCCGTAGTCGGGACGATGGGTCACCAGGCGAGCCCCGGCGCCGGCCAGCCAGTCGGTCAGTCGCGCGGGCGGGCACTCGTCCTGGTGCTGGACGATTGCGATGAGCGGTGCGGGGGACACGCGCCAACTTTGACACAATGAGCCCATGACCCTCCCGAAGTTCACCTCCCGCGCCATGGATCTGTCCGGCATCGCCGCTGCCGCGAAGGCGCCACCGGTGCCGCCCGGCGCCTCGTTCGTGATCGACGTCGACGAACGCAACTTCGAGACGGTGATGCAGCTGTCGATGAAGCACCCCGTCGTGGTCGAGCTGTATTCGCCCCGGGCGAACGCGCAGGCGCTGTCGGACGACCTGATCGCGCTGGCCAATGCCGCCTCCGGCGCGTACCTGCTGGCCCGGGTCAACGTCGATGTCTCCGGCCAGATCGCCCAGGCGTTCGGCATCCAGGCGGTGCCGACCGTGCTCGGCGTGGTGGCCGGCCAGTTGGCGCCGTTGTTCCAGGGCACCACCAGCAAGGCCGAGGCCGAGGCGATGATCGGGCAGCTGCTGCAGCTCGCCGCCCAGAACGGCCTGGTCGGCCGGGCCGATCCGGTCGCCGGCGGGGCCGGGGAGAGCGACGAGCCCGATCCGCGTTACGCCGAGGCGGACGCCGCGCTGGAGCGCGGGGACTTCGCCGCCGCCGTCGTGGAGTACGACAAGATCCTCACCCAGACCCCCAACGATCCGGACGCCAAGGCCGGCCGCGCCCAGGTCGCCCTGCTCGCCCGCTCGGCGGGCACCGACCCGGCGGCCGTCCTGACCCGCGCAGCCGCGGAACCGGACTCGCTGGACGCCCAGCTGGCCGCCGCCGACCTGGAGGTGCTGTCGGGTCAGGCCGACCGGGCGTTCGCCCGGCTGATCGAGGCAATCCGGCAGACCTCCGGCTCCGACCGGGAGGCGGCCCGCGTCCGGCTGCTGGAGCTGTTCGACGTCGTCGGGGCGTCCGACCCGGCCGTGCTGAAGGCCCGGCGGGACCTGATGAGTGCGCTGTTCTGAGGCGTAGCGGTCAACCCGCGGTCGTTGGTCGCGTCGAAGCTTGCGTTCCCCCCGATTACGCGGTCGGCTTAACCCGGTCAACCAACAGGAGAGTGAAGTATGCCGGGTCTCTGGGTGTTCGACATCGTGGGAGTGTCGCCGCGGTACGTGCACAACGCGGGTATCCACAATTTCCTCTCCGCGTGGTTTGCCGAGACCAGAGAGGAGCATGTCGATCCCAAGGCCTACAGCCTGAAGCAGCGGATCAGCGGTCCTGGCGGCGCCCAAATCGTCCTAGGTGTCATTGATGACGAACTGGAGGGACTCGTGGCCGCCATCCCCCCTGGCCAGCCGATGCAGCTTGGCGCCAACACGGGCCGCTACGGTTTCGTCGCCCACACTCCACAGCGTGTCCGCGATGAGACTTGGGCCGAACTCTCCACGCCCTGGAACACCAACCAGTGGCGGATTCGGCTCCGGAGCCCCGTTGCCTTCCGGCGCAGCGGACTTGACCAGCCCTGGCCCGCCCCGTTCCAGGTCCTCGACAGCTTGCGTCGCCGCTGGCTGTTGGGCAGGCGGCAACCCCTGATCGCCGAGGACGCGATCGATGGGCTAGCCAGAGGCATCGCGGTCACGGGGGCGGACATCAGTACCGAGGAGTGCCGCTGGCCACCGAAGAAGCCGGTGTTCGGCGCGAGGGGTGCCGTCGAGTGGACCTGGGTCGGTGGCCCAGCTGCGCACAACGCCGGGCATCGGGGCGCCCGCACCGTCGAACAGTTACTCCGGTTGGCGGAATTCAGCGGTGTGGGCGCCTATCCCCAACACGGCCTGGGTGCGGTCGATGTCGAAGCCCAGCGCGTCAACCCCCGGCGCCCACGCTGATAGTTCCAGCATCGTGGGAGGACAGAAGCCGGACAGATCTGGCCGATGGCGCCTGCCGCGGGGCACCGCCGGCACGTGCGTGCCTAGCCTGAAGGTTCCGCGCGCGAAGGAGTCCGATGGATCGTCTGCCAAGCCCACACGCCTCCTGTTGGCGGCTCGAGACGCTGCTGCGTGACACCAACCCGGGCGGACGTGCGGCGCTCGCGTCCGAACGGTTGCTGAACGTCGCGGGCGGGCTCCTGCCGGGGCTCCCGCCTCAGTCTGGTCCTGGCCGGCGACGGTGTCGGGCGGGTCTCGGTGAGCCTGCATACCAGCGAGGCCACGGACGAACTGGCCGGGCTGATCGGCCGGATGAGCGACGGGGTCGGGGTCTGGGAACCGTGGGACGGCGCCGACGGACACCTGAGCGA
>JAGPGQ010000261.1 GCA_018055925.1 Micropruina sp.
GGCCGAGTGCCGAGGGACTGCAGGCCGCCGTCCGCCGGCTGCGGCGCAGCACCGAACTGGCCCCGCTGGCGTTGAGCTGGTCGGCGATGGGGGTGCACCGGGACGCCGAGTTCAACAAGTCCCACGTTCCCGGCTTCCTGCGCGGCGAGCCGGCCCGGGGGTGGTTGTGCGTCTACCCGTTCGTGCGCTCCTACGACTGGTATGTGCTGCCCGAACAGGACCGGCGCGCGATGCTCGCCGAGCACGGCCGCAAGGGGGCGGCCTTCCGCAGCGTGATCGCCAACACCGTCTCCGCGTTCGCGCTGAACGACTACGAGTGGCTGCTGCCGCTGGAATCGGACGAACTGATCGACCTGGTCGACCTGATGAGGGACCTGCGGGCCACCCGCGCCCGGCTGCACGTCCGCGAAGAGGTGCCCTTCTACACCGGACGCCGGATCGCCGCCGACGAGGTCGCGGAGGTGCTGGCATGAGCACGCTGGGCAGGCAGGTCGGAATCGATCCGGATTCGGCACCGCTACGGGGCCCCGATCTGGATCGGTTCCCGCGCATCGGTGGCGGCAAGCCGGCGCCGGCGACGCGCGTGCATCTCGATCCGGGCGCGGTGGTGCCCAGCGCGTCGCCCGGCGCGGCGTCCGGGCCGGAACACGTCGAGGTGCCGACCCGCTACGACGCCGTCCTGCTGTCGGGTTTCGGCGGGCCCGAGGGCCAGGACGACGTCATTCCGTTCCTGCGCAACGTCACCCGGGGCCGCGGCATCCCCGACGACCGGTTGGAGGAGGTCGCGCACCACTACCGGCACTTCGGCGGGGTGTCGCCGATCAACCAGCACAACCGCGAGTTGCGGGCGGCGCTGGAGGCCCGGCTCGCCCAGCGCGGGCTGCCGCTGCCGGTCCTCTGGGGCAACCGCAACTGGACGCCGTACCTGAACGACGCGGTGGTGCAGGCCTTCCAGTGCGGGCTGACCCGACTGCTGGCGATCCCGACCAGCGCCTACTCGTCGTACTCGTCGTGCCGGCAGTACCGTGAGGACTGGGCCGACGCGCTGGAGGACTCCGGCCTGGCCGGCACCGTCACGATCGACAAGGTGCGGCCGTTCTTCAACCATCCGGGCTTCGTGCAGCCGTTCGTCGAGGGGGTGCGGGACGCCGTGGCCGCCGCCGAGGCGGACGGCCTGTCCCGCGACCAGCTCGAGGTGTTGTTCACCACCCACTCGATCCCGACCGCGGACGCCGCCCTCTCCGGCGGCGGCGACGCCTACGCCGAACAGCACCGGGCGGTCGCCGAGTACGTGATGGCGCAGGCGGCGCCCGAGGTCGCCTGGCAGCTCGTCTACCAATCGCGTTCCGGGCCGCCGCATCAGCCCTGGCTGGAACCCGACGTCAACGACGCGATCCAGGCGGTGCGTGGACGTCGCGGCGTGATCCTGGTGCCGCTCGGCTTCGTCAGCGACCACATGGAGGTGATGTGGGATCTGGACACCGAGGCCGTCGAGACCGCCGCCGAGGCGGGCCTGTGGGTGCGGCGGACGCCGACGCCCGGCGTCCATCCGGCCTTCGTGGACGCGCTGGCCGACCTGGTCGCCGAGCGGGTGGAGGGGCGTCCGGCCGATCAGCGGGCCGCGGTGACCGCACCCGGACCCTGGTACGACGTGTGCCGCCCGGGTTGCTGCGAGAACAAGCGGCTGGGGTTCAAACCGGCCATCGCGGGGCTGGCCCCGTAGCCTCGGGGATCAGCGGCGCGGCGCCCGGCGTCGGCAGGGTGAGCAGCGCGCGTTCGATCGCCGGCTGGCTCTCCAGCAGGTCCTCGATGGCCTGATGGCGCTCGGCGAGCTGGCGTTCGCTCGGGTCGCCGGCCAGGTCGACGGAGGCGACCAGGAACACCCGCCCGGGCCCGACGAACTCCAGGTGCAGGAAGGTGACCGCCTCCACCTCGGGGAACGCCAGCAGCGTGGCGAGCACATCGTTCCGCACCTGCGGGCGGACCACCTGGCCGACCAGGAACTCGCGATTGCGACGGATCAGGAAGGCCGCGATCACGCCCAGCAGCAGGCCGACCAGGATCGAGCCGACGGCGTCGTAGACCGGGTCGCCGGTGAGCTGGTGCAGGGCCATGCCGGCGGCGGCGATGACCAGCCCGACCAGGGCGGCGGAGTCCTCGACGAAGACCGCGCGCAGGGTGGGGTTCGACGTCCGCGCGATGTAGCCCAACGGGCGCAGCCCGAGCCGGGCGGCCTCGCCGCGGGTCTGCCGGAGGGCCTGCAGGAAGGACGCCCCCTCCAACGCGAACGAGAGCGCCAGCACGACGTAGCCGATCAGGTAGTTCTCGTGGTCGCTCTCGACGGCGCCCAGTTCCTGGACGCCGTGCGCGATCGACACCACGGCACCGACGGTGAACAGCCCGAAGGCGGCGAACATCGACCACACGTAGGCCTCCCGTCCGTAGCCGAACGGATGCGCCGCGTCGCGCGGCCGGGCCGCTCGGCGTTCGGCGATCAGCAGGAACACCTCGTTGCCGGTGTCGGCCCAGGAGTGCGCCGCCTCGGCGACCATGGACGCCGAGCCGGTGAGCGCCGCGGCAACGGTCTTGGCCGCCGCGATCAACAGGTTGGCCGCGAAGGCGACGATCACGGTCAGCAGGCTCTCGCCACCTCTCTGACTGGTCATACGCAATTGTGCGCACGGCGTCCGTCGCAGGGAACGGCTAGGGTCGCCTTGACCCACGGGGGGTTGTGCGCATTCGGGGGGAGCGCCGTGCAGGGTTGGCTTGCGAGGACGGACAGGGCTTAGCCCTGTCCGTCCTCGCTGCCGTGGGGCCGATGCCGCCGACCGCCTGCGAGCCCCGGTGCGGCGTCCTATTCTCAGCATCATGAGCACGCGCATCGAATCCGACAGCATGGGCACCGTCGAGGTCGCCTCCGACCGCTATTGGGGCGCTCAGACGCAGCGCAGTCTGGGGAATTTCGACATCGGCCGGGACACCTTCGTGTGGGGACGTCCGATGATCCGGGCGCTGGGCGTGCTGAAGAAGGCCGCGGCCGAGGCGAACGCCGAGCTGGGGCAGTTGCCGTCCGAGCTCGCGGAACTGATCGTGGCCGCCGGTGACGAGGTGATCGCCGGCACCCTCGACGATCACTTCCCGTTGGTGGTGTTCCAGACCGGTTCGGGCACCCAGTCGAACATGAACGCGAACGAGGTGATCAGCAACCGCGCGATCGAGCTGGCCGGCGGCGAGCTGGGGTCGAAGAAGCCGGTGCATCCGAACGATCACGTGAACCGGGGACAGTCCTCGAACGACACTTTCCCGACCGCGATGCACATCGCGGTGGTGTGCGAGCTCAACGAGCGGCTGTACGCGCCGGTGACCGAGCTGCGCGACGTGCTGGCAGCCAAGGCGTCCGCGTACGACGACGTGATCATGGTCGGCCGGACGCACCTGCAGGACGCCACCCCGATCCGGCTCGGCCAGGTGATCGGCAGCTGGGTCGCCCAGATCGACTTCGCCCTCGACGGCGTGCGCGACGCGGACCTCCGGGCTCGTGGCCTGGCGATCGGCGGCACCGCGGTCGGCACCGGGCTGAACGCCCACCCCGATTTCGGCGCGCTGACCGCGCAGCGGATCTCGGACGAGACCGGGTTGGAGTTCACCCAGGCCGGCGATCTGTTCGCCGCGCTGTCCGCGCACGATGCGCTGGTCGGCGTGAGCGGCGCGCTGCGGGTGCTGGCCGGGGCGCTGATGAAGATCGCCAACGACGTCCGCTGGTACGCGTCGGGGCCGCGCAACGGGATCGGGGAACTGATCATTCCAGAGAACGAGCCAGGCTCGTCGATCATGCCCGGCAAGGTCAACCCGACCCAGTGCGAGGCGATCACCATGGTCGCCACCCGGGTGTTCGGCAACGACGTGACCGTCGGCTTCGCCGGTAGCCAGGGCAACTTCCAGCTCAACGTCTACAAGCCGGTGATGGCGCACGCGGTGCTGGAGTCGATCCGGCTGCTGGCCGACGGCTGCCGTTCGTTCCGCGAGCACTGCGCCGAGGGCATCGAGCCGAACCGCGAGAAGATCGCGGCCAACCTGGCCTCGAACCTGATGGTGGTCACCGCGCTGAACCGGCACATCGGCTACGACAAGGCCGCCGCCATGGCGAAGAAAGCGCACAAGCAGGGCATCACCCTGCGCGAGGCCGCGTTGGCGTCCGGTGATCTGACCGCGGAGGAGTTCGACGCCTGGGTGGTGCCGGGGGATATGACGCACCCGTCTGCGTAGTCTCAAGGGTGCACGTTGCAGTAGCGGCGTGAAGTGAGTTCGGCAGCCTTCCGGACGGGTCGGTAGCCGAGCTTCGCGCAACTGAGCCTCGTGGGGTACTCGTGCACTCTCCGCGTACGCGGAGGTCGGCCCCACCCCGGAGCGCGAGCAGCACACCCACGGAGAGCAACCCTCGACAGGTCAGACGTTCGGGTGAATCCCAGCCCGCATACGAGCGGTGTGCGGAAACTCACCGCACATGGGTCGGCCTCACCCGGGAGAGCCCGGTTGCTCCGGCGGCGGCGTATGCGGTGGCCTGCTGTCGAGTAGCCAGGTGATCCGGCGTTCGAGTGGTGAGTGGTGGTGCAGGTCGGTGGTGCCGTCGGATCCGACGCGGTAGCGCTGGCCGGTGGGTGATCTCCACCAGAAGGTGCCGCTGCGGGGTTGGCGGAGGTGCCAGCGTCGGCTGGTCTTGGCGCGTTGGGCCTTCCGGGTGAGTGGCCCGAGGTTGTCGGGGCTGGTCTGCCCTGCCGTGCCGGGGGTGTAGGGCCGGGTGTGGTCGAGGTCGAGGTTCCGGGCGCTGCGGGAGGAGTACGGGAAGATCTCGCATATGTCGCGCAGGGTCACGGTTTCGCGTATCCGGTGCGGGATCTCGTAGGAGTCGACGGCGTGTTCGCCGTCGGCGTGGATGACGGGGGTGATGGTGATGCGGTGGGTGCCGAACAACTCGGCCAATTGCGACCTGACCAGGGGGCCGAGCGTTTCCGATCGGGCGATGGGTTCGCTGCCGCCGTCGGGAGTGACCGGGTCGTCGCCTCCGGTGGTGTTGCCGGGGGCGCCGTGGATGCCGAGGAGTTCGGGGGTGATGT
>JAGPGQ010000262.1:0-2612 GCA_018055925.1 Micropruina sp.
GTGCTCTGCGCCACCAGCGCCGGGTCCGAGATCACCACGTCACCCAACGCCTCGTCGATCGCGGCCAGCACCTCGGCCGACAGCTTCACTCCGGCCGCGGCCGCGTTGTCGACGACCTGCTCCGGGCGGGAGGCACCCACGATCGCGCAGGCGATGTTGTCGTTGGCCAGCACCCAGGCGACCGCCAGCTGCGCCATGCTCAGCCCGAGATCGGACGCGATCGGCTGCAGGCGCTGCACCCGCTGCAGGATGCGGTCGTCCAGGAACCGGCTGATGGTGCTGCGGCCGCCCTTGGCGTCCGTCGCCCGCGACCCCTCGGGAACCGGCTGGCCGGGCAGGTACTTGCCGGTCAGCACGCCCTGTGCGATCGGCGACCAGACCACCTGCGAGACGCCGAGCTCCCGGCTGGTCGGCACGACCTCGTCCTCGATGATCCGCCACAGCGCGGAGTACTGCGGCTGGTTCGAGACCAGTTGCACGCCCAGGTCGGCGGCGAGGGCGTGCCCGGCCCGCAGCTGATCGGCGCTCCATTCGCTGACCCCGATGTACAGCGCCTTGCCCGAGCGGACGACGTCCGCGAACGCCTGCATCGTCTCCTCCAGCGGGGTGTGCACGTCGTAGCGGTGCGCCTGGTAGACGTCCACGTAGTCGGTGCGCAGCCGGCGCAGCGAGCCGTTGATCGATTCCAGGATGTGCTTGCGGCTCAGCCCGCAGTCGTTGTGCCCGCGCGGACCCGTCGGCCAGAACACCTTGGTCATGATCTCGATCGATTCGCGGCGTTCCGTGGCCAACGCCTCACCCAGCACGCTCTCGGCACGCGTGTTGGCGTAGACGTCGGCGGTGTCGAACGTGGTGATGCCGGCGTCCAGAGCGGCCCGGACGCACGCGTGCGCCGCCTCGTTCTCGACCTGCGACCCGTGGGTGAGCCAGTTGCCGTAGCAGATCTCGGAGATCTTCATCCCCGAGCGACCCAAGTAGCGAAACTCCATGGACCCATCCAAGCAGGCCCGGCAACCACAGCCATGCCCGGACGGGCACACGTCCGGGCGATGTGCTCCGACGCGGGGGGAGCGTTAGGCTGGCTCCTCGTGAGCGAATCGGTGGTGGTCATCGGCAACTTCGATGGCGTACACCCCGGCCATGTCGAGGTGCTGCGCGAGGCGCACGCCCGCCGTCCCGACCTTCCCCTGGTGGTGGTCACCTTCTGGCCGCATCCGGTGCGGGTGCTTCGCCCGCAGGTCGGCCCGATGCTGCTCACCGGGCTGGACGACCGGGTCGCGCTGCTCGAGGCCGCGGGGGCCGACCGGGTCGAGGTGATCGAGTTCACCCCGGCGTTCGCCCAGCTCACCCCCGAGGAGTTCGTCACCGATGTGCTGCTGCCGCTGCGTCCCGCGCTGATCGTGGTGGGGGAGAACTTCCGGTTCGGCCACCGGGCCTCCGGCAATGTCGACAACCTGCGCGCGCTCGGCCGCGGACGCTTCGAGGTCGAGGGACTGCGGCTGATCCGGTTCGGCGACGAGGAGACCTGTTCGACGGTGATCCGGGACGCCCTGGTGGCCGGCGACGTGGCCCACGCGGCGGAGCATCTCGGCCGGCCGTTCCGGTTCACCGGCGTGGTCGCGCACGGCGATCACCGGGGCCGGGAACTCGGCTTCCCGACCGCGAACCTGCCGGTGCCGGAAGATCTGGCCTGCCCCGCCGACGGGGTCTATGCGGGGTGGCTGCGGCGGCTGGACGGACGCGACGCGCACGGCGTCCCGCTGGCCCCCAGCGAGGAGGCCCCGTGGTGGCCGGCGGCGGTGTCGGTCGGCACCAACCCGACCTTCGACGGGCACCAGCGGCGGGTCGAGTCGTACGTGCTGGACCGCACCGACCTGGAGTTGTACGACGCGCCGGTCGCGGTGGACTTCATCGCCCGGATCCGCGGCCAGGTGCGCTTCGACGGCATCGATGCGCTGATCACCCAGATGACCGACGACGTCCGGCGCACCCGGGAGTTGCTGGCGGGGGCCTGACCGCGCGGCGTACCCGGGAGTTGCTGGCGGGGCCTGACTCGCGGGCGCTCTCTTGCGCCCCGGGTTCCGCAGGCGCACAGTTGATCCATGACCCTGCTGGTCGCTCTGGGCGTCGTGCTCGCTCTGCTGATGCTGGCCGCCGCCCGCAGGCGACCGCGGCGCGCCCGGCTCGCGGCCGCGCAGCCCGTCCCGGCAGGGTTCGCGCTCACCGAGAGCGATGCCGCCGAACTGCAGGCGGTGGCCCGTTCGGTGGAACTCGAGATGGGGACGGCGCCCGTCCAGCTGCTGCTGATCCGGATCGGCAACGTCGCCCGCCGCCGGGTGCCCGTCCGGGCCGTCCGGCCGGGCCCGGTACGTGGCCTGGCCAGGATCTGCTTCGCCGACGGCACCACCGTCCAGGCGCGCGGCCGCCACGTGGGCGATCTGGGGAGCCTGGCGATCTCGGCGATGAGCCAGCGGGTGCTGGTGTCGGACTTCCACGCCGACGACCGCAACGTCGTGGTCGACCTGGGCTGGCCCCGGGGACGGGTGAGCGTGCTTGCCGTCGGCCTCGATCAGGCCGACTGACGCGGCCGGGCGGTGCCGGCCCGGAGGATC
>JAGPGQ010000262.1:2712-5092 GCA_018055925.1 Micropruina sp.
GGATCGAGGTTCAGTGCAGCAGGCGCAGGGACTTGCGGTAGATGGCGTCCATCTCCTCGCGCGAGTGGGTGTTCCCGGCCTCGTCGATGTAGTGGTACGTGGTGAACTTGTGCTCACCGGTGGGGCTGTAGTCGAGCGAGATGTACATCGGGATCGCCGCGGCGTTCTGCGGGTCGACACGGAGGAAGATCTCGTCGAAGCCCAGGTCGATCGCCTCCTGCTCGAGGAACCGGGTGAGCGCCCGGGCGGCCCCCTGGCGCCGGGATTCGGGATACACCCACAGGCTCTTCAACTCGGGTTGCAGCAGGTTCTCCGGCCGGGCGTCGAGCACGCTGGTGCCCAGCGGGACCCCGTCCCGCAGCGCGATCGCGTAGAAGTAGCCACCCTGCTGCTGGCGCTCGAAGTGACCTGCCGCGTAGCGCGCATTCGGGTGCGGCTCGCGCCGAGCCAGCTCCTCGAGGTCAGCTTCGGTGCACAACCGCACCAGGATGGGCTCCGTCATGAGTACCTCCGCAGCTCGTCGATGGTAATGCGTCTTCACCCGGTCTTTCGGATGGTCATCCTGCCAGACTGCCGTAAGCCTACGCCGTGCACCGAAGGGGTAGTCCGAGCTCTCCGGACGCCCCGGCGCCGTCAGTTCAGCTCCTTCAGCTGGCCGATCACGTCCCCGACCGCCTGCTGGGCGCTGCCGTACAACATCGAGGTGTTGTCGGCGTAGAACAGCGCGTTCTCGATGCCCGAATAGCCGGTGCCGCGACCGCGCTTGATCACCACGCAGTTGCGCGCCCGGTCGGCGTCCAGGATCGGCATGCCGTAGATCGGGGACGATTCGTCGGTGCGGGCGACCGGGTTGACCACGTCGTTGGCGCCGATCACCAGCGCCACGTCGGCCTGCGGGAACTCGGCGTTGATCTCGTCCAGGTCGAAGATCTGCTCGTAGGGCACCCCGGCCTCGGCCAGCAGGACGTTCATGTGCCCCGGCATCCGTCCGGCCACCGGATGGATCGCGAACGACACCTCGACGTCCGATTCGGCCAGCAGCTTGGCCATCTCCCACACCTTGTGCTGGGCGCCGGCCACCGCCATGCCGTAGCCGGGGACGATGATCACCTTCTCGGCGAACCGCATCAGGGCGGCCACGTCGGTGGCGGTCACCTCCTTCATCCGTCCCTCGATCGCCGTCCCGGCCTGCGCCTCGCCGGTGATCGGGGTGAACAGCACGTTCAGGATCGGACGGTTCATCGCCTTCGCCATCAGCTGGGTGAGCAGCATGCCGGACGCCCCGACCACGATGCCGGCGATGATCAGCGTCGGGTTGCCCAGCACGTAGCCCTCGAAGCCGACCGCGAGCCCGGTGAACGCGTTCAGCAGCGAGATCACCACCGGCATGTCGGCCCCGCCGATCGGCATCGTGAGCACCGCCCCGAGGGCCAGGGACAGCAGGAAGAACAGCACCAGGAGCCACGGGCTGGCCGTCCCGGCAGCCGCGGAATCGGTCACGATCCAGGCGCCCAGCCCCAGCGTGAGCGCCGCCAGGCCGACGTTGATCAGGTTCTGCGCCGGCAGCCGGAGCGCCTTGGTCAGCACGCCCTGCAGCTTCAGGAACGCGACCACGGAGCCGCTGAACGCCACCGAGCCGATCAGCGAGCCGAGAACCGCCAGGGTGGCGACGATCGGTCCGTGCACCTCGGCGCGGGCGAACTCGACGGCGGCGATCAGGGCCGCGGCGCCGCCGCCCATGCCGTTGTAGACGGCCACCATCTGCGGCATGTCGGTCATCTTGACCACCCGCCCGGCCCACCAGGCGGCGCCGCCGCCGAGCACGATCGCGATCATGATCAGCACCAGGTTGCCCATGCCCGGAACGGCGAAGGTGGCCAGGGTCGCGAGCACCATGCCGACGCCGGCCCAGGCGATGCCGCGGCGCGCCTTCACCGGCGACGACATCGCCTTCAGGCCGACGACGAACAGCACGGCGACGACGAGGTAGACCCCGTTGACGATCCATTCCATCGGTTCAGGCCTCCTGAGAACCGGTCGGGAGCTTCTTCTTCGGGGCGAACATCACCAGCATCCGCTCGGTCACCACGTAGCCGCCGGCGGCGTTCGCGGCCCCCAGCAGCACGGCCAGGAAGCCGAGCACGATCTGCACCGGCGTCTCGGCGTGTCCCAGCGCGTACATGGCACCCACCAGCACCACGCCGTGGATGAAGTTCGAGCCGGACATCAGGGGCGTGTGCAGGATCACCGGCACCCGTGAGATCACCTCGTAGCCGGTGAACGCGGCGAGCACGAAGATGTACAGGTACAGCAGGTCGGTCATGCCGATCACGCTCCTTGTTCGAGGCCGAGCACCTGCGCGACCAGCGGATTCACGACG
>JAGPGQ010000051.1 GCA_018055925.1 Micropruina sp.
CCCTGGCCCTACCCGAGGTGTCTCGGGCGGAGTTCGATGAGATCTTCGAGCGACTCAAGCGGTGGGGACACTACCGGGAACCGTCGCGCGGCGCCTGGGGCGCGGTCGGTCCCGACAAGGTGCGCGAGGCCGCCGGGCTGGTCGCGTCGGGACGCACGGCGCAGATGGCACTGCCCTGGAACACGGTGAGCGGCGTCGACAACCCGCAGCCCGCCCTGCACATGATGGTCGAGCTGGGCGACCGGGAACCGCCCGAACCGACCTGCAACAAGGACTTCCTCGGGGTTTCGTTCCACGGCAAGGCGGTCTCGCACCTGGACGCCCTGAGCCACATCGCCTACCGGGGCGAGCTGTTCGACGGCAACCCCTCGGCCGACGTGGTGAACGCCACCGGCACCGATTTCGGGGACGTCTCGGCGTTGCGCCACCTGGTCACCTGCGGCGTCCTGCTGGACTTCGCCGCGGTCGACGGCGTCGATTGGATCGAGCCGGGTACCGCCTTCCACGCCGAGGACATCCTGCGCGTCGAGGAGGTGCTCGGCGTCCGGATCGAGCCCGGTGACGCGGTGCTGGTGCGCAGCGGGCAGTTCGCCCGCCGGGCCGCGCTGGGCCCCTGGGACGCCGACACCGAGGGCAGCGCCGGGCTGCACGTGGACGCCATGCCGCTGCTGGCCGAGCGCGGCATCAGCCTGCTGGGCGGGGACGGCGACAGCGATGCACGTCCGGCCCCGACGCCGGGCATCGGATCGCCGATCCACGTCCTGGCGATCACCGCGATGGGCGTACCGCTGCTCGACAACCTCGATCTGGAGGAGCTGTCGGTGGCCTGCCGCGAGGAGGGCCGCTACCGGTTCATGCTGGCCGTCGCACCGCTGAATGTGCCCCGCGGCACGGGTGGCCCGGTCAACCCGGTCGCGGTGTTCTGATCGCGGGCATGAAGGTCTGCGTGCTGGGCCTGGGCAACATGGGCCTGCCCGTCGCGGTCAACCTGGTGCGGGCCGGGCACGACGTGACCGGCACCGCACGCGCCGAGGTGCCCGCGGCCACCGGGGCCGGGGTGCGCGTCTCGACCGATCCCGCGGACGCGCTGCGCGACCGCGAGGTGGTCCTGTGCCTGCTGCCCGACCTGCCCCAGCTGGAACCGATGCTGCCCGCGCTGATCGACGGCGGCGCCACCGAGCTGGTGGTGATGAGCACCGTCTCGCCCACCGGCGTCCGCGACCTGGCGCGGCGACTGCGGGGCCGGGTGGAGGTGATGGACGCCTGCATGTCCGGCGGTGTGGCGAAGGCCACCGACGGCACCATGTCGATCATGTGCGGGGCGTCCGAGGAGGTGTTCGAGCGGCTGCGTCCCCTGCTCGGGGTGATCGGCGGCACGGTGGAACGCATGGGCGGGGTCGGTGCCGGGGCGGTCACCAAGGCGTGCAACCAGCTGGTGGTCGCCGGCACCCTGGTGGCGCTGGCCGAGGCCACCGTCCTGGCCAAGGACAACGACCTGGACGCCGGCCGCGTGCTCGACGTTCTGGGAGCGGGCCTGGCGGCGTCCGAGCTGCTGCGGCAGAAGCGCGACAAGCTGGCCGACGAGGACTTCTCCCCCAGCGGCCCGGCCAGGTTCCTGGTCAAGGACCTCACCTTCGCGACCGACAGCGCCGGCGGCCGCGAGCTGCCCTCGCTGGCGGTCTCGCTGGAGCTGTTCCGCGGCCTCACCGATGCCGGGCTGGGCGATCTCGACAACACGGTGGTGCTGGAGTACCTGCGCCGGATCAGCTGAACACTTTGCGCACCTGTGTGCACCATCGATCGGCGCGGTCGCGGAAGCGCTGTAGCGACCGGTCTGCGATTCCCGAAAGGTCGGGCGCACGCGTGAGGTCCGCGATGACACCGGGTAGTTCGGTGGCCATCGTGCCCAGCTGATACAGCACCCAGTCCTCGTCCAACCGCAGCGACGATGCGAACAGCCGCCAGTTGCCGAGGCTGATCGCGGTCAACTCGGCCTCGCCGCCGACCCGCATCGCCAACTGCCTGGCCTCCGCCGCGCGACCGAACAACAGCGTGCTGTTCAGGTCGTACAGCGGTGCCAGCCGGACATCCTCGGGCGTGATCAAGAGCGAGAAGTTCCGCGCATGAGCGTCCGATCCCCTGATCAGGTAGTTGTAGATGACGGAACGGGCGAACGTCTCGACATCGCGCCGGCCGGAGTGTTGTCTGATCAGATTGCCGCACTCCTCGACACCCGGGCCGCCGTCGGACTCGTACTTCAGCCTTGGGTCGACGCCACCGGCCTGACACAGATCCTCCTGATGAACCCGCCACCAACGCCCCTGCTGATCCCGCCACCGGTCATACCGTTCGATGCCAACGACGCGCTCACCGGCGAAGTCGGCGATGAACGCGTGCGCCGCGGGCAATCGCAGCCGGGCGGCGGCGCGCATGGACACCACTTCGCCCACGTCTTGATCCTCCAGGCCGGGAATCGCCGGCTTGAAGATGTGCGTCGAGGGCTCCGAACCCGCTGGCAGCGCCCAGGAACGATCGTCGAGCCGCTGCAACGCGAACTTCGCCTGTGCTCCGGCGAGCGAGAACCGTCCGGTGGCCGTGACCGGGTCGTAGGGCAAACTGTCGCGCTTCGCTGCGAGCGCCAAACCCGCAATGTCGTCATCGTCGAGTACCTGCAGTCGCCCCGGCCGCTCCAGCACGGCCTCGAGCCGATCTTCGCGGACGAACTGGGCCGCGCCCGCCACGTCCTCGCCGACGTGCGCCAGCAGGCTTTCGGGATTGAGGTTGGTGACACCGAACTCACGCCGCCACCGCATCAATACCGGCTCACGATCAGGCAGCAGCGCAGAGAGCCAATGCGCGACCCCACGTCCCCGATGACGCTGGCGGGTGAGGGGAATGCTGAGCGAGAGGGGAACCGTGCGCGCCGGGTCCAGATCGCTGTCGTAGATGACCCGGACGCCACGGCCGGCTCCGTCGACCACCCCGATGTGTTCGGAGTTCATCAGAATGTGCAGCCGGGGCATTGCTACGCCTGGGTCGTGTACCGGGCCAGGATCTCTGAGGCCGAGGGGGGATCCACAACCGGAGACGCGCTCCGGCGGGGGACCGTTGGATCGATGGTCACGCCCAGCTGCAGCACCCGCAGCAGCCGCAGCACCATGTCGAAGGGGGCAGAGTGCTTGTCCCCGGCCTCGAACGCGACCAGCCACTGGCGCCCGACACTCGCCTCGGCCGCCAGTTCGCCTTGCGACAGACCCGCAGCGACCCGAGTGGCCCGGACGACCGCGCCCAGGTCGGCGGCGTCGCGCACCCGAACTGTCTCCATACGGCGACAGTAGCAGACTGTCGCCGAAAGGCGACAGAACCCAAGGCGAACGCCGCCCCACCCGGAGGCGGGACGGCGTTGGCTGGCGGTGGCGGTGGGATTTGAACCCACGGTGGGCAGAAACCCACACACGCTTTCGAGGCGTGCTCCTTAGGCCGCTCGGACACGCCACCGCGGACGAGTCTAATGGGGCCGGTTGGCCTTGTCGAAACGCTCAGCGCAGGTCGCCGAAGAACCCCGTGAGCAGGGCGGCACACTCCTCCTCGGCGATCCCGCCGATCACGTCGGGACGGTGGTTCAACCGCGGGTCGCGCACCACGTCGAACAGCGAGCTGACCGCGCCGGCCTTCGGGTCCCAGGCACCCAGCACCAGCCGGTCGACCCGGGCCAGCACCGCCGCCCCGGCGCACATGGTGCACGGTTCCAGGGTGACCACCAGGGTGTGCCCGGTGAGCCGCCAGGTGCCCGCGGCCTCGGACGCCCGGCGCAGCGCCAGCACCTCGGCGTGCGCGGTCGGGTCGCCGGTGAGTTCCCGTTCGTTGTGTGCCCGGGCGAGCGGGCGTCCGTCCGGATCGAGCACCACCGCACCGATCGGGACGTCGCCGTGCGCGGGCGCCAGCGCGGCCTCGTCCAGGGCGACCCGCATCGCGGGCAGCCAACGGTTCGGGCTCACCGGGGACTCACAGGCCGAAGGCGACCTGCACCGTCTTGCGATACTGCGGGCCGTACTTGAGCTTCTTGGCGATCCGCTCCACCAGGACGTCGGAGTCCTCGTCCAGTTCGCACAGGGCTTCGATCTCGAAGTCGGGCAGGCCGCCGTCGGCGAGGATGTCGAGGTCGCCGATCGGCCCGGCGTCCTCGTCGTCCTCGGGCAGTTCGGAGCCGAGGAAGTCGGCGACGTCGCGGGCGATCGGCCAGTCGGTGGCGGCCAGCTCGTCCGACAGCAGCACCTGGACGTGCTTGCCGCGCACCCGGACGATCACGAAGAACTCCTGGGCGATCGACACCAGGCCGACCGCGCCGCCGTCACCGGGAATCCGGCGCAGCTGCTGGATCAACCCCTCGAGGTCGTTGGCCAGGTCGAGGGAGAGCGCCAGGGCCACCGGCTGCCCGTCTTCGCGGTAGAGGGCGACGATCAGGTCGATGTCCTCCTCGGCGGCGTCCTCGGGGTAGTCGTCGGCGTCGTCCTCGAGCACGTCGCCCAGCAGTTCGACGCCGGGCTCGAGGTCGTCCAGGCCCGGTCGATCGTCGCCGCGGTCGGCGTACGGACCGTCCGAGTCGTCGGAGAACCTACTCATCACCACTCCCTGGGTTTATGGTCCCCCATCGTTTCATGTCTGGGAATATCGTGCGCACCTTTGCCCCAACGCTCAGATCGGTGGGAGGGTTCGTGCTGTGGACGTATGCGCGCTCGATCATCCGCTGGTCTCGCACAAGGTGACGCTCCTGCGCAGCGTCGAGACCAGTTCGCCGGTGTTCCGCCAACTGGTGGACGAACTGGTCACGCTGTTGGCCTACGAGGCCACCCGGCAGGTCCGGGTGGAGGCCTGCGAGGTGACCACCCCGATCCAGGCCACCACCGGGACGAAGCTGGCGCATCCCCGTCCCCTGGTGGTGCCGATCCTGCGCGCCGGGCTGGGCATGCTGGACGGCATGATGCGGCTGATGCCGTCGGCCGAGGTCGGGTTCGTCGGCATGGTCCGGGACGAGACCACCCTGCAGCCGTTCACCTACGCGGAACGGCTGCCTCAGGACCTCTCCGGACGGCAGTGCTACGTGCTCGACCCGATGCTGGCCACCGGCGGCTCCCTGGCCGGAACGGTGCAGTTCCTGGTCGACCGGGGCGCCGATCACATCACCTGCGTCTGCCTGCTGGCGGCACCCGAGGGGATCGCCCGGATGCGCGAACTCGTCGATCCGGTGGGGGTACCCACCACGCTGGTGGTGGCGGCCATCGACGAGCGGCTCAACGAGCACGGCTACATCGTCCCCGGGCTGGGCGACGCCGGCGACCGGCTGTACGGGGTCGCCCAGTAGTTACCGTGAATAGTCTCTATTCTGGTCCCTGATTCACGGTAAGTGAATCCGGGGAGAAGGGATTCGACGGTGATCAACCGGGTGACTCGGGCACGGATCGACTCCGTGCTCCGGGAGTACCGGAACGTGGCCGCGGCTCACCCCGGCGCGTTGCAGCAGATCGCGTTGGCCGAGGTGGCCGAGACCGTGCAGCAGTCGAATGCGATCGAGAACTCGACCCTCACCCTGGAGGACACCGAACGGATCCTGGCCGGGAGCCTCCCGTCCGGCGCCCACGACCTGCGTGAGGTCTACGAGGCTCGGAACCTGGCCGCCGTCACCGAGGAATTGCTGGTCTCCACCGAGCCGCTGTCGACCGGCCTGATCCTGCGCTGGCATGCCCGGTTGCTGGCGAACATTCGCGATGACGTCGCGGGACGGTTCCGTCGCGCGGGAGAGTGGGTGCGGGTCGGCGGACACCTCGGCGCGAACCCGGAGTTCGTCTCCGGCCTGGTCGCCGACGCACTCGGACGGTTCCGCGAGGACGCCGCGGCGGCACCCGTGCTGGACCGGATCGCCCGGTTCCACTGCGAGTTCGAGGTCATCCATCCGTTCGTCGACGGCAACGGCAGGATCGGGCGCATCCTGATCAACCAGCAGTTGCAGGATTCCGGGCTGCCGCCGGTGATCGTGCGTGCCCGCGGCCGCCAGACCGATTACTACCCGCTCCTGGACAGGTATGCCAGGACCGACGATTACGGCGGCATGACCCGGCTGCTGGCGCTGCTGCTGCTCGAATCGATGCACAAACGCCTGGCGCTGATCACGAGCCGGCGCGTCGTCCCGCTCGCCGACTGGGCCCGCGCGCAGGGGGTGCGGGGCACGGTCGCCGCGAACAAGGCCAAGCGGCAGACGATTCCTGCCTTCCGGTTGCGGGACCGCTGGATGATCGCCTCGGAGTACCGTCCCGAGACCGGCTGACCTCAGCGGTGGGCCGGGGTCCACCGCGGGTCGCGGCCCGCCAGGCCCAGCACGCGATCCAGTTGCGGTGCGTCCGCCGCGACCGGCACGCGGGGACCGAACAGGCCGTCCCGGGCGCCGGGATCGTCCGGGACCTGGCTGCAGAACGACTCCGCCGCGTCGAGGGCCGCCGGCTCCACGTCGTACGGCTGTCCGGTGGCGACCGCCAGATCCCAGCCGTGCAGCACCAGTTCGTCGAGCGCGACCAGTCCGGTGACCTCCGCCGGCATGGTCAATCCGCCCGCCTTGCTCATCCCCTCCCAGGCAGCGGGATCGCGCCAGGCCTCGGCCAGCTCCGCGAGCGCGGACGGGACCGAGTCCCGCCAATCGTCCGGCAACACGTAGGCCGCCGGGTCGGGCGCGGTCGAGGTGGTGGGTCCGTCGAGCTTGTGCGCCGCGTCCCGGAAGGCGATCGCGAGGCCGTGCAGGTGGGCCAGGACCAGCCTCACCGGCATGCCGTCGCACGGTGTCGGACGGTCGAGTTGCTCCGTGGTCGTGCCGTTGACCACCGTGGTCACGCGCCGGGCCGTTCCGGTCAGATCGAGCATGGTCGTCCACCTTTTCCTATCGTCGGGCTTCGATTGTCACGCATCTGGGGCGACCATGGAGTGATGACGCTGCTGGAGCGCTCCGGTCCGCGCGGTGAACTCCGCGCGGCCGTGGACGCGCTCGCCGCCGGCCGAGGCAGGGTGGTGCTCGTCCACGGCGAGGCCGGGATCGGCAAGACGAGCCTGGTGCAGGACTTTCTCGACTCGCTCCCGTCCAGCCTGCGGACGCTCAGCGGCGGCTGCGACGACCTGCTGGCGCCACGTCCGTTGGGAGCGGTGCTCGAACTGCTCGATGGCGTGCGGGGGCACGTCCTGGACGCGGCGGGGCACCCCGGTCGCCAGGCGTACGAGGCGCTGGGCGGCGAACCGACGGTCTGCGTCGTCGAGGACGTGCACTGGGCCGATGAGGCGACCCTGGACGTGCTCAGCTACCTCGCCCGCCGGATAGTCCAGACTCCGTTGTTGCTGCTGCTCACCTTCCGCGACGACGAGCTGCCCGCCGGGCATCCGCTGCGGCGCACCCTCGCCGCCGCGCCGCCCTCCCACAGCCGGCGGATCGGCCTGGCGCCGCTGAGCCTGGACGCCGTGCGCCGACTCGCCGGCCCGGGAGTCGACGCCGAGGCGGTGCACCGGCTCGCCGGTGGCAACCCCTTCCTGGTCACCGAGCTGCTCGCCGGAGACGGTGGCGACGCCCCCGCCAGCGTCCGGGATGCGGTGCTCGGGCGATTCGGCCGGCTCCTGCCGGCCGGGCGCGCGACGGCGGAGCTGGTCAGCGTGGTGCCCGGACGCACGGAGCTCTGGCTGATCGAGGACTGCCTCGGGGCGGCGGCCGACGTGGAGGCCTGCGAGGCGCTGGGGCTGCTGGTCACCGATCGCACCGGCGTCCGGTTCCGGCACGAGCTGGCCCGGCGCGTCATCGAGGAGGCGCTCCCCGGCCAGCACCGGCGCCAGCACAATGCCGCCGTGCTCGGCGCCCTGATCGCCGCGTCCGCCCCCGACGCGCGGATCGCCCATCACGCCTGGCGGGCGGGAGACGCCGCGGCGTTGGTGCGGCACGGGTTGAGCGCCGCCCACGCCGCGGCGGCCTCGCGATCGCACCGGGAGGCCGCCGACCTCTTCGAGCAGGTGCTCGAGTACGAGGATCTGATCGCGGCGCCCGAGCGTGCCGACGCCTGGGACGCGTTCTCCACCGAGGCGTTCTCCGCCGGGCGGATCGCGGTCGCGGTGGAGGCGCGCGAACGTGCCCTCGCGCTTCGCCGGGAGCTCGGCGATCCGCGCCGCACGTCCGACACCCTGCGATGGCTCTCCTGGGTGCGCGGCACCACCGGCGACGCCCGCGGCGCCGAGACCGCCGGGCGCGAAGCCATCGACGTCCTCGGCCCGCTCCCGCCCTGCCGGGAACTGGCGATGGCGCTCAGCAACCAGGCGCAGTTCGCCATCCTCGCGCAGCGGGGCGACGAGGCGCTCGGCCTGGCCCGCCGGGCGGCCGAGGTCGCCGAGTCGCTGGGAGACACCGAGGCGCTCGTGGAGGCCCGGGTCAACGTCGGCACCGCGTCGGCGCTGGTCGCCGCCGGTCCCGCCGACATCGACGCCGCCGTGGCCCTGTTGCTCCGCATGGCTCGGACGGCACGCGAACTCGGCGACGATCACACGGAATGCCGTGCCCTGGTGAACGCGACCTGGATCCTGGTGTCCGAGCATCGCCTCGTCGAGGCCGACCGGCTGGCCGACGAGGCGATGGCCCTGGCTCAGGATCGTGGGTTGTGGGTCTATGTCGACTACCTGCACGCGAGCCGTGCCCTGCTGGCCCTCGCCATGGGGGACCTGAGTGGGGCGGAGACGGAACTGGCGTACGCCGGTTGTGGACACTCGAGGCGAGCTCCGGGGACGGAACTGACACCCGAATCGGACACGCATCACCTGATGCGGTTGATCGTCAGGGCGAGCATCGCCGTGCGCCGCGGAGACGGCGACGCCGCCGCCCTCCTGGACGAGGGCTGGGCGCTCGCGATCCCCACCGCCCCGTTGCTGCAGCGGGTGCC
This sequence comes from Micropruina sp., assembly GCA_018055925.1. GTDB lineage: Bacteria > Actinomycetota > Actinomycetes > Propionibacteriales > Propionibacteriaceae > Micropruina. The sequence goes on from JAGPGQ010000051.1 coordinate 8,952, forward strand.
GATGGCCTGTCTTCGAGCCGAGTGGGCCTGGCTGCGGGGCGATGCCGACGGCATGGACGCCGCGACCCGGGAGACCTATGCGGACGCGCTCGAGCGGGGCACGCCGTGGGACATCGGCGTGCTGGCGATCTGGCGCCGGCGAGCGGGCGTGCTGGACTCGGCACCGGAGGGACTGCCCGCGCCGTGCCGGCTCGAACTCGACGATCGGCCGGCCGCGGCCGCCGCCCTGTGGGGAAGCCTGGGCGAGCCGCACCGGCAGGCGCTCGCGCTGCTGGGCTCGCAGCACCCGGAGGATCTGCGGGAGGCGATCGAGATCCTCGATCGCCTCGGCGCGGTGGCCGCCGTGCCGCTGGCCCGGGCCCGGCTGCGCGCACTCGGCGTCGCCACTGTGCCGCGTGGCCGGGCCCGCAGCACCCGGGCGAATCCGGGGGGCCTCACCGATCGCCAACTCGAGGTGCTCCGGCTGGTGGAGGCCGGGATGTCCAACGGGGAGATCGCGGGACGTCTGGTGCTGTCGCCCAAGACGGTGGAGCACCATGTCGGCGCGGTGCTCGCCAAGCTGGGCGTCAGCTCGCGGACCGAGGCCGCCGCCGCCGCGCGTGGCCTCGGCGTGGTGGGACGACGGCCGGGGGCTCCCGGCACCCAGATGTAGGGGCGAAGGCGGCACACCTGGGAGTACGCCCCCGATCCCCGGGACGGCGGCCCCTTCCTAGCGTGGTTCCATGACCACCAACTCACTCACCGACCAGGCCCATCGGGCCTGGAGAATCGACATTCCGGGGTTCCGCGGCGAGATCATCGAGCCCGGCGATCCCAGCTACGAGGCCGCCCGCGCGGTCTACAACGGCGCGATCGACCGCCGCCCGCGGATCATCGCCCGCTGCGTCGACACCGCCGACGTGATCGCCGCCGTCACGACCGCCCGCGAGCGCGGTCTCACCGTCGCCGTCCGCGGTGGCGGCCACAACGGCGGCGGCCTCGGCGTCTGGGACGACGCGCTGGTCATCGACCTCTCCCGGATGCGGGCCGTGCACGTCGACCCGGCCGAGGGCATCGTCCGGGCCGAGGGCGGGGCCACCTGGGGCGACGTCGACCATGCCGCCCACCCGTTCGGGCTGGCGGTCCCGAGCGGATGGATCTCCACGACCGGCGTCGGCGGCCTCACCCTCGGCGGCGGCATCGGCTACCTGAGCCGGCAGTTCGGGCTCACCATCGACACCCTGCTCGCCGCCGACGTCGTGCTGGCCGACGGATCCCTGGTCACCGCGGACGCCGAGCGTCACCCCGACCTGTTCTGGGCGTTGCGCGGCGGCGGTGGGAACTTCGGCGTCGTGACCTCCTTCGCCTTCCGCGGCAGCCCCGTCCGGAACGTCGTCGGGGGCCCGATGTTCTTCGACCTGGACCGCACCGCCGAGGTGATGCGGGCGTGGGACCGCCTCCTCGACCACGCCCCCGACAAACTCAACGGCTGGTTCGGGTTCATCACCGTCCCACCCGACCCGGGGTTCCCGCCCGAGCTGCGCGAGCGCCTCGTCGCGGTGATCATCTGGTGCTACAACGGGCCCGCCGCCGACGTGCCCGGCCTGCTGGCGCCGATGCACGCCCTCGACCCGCTGCTCGACGGCGTCGGCGAGTTGCCGTGGCCCGCCCTGCAGTCGGGCTTCGACGCGCTGGTGCCGCCGGGGCTGCAGTGGTACTGGAAGGCCGACTTCGTCGACGAACTCACCGACGACGCGATCGCCGTCCATGTCGAGTACGTCAAGCGGCTGCCCACGCCGAACTCGACCATGCACCTCTACCCGGTCTCGGGGGCGGCGGGGCGGGTCGGTAGCGACGAGACCGCGTACGCCCACCGGCAGGCGAGGTACGCCCAGGTGATCGCGGGCATCGACGAGGACCCCGCCAACCTGGACCGGATGACCGCCTGGGCCCGGCAGTATCACGACGCCCTGCACCCGCATTCGGCCGGCGGCGCGTACGTGAACATGATGATGGAGGACGAGGGCCTCGAGCGGGTCCGGGCCAGCTACCGCGACAACTTCGCGCGCCTCGTCGAGGTGAAGCGCCGCTACGACCCCGGCAACGTGTTCCACGTCAACCAGAACATCCCGCCGGACGCGGAAGGATGACCATGGTCACCACCCCTCCGTGCACGCGGCCATGCTCGGCGCCGCGATCGATGCCGGGGCGGTGGGATCACTCAGCGGCGGATGGTCCGACACCGGCGTCTTCGACCTGCTGCTGACCGACGTCCGGCCGCGCCTGTTCACCTGGGGAACGGGCTCCCGCGACACCGGGCCGCTGTCCGACCAGAACTGGGACCGGATCCCGGCACCCAAGCATCGCGCCAGGTTCGCCGGCGGCGAGCACTGGGACTACCTGTACAACGTGCAGTTCCCGTGCGACGGGCAGCAAGGACCGTGCCGGCACGTCGGGAAGGCCGCCGACGACCTGTTGACCATGCTCTTCGCCCGCTACCTGCCGCCGGAACTCTGCCCGTGGCTGCCCGACCGGATCCCACCCGACCTCCGGCCGCCGCCGGTGGAGCGCACCCGCGAGCAAGAGTTCTACGCCGGCAGCTACCTGGACGGCCTGGCGTCCTTCGACGAGGCCGCCGCCTGCCGGGTCGAGCTCGACGTCGAACTGCCACTGGATCACGTCGTGCCGGTCGTCCTGGACGCCCTCCGCCCCAGCGCGGCCCGGCGGGTCGAGCGCGCCGGCCTGGTGCCGGTGTTCACCGGGTCGGACGACTCCCGGGCACACGTCTACCGGCAGTCACCACGGGCGGGGACCAGGGTGGCCGCCCGCAGCGAGGTCCGGATGGCCATGCGGAGAGGTCCGGCCCAATGACGCTGGTGGCCGGCGACCGGGTCGCGGTGCTGTCGCCGTCGTTCGCCGCACCCGGCGTCGCCCCGGCGGTGCACGAGCAGGCGATGCGACGGATCGCGACCAAGCTCGGCCTGGTCCCCGTCGAGTACCCGACCACCCGGACGCCGGGCGCCGGCCCGCGCGCCCGGGCCGCGGACGTCAACGCCGCCTTCGCGGACCCGACCGTCCGGGCGATCTTCACCACGGTCGGCGGCGATGACCAGATCACCGTGATCCCGCACCTCGACAGCGCTGTCGTCGTGGCCGACCCGAAACCGTTCTTCGGCTACAGCGACAACACCCACCTGCTCAACTGGCTGTGGCAGGCGGGCGTACCGGCCTTCCACGGCGGCGCCACGCAGGTGCACCTCGGGCCCGGGCCGGGCATCGACGCCGTCCACCTGGCGTCCCTGCGCGCCGCGCTGTTCGAGGGCGGTGCACTCGACATCGTCGAGCCGGGCGAATCGGAGGACTTCGGGCCGGACTGGCGCACGCCGGAAGCACTGAGCTCGTTCGGCGACCGCGAACCCGCCACGCCGTGGACCTGGGCGGGTCCGGAAACGGACCGTCGAGGGCCGGACGTGGGGCGGCTGCTTCGAGGCGGTCGATCAACTCGCCCTTGCCGGCCGCATGCCGACGCCGGACGCGTTGCGGGGCGGCGTCCTGATCCTGGAGTCCAGCGAGGAGATGCCGTCGGCGACCCTGATCGGGCGCTGGATGCGCGCGTTGGGCGAGCGCGGGATCCTCGCCGCGGTCGACGGGGTGCTGGTCGCCCGGCCGGTCACCAGCAGCCGCGGTTCGGTTCCGCCGGCCGGCGTCCGAGCCCGCCTGCGGGCGGACCAGTGCGCGGCGGTGATCGACGAGGTGACCCGCTACCACCCCGCGGCGGTGGTCTGCGTGGGGGTGCCGTTCGGGCACACCCGCCCGCAGTGGATCCTGCCCTGCGGCGGGCGGATGCGGCTCGACGGCCGCACCCGGACCGTCACCGCGTTCTTCGGGTGACGCGCGCGCCCGGTTCGTCCCCGGTTCCGTATCGGTGGCCGTCGATCGACCTCTACGATCGACCCATGACCGGTTCGTGGCTCGTCCTGGTCGCCAACTCGGGCGACGGCACCCTCAGTTCCTTCCTGTTGAGCGACGACCGGCTGATCCGGATGGCGGTGAGCGGCGGCGTGCCCGGCTGCTCCACCTTCGTGGTGGACGCCCGGCGAGACCTGCTCTACGCCTCGGTCAAGGGCGACGACCCGGGGATCAGCACGCTCGCGCTCGACCGGAGCTCCGGCAAGCTCACCCGGCTCTCCCACCTGTCGCTTCCGGACGGGGCGATGAACTACCTGTCGCTGACCCGCAACGGGTCGGGGCTGCTGGGCGCGTCCTACGCCGCCGGGTACGGAGTCACCTGCGCGGTCAACGACGGTGAGCTCAGCGACCCGATCGCCCGGGTCGAGTACCCGAGGCTGCATTCGGTGCGGGCCAGCAGCGACGGCCGGTTCGCCTACTTCGTCTCACTGGGTGCCGACCTGATCGCCCAGTACTCGATCGACCCCTGGCTCAACCTGTTGCCGCTGAATCCGGCGACCGTGCGGGCCCCGTCCGGGTCGGGCCCTCGGCACCTGGTGCTGAACGCCGCGCAGGACGCCCTGTACGTGCTGACCGAGTTCTCCGGCGAGGTGCTGCGCTACCGCCGCGACCTCCACTTCGGGAACCTGACCGCGGACGGGGCGGTGCCCGCCTTCGATCCGTCCAAAGGCCTCGGCCACAGCGAACTGGACGCCGACCCGCTGGCGAATCACTTCATCTGGGGCGCCGACCTGCACTTCTCGGATCCGGCGCACCTGTGGTGCTCGGAGCGCACCGAGAGCACCCTGGGCGCGGTCTCGGTGGCGCCGGACGGTGCCCTGACCGCGCCGGAGTCGTTCGTGGTCACCGAGACGCAGCCGCGCGGGTTCGCCGTCTCTCCCGACGGTCGCTATCTGGTCGCCGCGGGCGAGCGTTCGACGCACGTGTCGCTGTACCGGGTGCACGGCGCCGAGTTGGAGTTGCTGGGCCGGGCCGAGACCGGGAACAAGGCCAACTGGGTGTGGTTCGTCGCCCGCTGAGCCGGCGGGGAGCCTCAGCCCTGCTCGTCCGCCCAGGCCTTGGTGAGGCCGCGGAAGTGCCCGAGGAACCGGTCGTGCTCGTGCGGCGGGTAGGTGGCCCGAACGGTGTCCACCAGGAGCCGGTCGAAGGCGTCCGAGCGGACCCAGGTGAGCACCGCCTCGTCCAGGTGGCCGAGGTGCTCGGCGCAGAACGCCCAGTAGTCGTCGGCCTCGAAGTACTCGTCGGCGAGCGCCAGGTAGGCCGCCAGCTTCTCCCGGTAGCCGAGCGACTCGTCGTCCGCGATCGCGAAGTACCGGTCGGTGTGCAGGTCGACGGTGCCCTTGCGCCCGGTGATCAGGCAGTACACGCTCCACCGCACCAGCGCCTTGATCGCCCACGGGAAGTAGTAGTGCAGCGAGGTGAGCGCCACGTCGGGGCAGGCGTTGGCGTAGTCGATCGGGTACACCTCGTCGCCGGTCACCAACATCTCGGCCGAGTTGAACTCCCAGGCGAAGAACGCGTTCACGATCCGGCTGATGGCCGCGGTCTCGTGGCCGGCGCTGGCCGACAGGAAGCCGTGCGAGACGTGATACCGGTTGTGCATCGGCTGTTCGGGACGGAAGTCCATCACCATGGTCTCCGGCCCGATGGACAGCGCTCGGGCGAAGACGTCGTAGTCGACGGTGGCCTGCAGGTGCATCAGCATCTCGCCCGAGGCGTCGTAGGACCGGCGCAGGTCATCGGGGTTGTCGATCCGCGAGACGCCACGCCAGCCACCGCCGTCGAACGGCTTCATGTAGAGCGGGTAGCCGAGGTCGGCCGCGATCGCCTCGAGGTCGAACTCCTTGTTGTACGTGGCCGAGGTGTAGGCCCACCGGACGTTGTCGACCGGGTTCTTGTACGGCACCAGGACGGTCTTCGGCACCTTCAGTCCCAGGCGCAGCATGGCGCAGTAGGCGCTGTGCTTCTCCATCGACTGGAAGGTGAACGGGCTGTTCAGCAGGTAGGTGCCGTTCACCATGGAGGCCTTCTTCAGCCATTCCCGCGGGTGGTAGTACCAGTGGGCCAGCCGGTCGATCACCAGCGGGGTGCGGACCGGGTCGGTCAGATCGAACGGCTCGATGGTCAGCCGCTCCGCGCCGAGGGTGTGCGTGACGCCGTCGACGGTGATCGGCCCGACCATGCCGAGGACGGTCTCGAAGGCCCGCGGCCAGTCCTCCTCGGCGCCGAGCAGGAGGCCGATCTGATGATGCCGGTTGCTGGTCATGGATGGACGATAGCGATCTCAGCAGAACCGCGGCAGATGGTGGGCGATCTGCTTTTGCCACCAGTGCCAGTCGTGCGACACATCGTGGCCCCACAGGTCGAGTTCGTGCGGGATCCCCTGCTCGCCGAGGAGGTGCGCGAGGTGCTGGGTGGACGGCAGCGCGCCGGTCGGGTGGGTCTCCCAGGCGCCCTGCCCGGCGACCAGGACGAGGTACAGCCGGGAGCGCAGCCAGTCCAGGTGGTCGCCGTGCAGTCCGGGCACGTAGTCGGTGGGGTTGGTGAAGTAAGCGGCCTCGCCACGTTCGCCCCAGCCGTGCCAACCGGACGGGTCGTAGTTGCCCGACAGGCAGATGGCTACGGGAAAAAGGTCCGCCCGGGTGAGCGCGAACTGCAGGGCGTGGTAGGCGCCCAACGAGCACCCGGTGACGATCGCGTCACTCGTGCCGGGCGAGTCGGCGCCGATGAAGCCGGCGACCTGGTCGGTGATCCAGGACGTGTAGGCGCCGTGCCGGCGGGCACGTTCCTCCAGCGACAGCCAGCGATCCGACCAGGTGGCGTGGTCGAACGAGTCGACGCAGTACAGCTTGACCCGGCCGGCCTCGATCAGCGGCGCGACCGCCGCCACCATGCCGTTGTTCTCGTAGTCCCAGGCACGTCCGGCCTCGGACGGGAAGACGACCACGGGACGTCCCCAGTGGCCGTAGCGGATCACCGTGCCGGGCCGGTCGAAGCCGGGCGCGGGCAGGTCGACTTGGTAGCGCTCCATCAGGGCCAGGCCTCTTTCAGCAGTCGGGTCAGGTGTGGGTCGAGCAGGTCGCGCCAGGTCGTCCAGGTGTGCCCGTCCGGCACCTCCGCCCAGCCGACCGGGACGCCCTCGGCCGCCAGGTGCGCGGCCAGCGCCCGGTTGTTGGCCAGGTTCTCCTCCTGGGTGCCGCAGACGAACATGTGTGGCAGGTTCTCGGGGGGCGGGTTGCGGTACAGGGTGGAGGTGAACCCGGTCACCTCGGCCCAGCGTGAGTAGTCGGACTCCTGCGGGTCGGTCTCGGGGGTGAAGAAGGAACCGGACTGCAGGAACAGCCCGGCGAACGTGCCGGGAAGCCGGCGGGCGGCGTACAGCGCGGCCAGTGCGCCCAGGCTCTGCCCCATCAGCACCGGACGTCCGGCCACCGCGACCTCGCCCGCGATCGCCGGCAACACCTCGGTGACCAGGGCCTTCGGGTAGCGGGGATTGACCGCGTAGCGGCCGTGGCGGTCGGGTCCGGGGTCGAGCAGCAGCACCCGCAGCGGGGGCAGTTCCCGGGCGGCGATGGCGGCGGCGACGAAGTCGGTGAGCCGGCCGAAGTGATCCATCTGGGTGCCGTCGTGGCTGATCAGCAGCGGCAGTGGCGCACCCCGCCAGGCGTGCGCGGGCGACCACAGGGACCCGGTCACCGGGCCGTCCGCGGTGACCAGCTCCCACGGCCGCAGGTGGCCGTCGACGCGGCGGGCGTCCAACCAGGCGGGTTCCCGGTAGCCGGGCAGCGGTAGCCAGGAGTGGTCGCCGAACACGTTCTGGACGCGCATCGGGTTGGTGGGGTCGAGGATGGTGTGCCGTTCGCCGTCGACGGTGACCTCGAAGAGGTACTCGATCCGGTGGGCGCCCGGATGGGGGATCGCGAGTTCCCACCCCTGGTCGCCGCGGGTGAAGGCGCGATCGGCGACCGGAACCGTGGACCAGAGCCGGACCTCGGTGACCTGGGACCCGGTTTCGGGCAGCCGGAACACGACACTCCCGGCCTCGACCGAGGTGACCTGGGTGCTCACGGGCATTGCCCGAGGGTATCGCCGATCGAGCCCGTCGCGATCGTTACCCCGGCCACCGAACTCCGCGGTGATTGACCGCGGCCGGCCGGTCGCCCCTGATCGCGGCCACCATGTCGACCACCCGCCGGGTGGCCCGGACGTCGTGCGCGCGGAAGCAGACCGTGCCGAGCCAGGCGGCCACCGCGGTCGCCGCCAGGGTGCCCTCCAGCCGGTCGTCCACCTCCAGATCGAGGGTCTCGCCGACGAAGTCCTTGCGCGACAGCGCTTGCAGCACCGGGAAGCCCAGCGAGGCGACCTGCGCGGTCGACCGCAGCACCCGAAGCGAGTGCCGGGTGGTCTTGCCGAAGTCCAACGTGGGATCGACCAGGATCCGCTCGGCCGGCATTCCCGCTTGCTGCGCCCGGTTCGCCCCCTCGGCCAGCACCCTGAGCACGTCGGCGACGACGTCGTCGGGCAGGTCGCGGGGACGCCCGTCGGCAGCCGGCGGCCCGTAGCCGACCCCGTCCGGATCGGTGCGCGGGGCGGC
>JAGPGQ010000052.1 GCA_018055925.1 Micropruina sp.
CGACCCGGTCGATGTCGGTCATCACGTAGGCGCCGAACGGCTTCACGTCGGCCAGGTGCGGCACCCTGGAACCGATCCGCTGGAAGTCGTCGATGCTCAACTCGACATCGGCCTCGTGCGCGATCGCGAGCAGGTGCAGCACCGCATTGGTCGAGCCGCCGAACGCCATCACCACCGCGATCGCGTTCTCGAACGCCCCCTTGGTCATGATGTCGCGGGCGGTGATCCCGCGGCGCAGCAGATTTACCACGGCCTCGCCGGAACGGCGGGCGAACCCGTCGCGGCGCCGGTCGGTGGCCGGCGGGGCGGCCGAGCCGGGCAGCGACATGCCGATCGCCTCGGCCACCGAGGCCATCGTGTTGGCGGTGTACATGCCGCCGCAGGCGCCCTCGCCGGGGCAGATCGCCCGCTCGATGGCGTCCACGTCGGCCCGCGACATCAGCCCGGCGGCGCAGGCGCCGACCGCCTCGAAGGCGTCGATGATGGTGACCGTCTTCTCGGTGCCGTCGGACAGCCGGGCGATGCCGGGCAGGATCGAGCCGGCGTAGAGGAAGACGGACGCCAGGTCGAGCCGGGCGGCGGCCATCAGCATGCCGGGCAGGGACTTGTCGCAGCCGGCCAGCAGCACCGAGCCGTCCAGCCGTTCGGCGTTCATCACCGTCTCGACCGAGTCGGCGATCACCTCGCGGGAGACCAGCGAGAAGTGCATCCCCTCGTGGCCCATCGAGATGCCGTCCGAGACCGAGATGGTGCCGAACTCCAGCGGGTAGCCGCCGGCGGCGTGGACGCCGTCCTTGACCGCCTTCGCCAGCCGGTCCAGGGACAGGTTGCACGGCGTGATCTCGTTCCAGGACGAGGCAACCCCGATCTGCGGCTTGGCGAAGTCCTCGTCGCCGAGGCCGACCGCCCGCAACATGCCCCGGGCGGCGGCCTTCTCCAGGCCGTCGGTGACGTCGCGGCTGCGGGGCTTGAGGTCGGGCGTCTGGGTCATGGCGTGATCTTAGGTCTCCCGGCGCCCGCGTGCCCATGGACGAGGCGGTGCACCTTGACGCCACCGACGGGGTCGGCGACCCTGGCGAAGGTGCACATCACCATGCTGCTGGTCCGGCATCCGGCGACCCGGACGAGTCCGATCCTGCCGGAGGTCGTCCGGCGCCTGCGGGAGGCGGGTGCCGAGGTCGCCGTCGTCCACCCCGACGAGCTCGATCCGGACGGCGCCGCCCTGGAGGCGACCGATCTCTGCGTGCTGAAGGCCAAGACGCCGGCCGCCCTGCGGCTCGCCGCCCGCTACCACGCCGCCGGCATCCGCACCCTGAATCCCTACCCGGTCACCGAGCTGTGCCGGGACAAGATCGCGACGAATCGCGCACTCGAGGCCGCCGGCGTGCCGGTGCCGCCCACCTACGTCGAGCAGGACGCCCGCGCGCTCGCGCCGCTGCTCGCCGACGGGCCGCTGATCGTCAAGCCGTTCCGCGGCTCCCAGGGCCGGGGCATCGAGGTCGTCGAGGACGCCGAACAGCTGGCGCGGATCGACCACGGCCCCGACCCGGTGATGGCGCAGCGCTACTTCGCCCCCGACGGCAAGGACCGCAAGATCTACCGGATCGGTGCCGAGGTGTTCTGCGTCGAACGGATCTGGCCGCCGGTGACCTTCGCGGACAAGCTCGGCCGGCTGGTCGGCCTCGACGCCGAGACCGAGGACGTCGCGCGGCGCTGCGGCGACGCCCTCGGGATCGCGCTGTACGGCGTCGACATCATCCATCACCGGGGCCGGCCATGGGTGGTCGACCTCTCCAGCTTTCCCGGTTTCAAGGGCGTTCCGGAGGCGGCCGCCCGGCTTACGGTGCTGATCCTGCGGACCGCGTCGGCGGAGGTCGCCGGCTGACCCTGCCCGCCGGCGGAGGGCGTCCGCGTCGATGAGAGTGTCCTCATCGTGGCCGACCTAACGTGACAAAGTACTCACCGACCGTTCATGGCCGTTCCATGAACCGGCGGTGAACTGCGGCATGGATACCACTGTTGCAGTACTCGTCGAAGAGCGTTATCTGCTGCAGGCACAGCCTGCGGGATTGATCGCAGCGCTCAGCCGACGTGGTGTGAAGGTTCAGGTCGGCACCGATGCGCTGCGCGACCTCGGCCGTTGGGTCGAGTCGCTCGGCAGGATCGGTGCCGTCGTTGCCCGGGGGCGCAGCACCTCGCTGCTCGCCGCCCTCCGGTTCGCCGAACAACGCGGTTGCGTCGTCGTCGATCCGGCCCGGGCGATCGCCGGCGTCCGCGACAAGATCGTGATGACCCGGCGCCTGCTTGCCGCGGGCATTCCCATCCCCAACACCTGGAGCGGGACGTTGGCCGACGCCTATCGCGCCGCGTCGGTGCAGGACTATCCCTTGATCTGCAAACCGGTCTACGGCGACAACGGCCGCGGCCTGCAGGTGGTCGGTTCTCCGGCCGCGCTGCGGCGGCTCACCTGGCGGGAGCCGAAGCTGCTCGCCCAGCACTATCTGCCCAGCGACGGCGTCGATCTCAAGCTCTACGTGATCGGCGACCACGTCTCGGCGGTGCACAAGCCGTCACCGATCACGGCGTGCTTCGGGCGAGACCTGGGTCCGGTGCCGGTCACCGCCGAGATGCGCCGGATCGCGGCTCGCTGCGGAAGGGCGTTCGGGCTGTCCGTCTTCGGCGTCGACTGCCTCCGGACTCCGTCGGGACTGGTGGTCATCGAGGTGAACGACTTCCCGAATTTCACCTCGGTGCCGGACGCCGACGACCGGCTCGCCGCCCATGTCTGCGCCGCCATGAAGGCCAGGTCGCCGGAATCGCCGCCCGAACCGGAACGAGGAGGGTCATCATGAAAGCCGTCGTCATCGGCTCCGGACGGGTCGGCTGCGGCTGCGCCGCGCAACTGCTCCACGACGCGGGCCACGAGGTATGGATGATCGGCCGGGGCGCCATGATCGCCCGGCTGGAGCGGCAGCGCCGGTTCCGGCTGGTGCTCACCGACGGCCGGTCCAGCACGGAGCGGCAGATCGAGATCGCGGGCGCCGTCGACCACGCCGACGCCGCGGCCGCCCGGGCCGCGATCGCCTCCGCCGACCTGGTGTGCACCGCGGTCGGGGAACCGGCACTCGCGCAGGTCATCCCGCTGCTGGCCGCCGGCCTGGCGGACGCGAAGCACCCGGTGGACGTGATCGGCTTCGAGAACGTCGAGGACGCCGGGAGCATCCTGGCCGCCGGCGTCCGCCGGCAACTGGGTCCGGCCGCCGGCCGGCACGGCTACTCCGGAGCGGTGGTCGACCGCGTCCTCGCCCAGCGCATCCTGCCCGAGGCCGCCGACGAGCCGGCCAGGATCCTCGGCGAACCGGGCGGCGACGTCACGGTGGACGCGACCACCCTGACCGGAAATCTGCCACCGATCGCCCACCTGGTGCCCGTCGAGGATTTCCGGGCCCACTACCGGCGCAAGCTCTACCGGTACAGCACCGGGCACGCCACCACCGCCTATCTGGGCCGGCTCAAGGGCTACCGCGAGCTGCACACCGCAATCCGGGACGCCGAGATCCGCCGCTTCGTCCTGGCCGCCATGGACGAGGGCCGGATCGGCCTCGCCCACAGCTACGGGGCCGGGGTCGCCGGCACCCGGCGCGACCTGGAGAGCATCGTCCGCCGCTTCGAGAACGCCGCCATCGGCGACACGGTCGCCCGGGTGGGCCGGGACGTCCCGCGGAAGATCTCGCGGAGCGAACGGCTGGTCGGCGCGGCCCGGCTCGCGGCCAGGGCGGGGCTGGTTCCGGTCAACCTGACCCGGGTCGTCGCGGCGGCGCTGCACTCCAGCGGCGACTACTCGCCCTGCGGCGACACGGCCGAGTTGGTGAGCTCGCTGACCGGACTGGCCCGCAGGCACCCCCTGACCGCCCTCATCGCCGAGAGCTGGCGTGCGCTGGCCCGGGCCGAGGCGGGAACCATCCCGCCGCTGCAGCGGCCGACCTGGGCCTGGGAGGCCCCGCAGCCGATGGCGGTGGCGTCATGAGAATCGCGTTCCTGCTTGCCCGGCGCGTACCGGACGTGCCCAGCCCGATCATGCTCGGCATCTGGCGAAGGCTCCAGGGGGCCGGCCACGCCGTCGAGGGCTGGGTGCCCGAGGACCGGTTGCTGCGCACCGACACCGTCCACGCCGAGGCCGACCTCTACGTGCTGAAGAGCCACACCGAGGTGGCGCTGGCCTACGCCGCGGCGCTCCGGCTGCAGGGCGCCCGGATCCTCAACGACCTGCGCTCCTGCACCCTCGCCCAGGACAAGGTCACCGCGAGCCGGGTGCTCCGCGCGGCCGGGATCCCGACACCGGGCACCTGGCTGGTCTCCGACCCCGTCCAGGCCGCGCCGCTGCTCGGCGGCGGCCGGCTGATCGTGAAGCCGCACCGGGGGCATCGCGGCGCCGACGTCCACCTGATCGGCAGCGCGGACGAACTCGCCGCGATCCGGATGCCGGCCGGCCCGGTGATCGTCCAGCGGTTCGTGCCGGGCCCGGGAGAGGACCTCAAGGTCTATGTCGCCGGGGACCTGGTCTACGCCGTCCGCAAGCCGTTCGACCCGATGTCCTTCACCAGGACCGGACGGCCGGTCGCGGTCAGTCCCGGCGTCCGGGCCATCGCCATGGCGGCGCGCGCGGCGTTCGGCCTCGAACTGTTCGGGATCGACGTCATCGAGTCGCCGGACGGCCCGATGGTGGTCGACGTCAACTACTTCCCGGGCTACAAGGGATGCGAGTCGCCGGACCTGGCGATCGCGGACGTGATCTGCCGACAGGCGTGTGACTACCGATGGCCGGCCTGAACCTGGAGGCGCCCGCCGCCGGCCGGAACGCGGCTGCCGGCCGGCGCCCGGCGGTCTGGCCGGTCGTGCTGGTCGCGGTCCTGCTCGCCGGCCTGCTGGCGGGCAACCACCTGCTGGCCACCGAGCGGATCCGGGGTGCGGCCCGCGTCCAGGTCGATCGTTCCGCGGCGGACCTGGCCGACTTCGCGCGGGCCTGGAAGCCGGCCAAGGGGGCGTCCACGTCCTCGGTGGAGGGATTCCTGCGGGCGGCTCTCGGTCGCGACCCCACCCTCCCGTCCGGGCAGCGCCACCTGGCCTTCGTCGGCCACCAGCAGCTCACCCCGACCGGCAGGGTACCGACGGTGGCCACCGCGTTCTCCGCCGCGGTTCGCGGCCTGCCGGCCGGGACCGCACACGTCAGGTACCTCGAGATCGACACCCCCGACGGACGGTTCGTCACCGCGCTGGTCCCCGTGGTGGCCGACGATCCAGCGCTGCCGGGAACCTATGTGATCGCCCAGCACGTGGAGCCCGCGTTGGCCGCCCAGGAGGCGGTGCTGCGGCAGCAGGCCACACTCGGGCTCGGCGCGCTCGCGGCGCTGGCCGTGCTGGGCTGGGCCGCCGGACGCCTGATCCGGCGGCGACGGTCCCGGAGCGAGCGAGCTCCGCAACGGGCGCCCGGCGTCGGCACGGCGCTGAGCGTCGTCGTGACCGAGGGCTTCCTCTCCCGGCTGGCCTTCGGGCTGCTCAGCTTCGCGCTGCCGCTGTACGCGCACCACCTCGGCATGTCGCTGCCGGCGATCGGCCTGCTGCTGTCCACGAACATGGCGGTCGCCGCCGTGCTCAAGCCGGCGATGGGCTGGGTGGTCGACCACCTCGGCGTCCGCCGGGCCTACGTGGTCGCCGTCGCCCTGCGGGCCGTCGTGCTGCTCACCCTCGTGGTGGCCAGCTCACCGGCGCACCTGTTCCTGGCGCGCGCCGCGCACGGCGTGTCGATCGCCCTGCGCGACCCCGCCTCCGCCACCGTGCTCGCCGGGCTCGGCGGGAAACAGGCGGTGGCGCAACGATTCGCCTGGTACCAGACGGCCAAGACGGTGGCCGGGTCGGTCGGCCAGTTCGCCGCGGGCGCCCTGATCACCCTGCTCGCCGGCGGCTACGCGGTGGTCTTCGGGATCGCCGCCGCGATCTCGGTGCTGCCGCTGGTCCTGGTCGTCTGGTTGCTCCGCGGCCCGCTGGTCGACGCGCTGCGACTGCCCCAGCCGGAGCGGCGTCAGCCCTTGTCGGCCGGCCTGCGCGCGACCCTGCTGCCGTACGCGGGGCTGGGTTTGGCGATGACCGGGACGGCCTACCTGATGGCGAATCTGCTGCCGGTGATGACGGTGGAGTACATGGGCCTGCCCGCGGTGGCGGCCTCGTCGATGTACCTGATGACCGCGGTGATCAGCGTGTCCGGGCCGGCCTGGGGCTGGATCGCGGACCGACTGAGTCTGCGCCTGGTGCTGGGCGTCCGGGCCGTCGGGAACGTCGTCTCCTCCCTGGTCTGGCTGGTCTTCCCCGGCTACCCCGGCCTGCTCGTCGGCAAGGGTTTCGACGACGTCGGCAAGGCGGCCTTCCGTCCCGCCTGGGGCGCGGTGATGGCCGGGGTCGCGGCGCTCGATCCGCCGCGCCGGGCACGCAGCCTCGCCTGGATGAGTTCGGCCGAGGACGCCGGGGAGATGGCCGGGCCGGTGATCGCCGGCCTGATCTGGAGCGCCTTCGGCCTGCCCGCCCTGCTGCTCACCCGGGCCGGCCTGGGCGTCGCGGCCGAGCTGTACGCGTGGTGGATCGGCCGGCGCGGACCCCGGATCACCGATCAGGCCGAGCGCAGCAGCGCGCCGTAACGTTCCTCCAGATCGCCCAGCGGGACGTCGATCACCGGCAGGGCGACGGTGCCCGTGTCGAGCAGTTCGGCGAGCTGATCGAGGGCGGCGTGGTACGCGGCCGCGGTGCCGTGCGCCGGGTACTGGTCGACGTCTCCCAGCCAGGTGGTGAACACCAGCCGGGTGCCGTCCCCGTCCGGGGTGAGTTCGAAGCGCATCAGGTCGGCGTCCCAGCTGTACTCGAGCAGCCGCGGCGGGTCCCAGGCCAGCATCCGGCCGGTGAGCGCGACCTGCTCGCCCGGGATTCCGAAGCGTTCGACGTGCGCCGGCCAGAACGGGAAGGTCAGCTCGGCCCCGGTGCGCCGCTCGCCGATCATGTCGGCCGGCATCCAGTGCCGCAGCGACTCCGATTCCGTGAGCGCCCGCCACACCTTCTCGGGGGCGCAGCGCAGGCGTCGTTCGTAGCGCAGGCCGTAGCGTCCGGCGTCCCGCAGGACGTCGCCGAGCCGGTTGCTGGTCATGTCTGCTCCTGTTCGTCGAGGTGTCGTTCCAGTGCGTCGAGGGCGTCGGCCCACCGCCGGCGGTACGGCGTCAGCCACTCGTCGACGTCACGCAGCGGTGCGGGATCGAGGGAGTACCAGCGGCGCTGCGCGTCGGGCCTTACCCGGACGAGCCCCGCCCCGCGGAGCACCGCCAAGTGTTTGGACACGCTCGGCTGGGCGATGCCGAGTTCGGCGCCCAAGTCACCCACCAGCCGTTCGCCGTCGAGCAGGGCGTCGAGGATGCGGCGCCGGGCCGGCTCGGCGATCGCCTCCAGGGTGTCCATGCCGGGACTGTATATTCCTCACAAAGAATACACAAGTCGGGCCGGCGCGGTTCCGCTTGACGCCCGGCCGGGCGGCCGGCGTCCGGAAACTGTCGGCGGCGGGGCGCACACTGGTGCGCATGATTGATCACCTGGGCGTCAACGTGGCCGACCTGGCCGCCTCCGCGCGCTTCTACGACACTGTGCTCGCCACCCTCGGGTTCACCCGGCAGCTGGACTACGGCGAGGCGATCGGCTACGGCACCGAGGGCCATCCGGACTTCTGGCTGAGTTCGTCCGCCGGCGGCACCTCCAACCGAGAAAGCCACATCGCCTTCACCGCGGCCGACCGGGCGGCCGTCCAGGCGTTCTTCGACGCCGCCGCATCGATGGGCGTCGAGGTGCTGCACGCCCCACGGGAGTGGCCGGAGTACCACCCCGGCTACTTCGGCGCCTTCGTCCGGGACCCCGACGGCAACAACGTCGAGGCCGTCTGCCACGGCTGAACGGATCAGCGCGCGACCGCGGGCCGATCCTCGAAGCTCCGGACGAACACCGGCTGCTCCGCGGTGGAGGCGTCCGCGTCGTAGCGGTAGCCACCCTCGGCGAACCGCTTCACCGCCGAGGCCGTCCGGACGCGTTCGCGGACCAGCCACGAGGCCAGGCTGCCGCGCGCCCGCTTGGCGTAGAACGAGATCACGCTCCGGGCACCCCGGGCATTGGTGTCCTCGAACCGGGGTGAGATCACCGGGCAGGCGAGCGCGTCGAACCGGACCGACCGGGCGTACTCGTCCGAGGCCAGGTTGAGCACGACCGGGGCGCCCGGCGACTCGGAGAGGTCGGCGCGCAGCAGGTCGGTGATCGTCGAGCCCCAGTACGAGTACAGGGTCTTGCCGCGGCCGGTCGCCAGCGGCAGGCCCATCTCGAGCCGGTAGGGCTGGATCAGGTCGAGCGGACGCAGCACGCCGTACAGGCCCGACAGGATGCGCACCGTCTTCTGCGCCTCGGTGTAGTCGCGGGTGCCCCAGCCGCCGCGCACGTCCAGCCCCTGGTAGACGTCGCCGGCGAAGGCGAGCACCGCCGCCCGCGCGTTGCGCATGGTGAACGGCGGCGAGAAGTCGAGGTAGCGCTGCGCGTTCAGGGCGGCCAGGTCGTCCGAGATGTGCATCAGGCCGGCGATCTCGGCGGTGGACTTGCCGCGCATCACCTCGATCAGCTCCGCCGAGCGGTCGAGCAGCCTCGGCTCGGAGTGCTTGCGGGTGGGCAGGGGCGAATCGAAGTCCAGCGACTTCGCGGGCGACAGCAGAACCAGCACGCCAGCAGGCTATCGCGGCTCCCGGACGGCGGCGCCGTCCGGGGCCCCAGGGGATGGGCCACGGCTGGCCGGGCGGGCTGATCTCGCGATCGGCGACGACGCCACCCGAAGGCCCCGCGACGTCGCGCCACCGCGGGGGCGATTCCGAGAACGAATTGGAAAAACCACCCACGAACGCCGTGTCCACGGATCTAAGCTCCTCCTCATGCCGCAATCACGGACGTCCGGGATCGATCGTTGACCCGGTCAGCGACGACGCGGGCGGTGAACACGCCGTCGTCCGACCTGCGATCCCCGGCACCCCTGGCCGTCCTGGTGACCGGCCTGGCCGGGCTGTTGCTGGCGATGGTGATCCTGGCGCTGTGCAGCGGGCGCTACCTGCTGTCGCCGGCCGAGGTGTTCGACGCCCTGGCCGCCGCGGCCGTGGGCGCACCCCCGTCCGATGCCGCCAATGCGAACGTGGTGCTCAACCTGCGCCTGCCCCGGATCTGTGCCGCCGTGCTGATCGGAGCCGCGCTCACTCTCGCGGGCGCCAGCTATCAGGGCATCTTCCGCAATCGGCTGGCCGCCCCCGATCTGCTCGGCGTCACCCACGGCGCCTGCGTCGGCGCCTCGGTGGCGATCGTCCTCGGGCTGGGCACCGTGTGGGTGCAGTCGCTGGCATTCGCGGCCGGGATCGGCGCCCTCGCCCTGGTGGCCTGGATCCCACGGCTGATCCGCCGCTCCTCCTCGGTGACGCTGGTGCTCGCCGGGATCATCGTCGGCGGGCTGATGCAGGCGGTCATCGGGCTGCTGAAGTACGTCGCCGACCCGGAAACCCAGCTGGCCGACATCGTCTTCTGGCAGCTGGGCAGCCTGGCCAAGGTGTCCGCCGCCTCGGTGACGGCGATGGCGCCGCTGATCGTCGTCCCCGCGGTGGTGCTGCTCGCGCTCCGCTGGCGGTTGAACCTGCTGACCCTGGAGAGCGCCGAGAGCACGGCGCTGGGGGTCAACATCCGCCTCGAGCGCGGCGTGGTCGTGCTCTGCGCGACGCTGCTCACGGCGGCGTCGGTTTCGCTGAGCGGCAGCATCGGCTGGGTCGGCCTGGTCGTGCCGCACGCCGCCCGGATCCTGGCCGGTGGCGACAATGCGCGGTCGCTCCCGGTCGCCGCCCTGCTGGGCGGCATCTTCATGCTGATGATCGACACCCTGGCTCGTTCGCTCAGCCCGGGTGAGATCCCGCTCGGCATCCTCACCGGGTTGATCGGGACCCCGGTGTTCGTGCTGATCCTGGCCCGCCGGGGAGCGGATTCGTGAACGCCCTGCTCGACGTGCGGCGGATCGCCTTCGGCTACCGGCCCGGCCATCCGATCTTCACCGACCTGTCGTTCGCCCTCGAACGGGGCGAGCTGTTCACCATCCTCGGGCCGAACGGGGCCGGCAAGTCGACGCTGCTCAACTGCGTGACCGCGGTACGCCCGGCGCAATCCGGCCGCATCCTGCTCGGCGGGGCGGACGTGGCCGGGCTGCCGCCGCGGACCCGGGCTCGCCGGGTCGCCTACGTGCCGCAGACCAGCAGCGTCAGCTACGCCTACACCGTCCTCGACTACGTGCTGATGGGACGGGCCCCGCACCTCAACCTGTTGCAGCAACCGTCCGCCGGCGACCGGGCGCGGGCCCTCGAGGCCCTGGACCTGCTCGGCATCGCCGAGCTGGCCGGGCGGCCGTGCACCCAGGTGAGCGGCGGGCAGCGGCAGTTGGCCAGCATCGCCAAGGCCGTCGTCCAGGACCCCGAGCTGATCGTCTTCGACGAGCCCACGGCCGCGCTGGACCACGGCAATCAGGCCCGCGTGCTGCAGCTGCTCAAGGACCTGTCGCGGCGCGGCTTCGGGATCATCAGCACCACCCACAACCCCAACCACGCGATCCTGCTGGGCGGCAGCGCGGGCGTCCTCACCCGCGCCGGCCGGTTCCACAGCGGGCCGGTGGCCGACGTGGTCCGCGAGGACCTGCTGGCCGAGATCTACGAGACCGATTTGCGGGTGGTCTACGTCGAGGAGCTCGGCCGGGCCGTCTGCGAGACCCCCGCATTGACCAACACCTGAGCCGACGATGAAAGGACGTGCTCTTCGATGAAAGCAGGACAATCCAGGATGGTGGCCGCGCTCGCCGCGGCGGCGACACTGGCCGGGCTGGTGGCCGGCTGCGGCAGCCCGCAACCACCCGCCGCGTCCGCCACGCCGTCGGTGTCGGCCCCGAGCCTCGGAGCGGACGCCCGCACGGTGACCGACCAGGCGGGCACCACCGTCCAGATCCCCGCCAAGGTCGAGCGGGTGGCCAACCTGTGGCACGCCAACAACCAGGTCGTCCTGGCGCTCGGCGCGGGAGACAAGCTGGTGGCCAACACCAATGTGATCAAGCAGAACAAGTAGTTCGCCACCGTGTACCCGAGGATCGCCGAGGTGACCGCTCCGTTCAGCGGCGACGACCTGCAGGTGGAGGAGCTGATCAAGCTGCGTCCGGACGTCGTGCTGTCGTCCAACGACGCCCAGATCCAGGCCGCCCGGAACGCCGGCCTGCCGGCGGTCAAGGTGACCTTCCAGACCTTCGAGGGGCTGCGCGAGACGGTGCGGCTGACCGCCGAGGTGCTGGGTGGCGACGCTCCGGCCCGGGCCAAGAAGTACGAAGCCTACCTGGACAAGAACATCGCCACGGTGGACGCGAAGCTGAAGGGCCTGGCGGACGCCGACCGGCCGTCCATCCTGCACATCGCGGGCGCGACCGATCTGCTGACCGTGGACGGCCGCAAGTCGATGATCGACGAGTGGATCAACCTCAGCGGCGGCCGGAACGCGCTGGAGGTCGACGGCAACCTCACCCAGGTGACCATGGAGACCATCGTGAAGTCCGACCCGGACACCATCATCATCGGCAGCACCAGCTCCGAGGAGGCGCTGGCACTGCTGCGCAAGGATCCGGCCTTCGCCCAGCTGCGGGCCGTGAAGGAGGGCAAGGTCTACGGCAACCCGCGCGGCACCTTCGCCTGGGACCGGTACAGCGCCGAGGAGGCCCTGCAGGTGCTCTGGGTGGCCCAGCTGCTGCACCCGGACACGTTCAAGGACCTGGACATGGTCGCCGAGACCCGGGCCTTCTACAAGGAGTTCCTGGACTACGACCTGACCGCCGACCAGGCGACGCTGATCCTGGCCGGCAAGGAGCCGGCTGCCTGAGGCCGGCCGTCCGGAACGCTCGCTCAACTCCTACCGCTCGCGAGCTTCGCGAGCGCACGGTGGTTGGGCGAGCGTTTCGTTGCCGGGGGCGTGGGAGGTCAGTCCGAGGCGACCGTGATGTCGACCAGGATCTCGGTGGCCAGCCGCTCCAGGTCGGCCTGCAGGCCGGCCAGATCGGTTCCGGCGGGCACGGGCGCGCTCAGGTGCGCCTCGAACAGCCGGCCGCCCGCCATCGGCACCTCGCGGGTGTCGGTGGCCAGCCGCTCGATGCTGATCCCGTGCCGGGTGAGCACCGCCGTGACGTCCCGGACGATCCCGGGGTGGTCATTGCCGACCAGGTCGACCTCGACGTGGTGGACGTCCGCCGCGGGCGCCTGGTGGCCCTCCGCGGTGTACAGGGCCACCTCGAGCAGCCCGTGCAGCGGCTCCAGGGCGGCCGCCAGCTCGTCCGCCCGTTCGTCCGCGACGCTGACCTGGACGATGCCGGCGAACTTGCCGGCCAACTCGGCGAGCTGGCTGCGTTCCCAGTTGCCGCCGTGGGCGGTGACGACGTCGGCGAGCGCGTTGACGAGTCCGGCGCGATCGTCTCCGATCACGGTGAGCACCAGGGTGGCCATGGCGGGATCGTAGCCCGCCGGGCGCCGGACCGGTGCCGAGATCCCGGCGTTCGCCGGGATGACGTGACGCCAGGCGGGATGACGTGGGACGCCAGGCGGCTGGACGGGGGAGGCCGGACGGGGCGCAGCGGGGCACGTCATCCCGGGCTCGACCCGGGATCCCGGCGCCGGACGGCGAACCGGTGCGGTCAGCCGGCGGCGTGGGCCTCGATGGCCGCGATGATCTCGGGACGGATCCGGCTCGGGCTGATCACCTTGTCGACCGAACCCACCTCGACCGCGCGGTGGATGCTGTGCACGCCGTCGAACTCGGCGGCCACCTCGCTGATCTTCTCGGCCCGGACGGCGGCCCGGACGTCGGCCAGTTCGGCCTGCAGGCGGGCCCGTTCGCGGGCGTGTGCCGCGCGCAGCTCCGATTCCAGGCCGGCGACCCGGGGGTCGGCCGCGGTCCGCCTGCCGACCTCGCCGGCGAACACCACCGCGGCGGCCGGGGCACCGCCGATCACCGAGGCGAACGATCCCTCGACGGCCAGCACGGTCATGTTCTCGTTGAGCGTCTTCGAGAACACCACGAACGCGCCGCCGTGGTACCGCGAGATCACCAAGAACA
Organism: Micropruina sp.; assembly: GCA_018055925.1. Taxonomy (GTDB): domain Bacteria; phylum Actinomycetota; class Actinomycetes; order Propionibacteriales; family Propionibacteriaceae; genus Micropruina. The sequence goes on from JAGPGQ010000052.1 coordinate 13,225, forward strand.
CGATCGGACCGTCGAAGTTGACCACCGCGCGGCCGATCTCGGCGCCGTACTCGAGCTGCAGCTTGCGCATCGACTCCGGGGACCCGTCGAACCCGGACAGGTTGGCCAGCACCACCAGCGGACGGTTGCCCGAGGCCGTGTTGATCGCCCGGGCCACCTTCTTCGACGACCGCGGGAACAGCGTGCCGGCGGTGTAGGTGTCCGGGCCGTCGGTGGGCGGGAACCCGGCCCGCGGCACCGGCTTGGACTCGATCCCGACCAGGCAGACCGAGTGACCGCCGACCCGGGCGTCCATCACGACCGCGGTGTCGGCGTCGGCCATGCCGGCCCAGCGTTCCAGCCGCGGATGGTCGCTGTCGGAGACGGCGGCCATCACGGTGCGGATGTCGAACGGCTTCTTCCGGTCGGGGTTGGCGGTGAAGATCTCGCCGACGGTGGCGAACTCGCCGCCGTGCGGGTGGCTGGACACGTCCCGGTCGGACGGGTCCGCTGTCGGTGCCCGGCGGGGGCCGTCCTCGCCCGGCATCACGTAGGTGTGCGCGTAGTGGCTCATCAGGATGCGGAAGGCGCCGGGCAGGTCGGGGGCCCAATACTGCGCCTGCCCGTTGGGACCCATCACCCGGTCGTAGCCGCCGATACCGAAGTTGTCCTCGGCCGAGACCCCGCCGGAGAAGTCCAGCGACTGCTTGCCGGTGAGCACCATCGCCGAGTCGGGCGTCATCACCAGGATGCCCTTGGTGTGCATCAGCATGGTCGCCTCGGCGTTCCAGTACGGCTGGGCGCCGACGTTGATGCCGGCGACCACGATGTTGATCTCGCCGCCGTCCTGGGTGAACTCGATGATCCGGCGCAGCGCGGCCCCGACCCAGTCCATGTTCTCGGTGCCGGAGTCCATCGAGATCCGGGCACCCGAGCTGAGCGTGAACCACTCCACCGGGATCCGCATCCGTTCGGCCAGGTCGAGGGCGGCGATGATCCGGCGGCATTCGGGTTCGGCGACCGCGCCCAGTCCCCGGGTCGGGTCGCCGGACAACGCGATCCGGGTCATGCCCTCGGGATGCAGCGGCGTCGGGGTGGTGACCAGCGCGCAGATGATGCCCGCCTCGTTCAGCCCGGGGGCGCGCTGTACCGGCACCAGGTGACCCTCGTCGTCCAGGTCGAGCTCGGTGAGCGTCCCGCCGGGCCCGGCCAGCACCTCGCTCAGCTCGTACGGGTAGACCAGGCCGCGGCGGCGCGCCCGGAGTACCCGTCCGGCGTAGTCGTCGAGCGGTTTCAGGGGTTCGTCCGGCGGCTGCTGGATGGACGCGGTGACGCCGGCGCCGGGCCGGTAGTGGAAGCGGACGGCGAGCGGGATGATGCCGACGCCCGGCTGGTCGAACCGGCCCTGGGCGAGCACCTCCTCGATCCCGGCGCCCTCCCCCAGCGGGGTGATCTTGGCCTGCAGCGCGGCGATGTCGGAGTGGTCGAGGTCGATCACCGGCCAGACGTGCACCCAGACGTGGTTCATGTCGAGCCGGTTGCCCTCGCCGCCGCGGGCGGCCCGGGTGCGCCGGATCGCCTCGAGGCAGTTCTCGACCGCCCGTTCGGCGTGCGGCAGGCCGATCAGCCGGCCGTCCTGGTCGCGCACCGGGGCGAGCTGGCGGACCTGGGCCATCGCGACCAGCCGCCGGTCGGCCGGGTTGGCCTTGGCGACGCAGTCGAACAGCAGCACGTCCTCGGGGGCCGGCAGCCGGGTGACGTCGAACTCCCGCAGCCGCCACAGGTCGAGCCGGCGGGCCACCATCGGGTGCACGCCGCGGATCCGCCGGTCCTCGGCGATCTCGCCGGTCGTGGTCCAGCGGAACGTGAGGTAGAGCGGCTCGCCGCGGTGGTCGCAGACGGCGGTCACGATCCGGCGGACGTTGGCGCCCAGCGTCCAGTCGGCCAGCAGCACCTCCAGCGCGGCGCTGACCTGGTCCGGTTCGGGTGCGTCCGGCCAGGAGATGAACAGTTCGACGACCGCGTCCTCGCCGCCCGTGCGGTCCCCGAGTTCGCTCCGGACGAGGCGGCGCACCGGCCCGGCGTCGGTGAGCTCGTCGACCCGGCCGAGCGTCGAGACGACCCGGGTCGGCTTGCCCTCCAGCCGGTACTCCCCGACCGCGACCGCCCGGCCCTCGACGGAGAAGCCGCGCAGGGCGTGCAGGTCGTAGTCGGTGTAGTGCTTCCGGATCAGCACCTCGAGCATCGGCTCCTCGGCGGGCACCCCGTGCTGCAACCGGTCGGCCAGGAACCCGACGGTCGGCTCGGGGACGGTGGCCAGCGCCGCGATCCGCCGGTCCCGGTCGGGGGCCTGCGGATCGGCCGCCAGCGCCTCCACCTCGGTGGCGACTCCGGCGAGCACGGCGTCGCGCTCGGCGTCCACCTGGGGCTGGTCGAACCAGCGGAACCGGATGCTGCGGGCCAGGTCGCCGACCACCGGGAACCGGCGCTGGGTGGCCCGCACCAGGCGTTCGAGCTGGGCCCGGGCCAGGGTGGCCACCTCGGCCTCCGGCGCGGGTTCGGTGATCCACCGTTCCAGCAGGGCGGTGATCACCTTCAGGTCGGAGGCGAACCGCTGCTGCGCCAGGAACGTCCGGAAGACCGCCTCCTCGAGCTCCGGGGTGCGGGTCAGCTCGGTCACGCCGTAGTGCGCCAGCACCCGGGCCAGCCGGTCGGTGAACTGGCCGGGCAGGCCGGCGCGGTCCACGTCGACGCTCTGCAGGTAGCGGTGGAAGTGCTCCCGGTCGCTGTGCACCCGCAGTTCGGTGCTGGCGTGTTCGCCGGCGGGACGGTTCCGGCTGAGTTCGGCGACGTCGGCGAACAGTCCGATCAGGGCGATCTCGCCCGCCATCACGTCGGTGCCGGACGCGCACAGCTCGGCGCGCAGGGCAAGGTAGTCGGCCAGCGGATGGTGGCCCGGGTCGGCGTCGAAGCCCATCACCAGTGCGGACAGGTCGGCCATCAGCCGCTCCGCGCGGGCGGCCGGCTCGGTGACCGGATGTTCGACGGGCAGTTCCAGGCCGGGACCGGTGGCGTCGGTCTGTTCGACGACGCCGGTCTCGTCGGCGATCGGTTCGAGCCGGGCCAGCGGGGCCATCGTCTCGACCTGGCTGCCGGTCATCACCAGCAGCTCCTTGACCCGGCAGGCGAACGGCGCGGCCAGCACCGTCTCCATCTTCATGGACTCCAGCACCAGCACCGGCGCGCCGGCGGCCACCTCGGCGCCCACCGCCACCGGGGTGGCCACCACCAGGGCCGGCGCGGGCGAACGCAGCACGCCGCCCTCGTCCCGGCTGACCCGGTGGGTGACGCCGTCCACCTCGATCAGGTGCACCGGGCCGTGGGTGGCCGACACCAGCCGGTACCGGCGGGGGCCGACGAACAGCCGGCTGTGGAAGTCGTCCAGCGGTTCCTGGGACGCCTCCACCGTGGCGGACTCGTCGCCCTGGGCGACCGTCACCCGGTAGCGCTGCGGCCCGATCCGGAAGGCGGTCACCTGATAGGTGACCCCGCGCAGCTTGAGGTCGACCGGCCGGCCGACCGCGTGCTGCACCTGCGGACGGCCGCCGTGGGCGGTCTCGAGCAGGCGGGCGATCTCGACCTGTTCGGCGTCCTCGTAGGCACCGATCGCGGCCGCCACCAGGGCGATGCCCGAGTGCCGGTCGGCGACCAGGCCACCCTCGCCGCGGGCCCGGTCGATCCAGCCGGTGTCGGCCCAGGCGACGCCCTCGGCGCCGACCACCTCCGGCTGTTCGAGCAGGTCGAGGATGAAGCTCTTGTTGGTGGCGCCGCCGTCGATCACCACCGTGGTCTCGGCCATCGCCCGGCGCAGCCGGCCCAGGGCCTCGTCGCGGTTCCGTCCGAACGCGATGATCTTGGCGATCATCGAGTCGAAGTCGGCCGGGATGCTGTCGCCCTCGGCGACTCCGGTGTCCACCCGGATGCCCGGCCCGGCGGGCAGGTCGAGCCGGGTGATCCGGCCGGGCGAGGGGGCGAAGTCCCGGTCGGGGTCCTCGGCGTTCAGCCGGGCCTCGACGGCGTGCCCGAACTCGGTCGGACGCTCGGTGAGCCGTTCGCCGGCGGCGACCCGGATCTGGGCCTTGACCAGGTCGAAGTCGTTGGTCACCTCGGTGATCGG
>JAGPGQ010000263.1 GCA_018055925.1 Micropruina sp.
CCGCGCACGCGGCGGCGAACCACTCGCTGATGAAGTTGGTGCCGACGATGCCGAAGCGCAGCATGGTGTCCCTTCCGTCGCTGGAACGGGCCGGTGCGCCCGGCCCGTTCCCGACGCTAGTGGACCGTCGGTGCCGACCGCGAGCGGTTCAGCCGGTCCGGGCCGTCCCCGGCGTCGCCGCCCGGGACAGCCGGGTGTTCGTCAGGCGGCCGGGCCTGCGGGCGGGAAGCCGGTCGGCGGGACGACCTCGCCCGGGATGGGCGCGTTCCGCCCGGCCTCACGCCGGACCAGGAAGCCGACCACCAGCAGCACGATGCCCCAGATGATGGCCAGCACGCCCAGCCACAGCGCGATCGCCAGCGCGGCGACCTCGGGCGAGCCGACGATCAGCCAGCCGGCGACCAGCCAGAAAACGCCGCCCAGCACCAGCAGCCACCGTGGCGCCGACTGCTGCTGGGTGAACGCGGACACGATCTCGATCACGCCGCGCAGCATCAGCCAGACGCCGAGCACCCAGGCCAGCGCGAAGCCGGCGGTGACCGGCGAGAAGATCGCGACCAGGCCGGCGACGACGCCCACCACGGCGGTGAAGATCAGGAAGCCGCGGGACTGGCCGGGCAGCGGACGGAAGGCCATGATGGCGGCGGTGATGCCGTCCATCAGCGCGTAGACGCCCCACAGCACCACCAGGGTGATGGCGGTGGCGATCGGGAAGAAGGCGGCGACGAGGCCGAAGAGCAGGGCGACGGCGCCGGAGACGAGCAGATAGGTCGATGACCTCTTCATCAGGTCGATCATGATGAGTCCTCTGTCAGGGGTGAAATCCGCCCGGCGACGGGTGCGCCCGGCGATGCCTCCAGTCTTCCACGCGGCACCCGATCCCGGGGCGAACCGCCGGTGGCTGCCCGGACAGCGAGGGAGCCACACCACTAGACTGTCCCTTCGACGCCGGGGCCCACCGGTGGACCCCGCGGACAGGAGCCCAACGGTGCCCGTGCTCGATGTGATCGGCTGGATCCTCCAGACGATCATGGTGATCGGTGCCGTCTACGGGAGCTATCACGTATTCGTCGGCCTCAACGCCTTCGGCGAGTTGAAACTGCCGGAGCCGCAGCCGGGCGAGAAGCAGCATCGCTTCGCGATCCTGGTCTGCGCCAAGAACGAGTCGGCGGTGATCGACCAGCTGCTGGTCACCATCGAGAACCAGGACTATCCGCGCGAGCTCTACGACGTCTTCGTCGTCGCCGACAACTGCACCGACGACACCGCCGAGATCTGTCGCAAGGCAGGCGCCTTCGTCTACGAACGCACCGACCCCGACCGCAAGGGCAAGGGCTTCGCGATGTCCTGGTTCTTCGAGCGATTCAACGTCGACCATGCCGGCCGCTACGACGCCTGCGTGGTGTTCGACGCCGACAACGTCGTCGAGGTCGGCTTCCTGGAGGCGATCAACACCCGGTTCAACCACGGCGAGACGATCGTCGTCGGCTATCGCACCGGGAAGAACCCGTCCTCGTCGTGGGTGGCCGGCTGCAGCACCCTGTACTGGCTGCTGCAGACCCGCTTCTTCCACCTGCCCCGCAACCGGTTCGGCTGGTCGCTGTTCTCGGTCAGCGGCACTGGCTTCGGCTTCCTGCTCTCGGTGCTGGACGGCAAGGGATGGGACACCCACACCCAGTGCGAGGACATCGAGTTCACCCTGAACGCGGTCGCCGACGGCCATCGGGCCGTCCTGGAACCGCGCGCGGTCTTCTTCGACGAGCAGCCGCAGGGTCTGTGGACGTCGATCAAGCAGCGCTACCGCTGGGCGCTGGGCGGCGTCCAGATCGTGCCGATCTGCACCCCGCGGCTGTGGCGCCGGGTGCGCTCCGGTGACCGCCGGGCCATCGACGGCCTGATCTACAGCGTCGGCCTGCTGGTCTCGGCGATCGCCGGCTGGAGCGGCATGGCGTTCAGCCTGATGACGGCGGCGCGGACGGGCAACTGGGGTTTCCTGGTGCTGGCCACGGCCGCCTTCGGGGCGTTCGCCTACGTCTTCACCGGCATCTTCGGCTGGATCACGGTGATCCTCGAGGACGCCCGCTGGCCGGGCATGTGGAAGACGATCGTGCTGTTCCCGATCCACCTGTTCATCTGGTGGGTGCTGATGCTGGTCGCCTTCGTCTACCGGGATTCGACCTGGCACGACATCCCGCACACGGTGCGGCTGAGCCTGTCCGAGATCGAGGCCGAGCACCACACCGGACGGCTGCCGCTGCGGCGTCCGGCACCTCCCGAGGACAACGCCGGCTGAGCTCGCCGCCGTCCGTCATCCCCGGCTCGACCCGGGATCTCACCGGCGACCCGCGGCCGGTCGAAACCCTCAGGCCGCCGGCTGCTTCCACTCCCACACCGTGCCGGGGCGTCCGCGGCCGAGCACCATCCGCTTGTCGCTCACGGTGAGGCCGCGCAGCGACGCCAGCCGCCGATTGAGATTGCCGCGATCGGGGGCGATTCCGCTGAGGGTGTGGGTGATGCCGACCGCCGCGGACACCGGGAATTCCGGGCCGGTCAGCGCCCGGGTGAACTCCAGGTCGCGCCACAGCATGTCGACCAGCAGCGGACGGCACTCGAAGAGCATCACGTTGTGGTCGAAGGCCAGCTTGGGGACGTCGTCGAAGCCGTACCAGTCGGCGTCACCGTCGCCGACCGCCCACATCGCCACCGACAGCGAATAGCCGCGCGGATCGCGGTTCGGCTGGTCGAAGACGGTGAGCTGGCCCAGCGCGGAGACGTCGAAACCGACCTTGTCGATGACCGCCCGGTGTGCCGCGGCCGCGAGCCGCTCACCCTCGCGCAGCAGGACGCCGGGAAGCGCCGGGACGCCGAGGTACGGCTCGGTGGTGCGGGGCTTGGTGGCGACCTCCACCCGCCGCAGTTCCGCGTTGTACCGCAGGGCGATGACGTCCACCGAGACCAGGGATCCGACGTTCACCATTGGGTCGCCTTCTCGTCAACAGCGCTTCATTAGTTGACCCGACTATAACCGTCCGGAGCCGGCTTGTCAGGCACCGGTCGAGGGTTGCCGAGCCGGACCGCCGGTCGTCGCTGCCACAATGACCGGGTGCTGCTCACGTTGACCATGACCGGACCGGACGCCCCGGCGCTGGGTCATCTGCTGCACAAGCATCCCGACCGGGTCCAGACCTTCACCCTGCCGGTGGGCCAGGCCACCGTGTTCTACCCGGAGTCGGCGGCCGACCGGGTCACCGCCGCGCTGCTGCTCGAGGTCGATCCGATCGGCATGGTGCAGCGCCGGCTCAGGTCGCGCGAGGGGCGCTCGCTGACGGACTACGTGACCGATCGCCCCTATGCGGCGTCGTCGATGCTGGCGGTCGCCCTGGGCCGGGTCTTCAACACCGCGCTGAACGGCCGCAGCGACTCCCATCCTGCGCTGGCCGCCGGCCCGGTGCCGCTGGAGATCAGGGTGCCGGCGGTGCCGGCCCGGGCGGCGTCCGGAACGAGGACCGGTGCCCAACTGGTGCGTCGCCTGTTCGAGCCGCTGGGCTGGACCGTCACGGCCGTCACCCGCGACTTCGGCCCGGACGGCAGCTGGGGGCCGGCGCCCTACGTCGACCTGACCCTGACCGGACGGGTGCGGCTGGCCGACGCGCTGTCCCAGCTGTACGTGCTGCTGCCCGTCCTCGACAACGCCAAGCACTACTGGGTGGCTTCGGACGAGGTCGCCAAGCTGGTCCGTCGCGGCGAGGGCTGGCTGGCGTCCCACCCGGAGCGCGGCCTGATCGTGCGCCGCTACCTGAAGGCGCGCCGCGACTACGTCGAGGACGCCACCGCCCGCCTGCAGGCTTTGGAGGAGTCCGTCGACGAGGCCGATCCGGACGAATCCGAGCCCGAGTCCGACGGGGAGGGGGTCGAGGCGCCCACGCCGTTGCGGCTGCAGCGGTTGCGGGCCGTGCTGGACGCCGTACGCGAGATCGGCGCGCACAGAGTCGTCGATCTGGGCTGTGGCGAGGGGTTCTACCTGAAGGAGCTGCTCGCCGACCCGGCGATCGCCGAGGTGGTCGGGGTGGATGTGTCGCCGCGGGTGCTGGAGCGGGCCGAGCTCCGGCTCGGCCTGGACCGGCTGTCGGACCGGCAGCGGGAGAAGCTGTCGCTGTGGCAGTCGTCGGCGACCTATCGCGACGATCGGCTGGCCGGATTCGACGCCATCCTGCTGGTCGAGGTGATCGAGCACCTCGATCCCGACCGGATCGGGGCGCTGGAGGCGAGCGTCTTCGGCGCCGCCCGTCCCGCGCACGTGATTCTGACCACCCCGAACCGGGACTACAACGTGATCTACGGCCTGCCCGACGGCACCTGGCGGCACCCCGACCATCGCTTCGAATGGACGCGGACCGAGTTCGCTGCGTGGGCCGAGGGCGTGGCCCCCCGCTACGGCTACCGGGTGGAACTGCGGGGGGTCGGCGCGGTGGACGCCGACGCCGGCTCACCGACCCAGCTCGCGCTGTTCAGCCGGGTGGAGGCGGACCAGTGAGCGAGCTGCAGATCCCCGCCCTCAGCCTGGTGGTGCTGATCGGCGTCTCCGGGTCGGGCAAGTCGACCTTCGCCGCGCGGGCGTTCGAGCCGTACGAGGTGCTCAGTTCGGACTACTGCCGGGCGCTGGTCAGCGGCGACGAGACCGACCAGTCGGCAAGCACCGACGCCTTCGACGTCCTGCACTACATCGCCGGCAAGCGCCTGGACCGCGGACTGCTCACCGTCGTCGACGCGACCAACGTGTCCAAGGAGGCGCGGGCGTCGCTGGTGCGACTGGCGCGCGACCACGACGTCCTGCCGGTGGCGATCGTCCTCGACGTGCCGACCCAGGTGGCGGTCCAGCGCAACACCGTCCGCGCCGATCGGGCCTTCGGCGACGGCCCGATCAAGCGGCAGGCGGCTCAGCTGCGCCGGTCGATCCGCGGGCTGGCCCGGGAGGGCTTCCGCAGGGTGCACGTGCTCTCGTCGGTGAAG
>JAGPGQ010000053.1 GCA_018055925.1 Micropruina sp.
GGTCGTGCGCATCCGAGACCCCGCACAACGCAAAGGAGAACCACATGCCCGGTTCGCTGGCCGACGCCGAACTGGTCGTCCGTTCGCTGACCCGCACCGTGCTCGACAACGAACGCTACTTCGGCGAACTGGACGCCGTCGTCGGCGACGGAGACTTCGGCTACTCACTGGCCCGGGGGTTCGAAATCGTCGACGAGAACTGGGACGACTACGACCGCACCGACGCGGGCGTCTTCCTGACCAAGATCGCGATGGCCATCTCGGCCCGGATCGGCGGCACGTCCGGACCCATCTGGGGTACCGCGCTGCTGCGGATGGGCACCTCGCTGAAGGGCAAGGAGACCTTCACCGCGGACGACGTGGTGGCGGGCCTGCGCGCGGCGGTCGCCGGCATCCAGGCGCGCGGCAAGGCCGAACTCGGAGACAAGACGCTGCTCGACTCGCTGGTGCCGGCGATCGACACCCTGGAGCAGCAGATCGCCGCCGGCGCCCCACCGGCGGCGGCGGTCGCGGCGATGGCGGCGACCGCCCGCCTGGCCGCGGACGGCACCGCCCAGTTGCAGGCCCGGCGCGGCCGGGCCAGCTACACCGGCGAACGCAGCATCGGCTCGGTGGACGCCGGTGCGACCGCGGTCGCGGTGATCCTCGAACGGCTGGCACAGGACTGGCCGGCCGATCAGTAATTCCCTGGAGGACAACATGAAGAAGTTCGTCAACGACCCCAAGCAGTTCGTGCCCGAGATGCTCAAGGGCATCGCGTTGGCCAACCCGGACACGATCACCTACGTGCCCGAATACAACCTGATCATGCGCGCCGACGCGCCCAGCAACGACAAGGTGAGCATCGTCCAGGGATCCGGCTCGGGTCACGAGCCGGCCCACGTGATGGCGGTCGGCCCGGGCATGCTGGACGCCGCCTGTCCCGGCGACGTGTTCGCCGCACCGCCCGCCGACTACGTGTTCGAGACCGCGAAGCGGGTGGCGTCCGACAAGGGCGTGCTGCTGCTGGTGAACAACTACACCGGTGACCGGATGGCCTTCGAGATGGCTCAGGAACTCGCCGAGGCCGAGGGCCTGACCTGCGCCACGCTGTTCATCGACGACGACGTCGCGGTGCAGGACTCGACCTGGACCGTCGGACGCCGCGGCGTGGCCGGCAACTTCTTCGTGATCAAGGCCGTCGGGGCGAAGTCCGAACAGGGTGCGGACCTCGACGAGGTGATCCGGGTCGGCGAGAAGGTGAACGGCGTCACCCGCACGATGGGCATCGCGCTGACCGCCTGCACCCCGCCGGCCAAGGGTGCCCCGCTGTTCGAACTGGCCGACGACGAGATGGAGGTCGGGGTCGGCATCCACGGGGAGCCCGGACGCCGGCGCGCCAAGCTGGTGAGCGCCGACGAGATCGTGGACGAGCTGCTCGAGGCGGTCGTGCCCGACCTGCCGTACGAGTCGGGTGACCGGGTCGCGCTGATGATCAACGGCTTGGGCGGCACCCCGATCAGCGAGTTGTACCTGCTGTACGGGATCGCGGCCCAGAAACTGGCCGATCGGGGGATCGTGGTGGCTCGCAGCTATGTGGGCGAGTACTGCACCAGCCTCGAGATGGCCGGGGCGTCGCTCACGCTGGTGAAGCTGGACGACGAGATCGAGGCCCTGCTGGCCGCGCCGGCGTCCATCGTGAACCGGATCTTCTGACCCTGGTCAGTCCTCGGAGACGGTCTCCGGCGACCACAACGGCGTGCCCGGCTTCAGGTCGGGCACGTCGTCGTCCGGGTCGATGCTCGCGGCCCGCCGCAACTCGACCTCGCCGGCGATCGTGCGGCGCATCCTGGCCAGTACGTCGTCGGGGCACGCCATGATCGGAGTCGAATTGAGGAAACGGGTCACGGTCTGCTCGGAGATCATGTCCGCCCCTTCTGCTGCCGATGACTCTCGGTTGGACGTGGCCCGGCCGGGTTCGGTTCCCATGTCAATCGTCCTCCCGAAGATGCCGCAGGAAGATCGCCAGCCGGGCCCGGCCGCGCGAGCACCGGCTCTTCACCGTGCCGGGGGCGCAACCCAGGATGCCGGCGGCCTGCTCGACCGAGTATCCCTCCAGGTCGACCAGCACCAGGGCGGCCCGTTGATCGGCGCCGATCTTGCCGAGGGCGCGGTTCACCTCGTCGGCCAGGGATGACCGGACGGCCTCGGCGGCGGGATCGTCCCGGGCCGTGAGTTCGGGGGCGCGGTCGGCCTCGTCGGGCAGCGGGACGGACGGACGCGCCTGCCGGCGGCGTAGCCGGTCGAAGCAGGCGTTGAGCACGATCCGGTGCAACCAGGTGGTCACCTTCGCGTCGCCGCGGAAGCTGTCGGCCCGGCGGAAGGCCGAGATCATGGCGTCCTGCAGGGCGTCCGCGGCGTCCTCGCGGTTGTGCATCACCCGGATCGCGATGCTCCACAGCCGGTCGGCGTGGCGCTCCATGAGTACGGTGAACGCCCGGTCGTCGCCGGCGACGTGGGCGGCGAGCAGGTCGGCGTCCGTGGGCTCGAGGTCGGCGCCTGGGGTCATGCGCGGGCACCCGGCTGGTGGGTGGCGCGGGCATTCACAGGCCTGAGGGTAGCGGCTTATGCCTGGGCCGGCGGCAACTCTCAGCGCCGGCGGTGCGACCCGCTCACACCCGGCTTGGGGAGCGGATAGACCGAGCGCTCCGGATCGATCAGGTACGTGACCTCGACGCCCAGTTCGTGCGCGAGCCGGAACACCGTGTCCAAGCGCGCATTGCCGGGGCCGTGGCGCCCGGTCAGGGGATCCTTGGCGTTGTTCCGGCTGTGCTCGATGTTCTGTATCTGATTGCGGGCGATACCGGTTCGGTGAGCGAGCTCCTCCTGGGTCAGACCCCGCTCCTCGCGGAGCGCGCGAACCTTCTCGCCGAGCAGGCGAGCCGCGAGCACGTACAACTCGAGCGGCTCGGGGCGGGGCACCTGCCCACCTTGCTGGCGGCGGACTCCAGAGTCCGCACAACAGGTTGGGCATTTGCCGGACGGGCCCTCGCGGGCGCTCCGCTCCGCTCACGCGGCGGGTGAGTGGACGAGGTCGACCCAGACGGGGAAGTCGACCCATCGTTCCCGTGGCCGGCGGGGTTCGTGAGGCAGGTCGGGCGGTCTGCTCGCGTATTCGTGCCCGGTGGGTGTTCGGGTGACGATGCTGCCGTCGGGCATGAGTGTGGTCTGCCAGCCGGGTTCTTCCTTGAGGTAGTTGCAGCGTTCGCAGAGTCCTTGCCCGTTGGTGAGGCTGGTGGTTCCTCCGGCTCGGGCAGGGATGACGTGGTCGGTGTGCCGGATGGGTGCGCCGCAGAACGGGGTGCGGCAGACCTCGTCGCGGGTCTTGATGAATGCTCTCATGCCTTTGGGGAAGCGGCGGCGGGTCGATTCCATGCCTACCAGCCGGCCTTCGCCGGGTGGCGCATAGAGCCGGCGGAGCCAGGCGGAGTCTGTGCTGATGGCGGCTTCGGCGATGCGGCGAGCGACGTCCGCGGGGATGGGTCCGTAGTCGTTGAGTCGGGCTGGGGTGTCGCTGTTGGTGAGGAGGGCTTCGTCGGTCATGACCAGTTGGATCTCGACCCCGACCATCTCGGCGGGTTCCTTGCCGGTGGCCCGGGCGACCAGGGTGTCAGCCATCACCTGACTCTTGGAACGCGGATCGCCCGCGGTCCGCGCGGCGTCCGCGGCCTTGGTGAGGGCCGCCATGATGGCGACTCCGTCCGCGGCCGGGAGCAGCGCGCTCACCCACGACATGCAATCGGGTGCCGGGCGGCTGGTGACCCGGCGTTCCGCTTCGGCCCGGCCGATGCGGGCGACCACGCCGTGGGGATCCAGCCGGTAGGCGGCATGACGCGCCGCGGCGCCGATCTGCCGCGTCGACATGCGGGCGAGTTCGGGCCCGAGTTCGGCATCGACCTCGGCCCGGTGTGCTCGCGACAGGCATGCGGTCTCGCGGGCCAACACGGTCACCTGCCACTCCGTGACCTCACCGGCCCGGAAGGCGGCACTGGTGCGGGGCAGTTCGGGTAGGACGGCGGCCAGGCCGACCAGAATCGCGGCCCGATGCGGAGATTCGCGACGCGCCAGCCCGACCTCACCGGCCACCGCGGCGGCCACGCGGCGCGTACTGCGGGCGCTTGCCGTCGCTTCGTCGGTCCGGATGTCTCGCAGCTCGGCGGCTGCTCTCGCCTGCGCGGCCGCCGAGGCGTTCTTGAGCCGCTCCAGCTGGGTGATCACCTCGACCAACTCGGTGGCGCCGGCGCAGTCGATGTTCGCCACACCCTCCACCAAGGTGGTGAGGGTGGCTACGTCGAGCCTGGTTCCGGTGCGCATGCATACAGTATAATCGAACAAAAAAACGAATACAAGAGGGAGCGGAAGGAGATTCGTGCGAGTTGAGATCCCGGCGTGCGCCGGGATGACGGTTGGGCGCGGGCTGATCGGGCGGGGCGGACTGGCGTCTGCGGGGTTCGTGCCGTCTGGTCGAGGGATCCTGGCGTGCGCCGGGATGACCGGGGTTGCCGAGCAGGCGGCCGGTGCGGCACAGGAGATCCCGGCGTGCGCCGGGATGACGGTTGGTGCCGGGGGGAGGAGGGTCCTGGTGGGCGCCACGGCCGTCGGCGTCGGGTCTATGCATCATCGGCGCCCGCCTGGGTCGCGAAGCTGTCGACGATCCGCCCCAGGCCGAACGTCCAGGCGTGGGCACTGCTGTACGGCGCCTGCAGGGCCGCCCCGGCCGCCGCGCCCACCCGGCGCGCCAGCGGGTGCGACTCACCCACGTACTCCCCGAGCCGCGCCGCGGAATCCGCCCAGAACGGCACGAACGACTCCCCGGACTCCGCCGTCATCGCGACCGCGCTCGCCCGGACGAAGTCGAGTACGAAGGTCAGTCCGGCGTCCCGGTCGAGATCGCTCAGCCCGAGCCCGTCGAAGGCGCGCAGCTCGTGGTCGTACTTGGCGATGGTGCCCGGTCCGACCGCGAGCCGCGGGTCGCGGATCTCGAGCAGCCACGGATGCTCCCGGAACAACGCCAGGTTCGCCTCGGCCAGCCGGCGCAGCCGGGTCCGCCACCTGGAGCGTCCGAACGCGGGCAGCCGCATCCGCAGGCACACGCGGTCGGCCATCAGCACCAGCAGGTCGTCCCGGCTGTTCACGTGCGTGTAGACCGACATCGGTGCGATGTCGAGCGCCGTACCGATGGCCCGGACGGTCGCCGCCGGCAGCCCGGCCTCGTCCGCCAGCCGGATCGCGGCCTCGATCACATCGTCGACCCGCTGCCGGCTCCGTGGCCCCCGGGCGCCGTGCCGGGGCGCGGACGGATGGTGCCGCCAGAGCAGGTCGATCAACGCCCTCGCCATGGTCCCCTTGCCCAGCCAGTTACCCTGTACATTGCACATAGTTTAGCGAAAGGCCCCACCGATGCGGATCAACGCCACCGCCTGTTCCCTCAACGTCGCCGACGTCGAGGCGTCCGCGAGTTTCGCCCGGACGAACTTCGGCTTCGCCGACGCCATGGCCGCGGATGGTTTCGTCTCACTCAGGCATCCGGACGCCGGCCTCAACCTGATCTTCCTGCGCGTCGGGCTGCCGAGCTTCAAGCCCGCCTCGATCGCCGGTGCCGCCGGCCAGGGACTGCTGATCGTGTTCGAGGTGGACGACCTGGACGCCGAATACGCCCGGATCGCGGCCACCGGCGCCACGGTGATCACCCCGCCCGAGACCGAGCCGTGGGGCGAACGGTTCTGCCAGTTCGCCGACCCCAACGGGATCGTCTGGCAGCTGGTTCAGTGGGTGAAGTCCTGAACCCGGCCGCGACACTCGATCAGCCCACGATCCGGGACTGGTGCGGACCGCCCTCGATCTGGTTGTCTGCTGGGTGAGCACCGCACCCTCCGCCCACGAACGGATCAGATGACCCCGCCGCCCCACGCGTCGTCCTCGGCCCCCGCGCCGGACGTCCCCGAGCCCGGCGCCGCCCGCGGCAGCGGGCAGGCCCACGCCAAGGCGATCCTGTTGGGCGAACACGCGGCCGTCTACGGGTCCCCGGCGATCGCGGTGCCCGTCGGTTCCCTGACGGTGACCGCCCTCGCCGTCCCCGCCACCGGCGCGTCCCGGATCGAGAGCGACCTGTACGCGGGCAGCATCGAGGCGGCGCCGGCCCGGATCGCCCCGGTGATCGCCGCGCTCGAGGCCACCCAGCGGCTGCTGGGCGCCGACGACCGCCTCGACCTGCACCTGCGCAGTTCCATTCCGCACTCCCGCGGCCTGGGTTCCAGCGCCGCGGTGGCCGCCGCCGTCGCCCACGCGGTCGCGGGGTTCGGCGGCCGCCGGCTGAGCGCCGAGGAGTGCTACGACATCGTCCAGACCGCCGAGCGGATCGCCCACGGCAACCCGAGCGGACTGGACGCCCGGGCCGTCGTCTCGCCCTCGCCGATCCGGTTCCAGCGCGGCGTCGCCACCACCCTGCCCGTGGGTGCCCCGGTGCACTTCGTGCTCGCCGACTCCGGGGTGGCCGGATCGACCGCCGAGGCCGTCGGCGGCGTCGCCCGTCGCCGCGCCGCCGACCCCGCGGGCGTCGATGCGGCGATCGCACGGCTGGCCGACCTGGCCGAAGCCGCCGTTGGCGACCTGGCCGCGGGCGACCCGGCCACCCTCGGCGGACGGATGCGGCAGGCGCACACCCTGCTCGCCGGGCTCGGCGTCAGCAGCCCGCCGCTCGACGCCCTGGTCGCCGCTGCCGGCGCGGCCGGGTCGCTGGGCGCGAAACTGACCGGCGGCGGGCTCGGCGGCTGTGTGATCGCCCTGGCCGGGTCCACCGACGACGCCGAACGGATCGCGCGCACCCTGCGCTCGGCGGGTGCCGAACGCACCTGGACGGCTCAGATCACGGCACACCCGGAGGCCGCATGACCAGCTTCACCGCCACGGCGCACCCAAACATCGCCCTGGTCAAGTACTGGGGCAAACGCGACGAGGCGCTGATGCTGCCCGCCGCGGGCAGCCTGTCGCTCACCCTGGACGCCTATCCCACCACCACGACCGTCACGCTCGACGAGTCGGCGGGCGCGGACGCCTTCGAACTCAACGGCACGGCCGCCACCGGGGTCGCCCGCGACCGGGTCGTGACGTTCCTCGACCTGGTGCGCTCCCGCGCCGGGTCGCGGGCCCGCGCCGTGGTCACCTCGCGCAACGAGGCGCCGACCGCCGCGGGCCTGGCCTCGTCCGCCTCCGGCTTCGCGGCCCTGGCCACGGCGGCCTCCGCCGCCTACGGGCTCGACCTCGACCCCCGCGCGCTCAGCCGGCTCGCCCGGCGCGGCTCCGGCTCCGCCGCCCGCTCGATCGTGCCGGGCATCGCCGTGTGGCACGCCGGCGACGACGAGCAGTCGTTCGCCGAACCCCTGGACGCGCCCGAAATGCGCATGGTGGTGGTCACGGTCGAGGCCGGCCCGAAGAAGGTGTCCAGCCGCGAGGCGATGCGCCGCACCGCCCGCACGTCCCCGTTCTACGACGCCTGGGTGAGCAGCACCGAACGGAGCCTCACCGAGATGATCGCCGCCTGCACCGCCGGCGACTTCACCCGGATCGGCGAGATCACCGAATCGCACGCGCTGCGGATGCACGCCGTGATCCAGTCCACCGAACCACCGATCCGCTACCTGGCGCCCCGCAGCATCGCCGTCCTCGACACCGTCGCGGAGCTGCGCGACCAGGGTGTCGAGGCCTATTCGACCGCGGACGCCGGGCCGAATGTGGTGGTTCTGGTGCGACCCGGCGACGCCGAGACGGTCGCGGCGGCGGTCCGGGAGTTCGGTGCCGTCCGGATCGTCGGCCCCGGACCCGGCGCCGAGCTGATCGGCGGGCAACCCCGGTGATCGAGACCAGGGCGCCCGGAAAACTGTTCGTCGCCGGCGAGTACGCCGTCGTCGAACCGGGCGAGCCGGCCGTGCTGATCGCCGTCGACCGCTACCTCACCGTGCGGCTGGCCGAGGGCTCCGAGGTCGGCCGGGTGCACTCCAGCGAATACGGCCGCGCCCCCCTGATCTGGACCCGCGGCGCCGACGACGGCATCGTGCTCGAGCACCACCCCTACGACTACGTGATCGCCGCCATCACCGCCGCCGAGCAACTGCGCGCCGAACTCGGCCTACCCGCGCGCTACTTCGACCTGCACATCGACAGCCAGCTGGACGACGTCAACGGGCGCAAGTTCGGCCTCGGCTCGTCGGCCGCGGTCACGGTCGCGGTGATCGCGGCCCTGGACGAGTTCTACGGCCTCGGCCTGACCCGGATGGAGCGGTTCCGGCTGGCGCTGCTGGCCACCATCGAGGTGGCGCCGGCGGCCTCCGGCGGCGACCTGGCGGCCAGCACGTTCGGCGGCTGGATCCGGTACGCCTCACCCGACCGGGACGCCCTGCGGGCACACCGGGCCCGGCACGGCGTCGCCCACACGCTCTCCGCCGACGGCTGGGCCCCCAGCGGGATCACCCGGCTGCCGCACCCGGACGCCGTCCGGCTGATCGTGGGCTGGACCGGTTCGCCGGCCTCCACCGAACGGCTGGTCAGCGGGGTCCGGCAACCCCGCGACGACGCCACCGGGTACGCCGCCTTCCTGGCCGAGAGCCGCACCTGCGTCGACGACCTGGTCGCCGGCCTGGAGAGGGGCGGCGAGGCCGCCCTGCCGGTCGTCCGGCGGGCCCGCCGGCTGATGCAACGACTCGGCAGCACCACCGGCATCACGATCGAGACCGAGGCCCTGCGGGCCCTGTGCGACATCGCCGAACGGCACGGTGCGGCCGCGAAACCGTCCGGGGCCGGCGGCGGCGACTGCGGGATCGGGCTGGTCGGCTCCGGCGGCTCCCGGCGAGAGATCCTGCGCGAGTGGGAGACCCACGACATCCGGCGGCTCCGGCTCGCCGTCCATCCCGCAGAAGGAGGCGTCGATGACCGCTGACGACCCGTCCACCCGGGCCGGCCGCAAGGACGACCACGTCCGGCTCGCCGCCCAGCAGCGCACCGAACCCCCCCGGCGCACCGAGTTCGACGACGTCGAGTTCCTGCACCACGCGCTCGCCGGAACCGACGGCGGGGCCGTCGACCTGGCCGTCGACGTCGCCGGCTGGCGCTGGAACACGCCCTTCTACGTCAACGGCATGACCGGCGGCACCGACATCACCACCCGGATCAACCGGCAGCTCGCCATCGCCGCCCGCGAGACCGGGCTGCCGATGGCCTGCGGCTCGGTGTCGATCGCCCTGGACGACCCCGCCGCCGCGGTCGGGTTCCGGGTGATCCGGGAGGAGAACCCGGACGGTTTCGTGATGGCCAACCTGGGCGCCGGACGGGGCGGCGACGACGCCCGCCGGGCCGTCGAGCTGCTGGGCGCCGACGCCCTGCAGTTGCACCTCAACGCCGTCCAGGAGACCGTGATGCCCGAGGGCTCCCGGGACTTCTCCGGCTGGGAGCGCTCGGTCGAGTCGATCGTCGCGGCCTCGCCGGTGCCGGTCATCGTCAAGGAGGTCGGCTTCGGGCTCAGCCGCCGCACCCTCACCCGGCTGGCCGAGCTCGGCGTCCGGGTGGCCGACGTCAGCGGCACCGGCGGCACCGACTTCATGCGGATCGAGAACTCCCGCCGTCCCGGCCAGGACTACGCGTTCCTCTCCGGCTTCGGCCAGTCGGCGCTCGCCTGCCTGCTCGACGCGCCCGCCGACGGACCCGTCCTGCTCGCCTCCGGCGGCGTCCGCAACCCGCTCGACGTGGTCAAGGCGCTCGCCCTCGGGGCGCGCGCCGTGGGGGTCGCCGGAGTGTTCCTGCAGGCCGCGCTGGCCGACGGCGCCGACACCCTGGTGCCGCTGATCCGCGGCTGGCTCGACCAGACCGCCGCCCTCTGCGCGCTGCTCGGCGTGACCGAGCCCGCGGGCCTCACTTCCACCGACGTGCTGGTCCGGGGACGGCTGGGGGAGTTCTGTATGCTCCGTGGGGTTGACGCACCCGCGCTCAGCCAGCGATCCCGCACGAGGAGGAAGCCATGAGCCCCGCTGGCGAGACCCTGGTGACCGAGATCCCGACCCGCTGGGTCGGACCGCTGCGGATCAGCGGAAACGCCGTCACCGGCGAGCTGGAGGTTCCGCTCGCGACCTACGAGACCCCGCTGTGGCCCTCGGTCGGCCGCGGCGCCCGGATCTCGCGCAAGATTCCCGGCGGGATCCGCGCCGTGGTGCTCGGCGAACGCATGACCCGCTCCACCCTGTTCATCGCCCAGGGCGCCCTGGAGGCCCACGCCGCCGCCCAGCAGATCGCTGCCCGGCAAGGGGAATTGGACGAGGTGGTGGCGGCCGGCAGCCGGCACGCCAAGCTGGTCGAGGTGCATCCCGAGATCGTCGGCAACCTGCTCTTCGTCCGGTTCGCGTTCACCACCGGCGACGCCTCCGGGCACAACATGGTGACCAACGCCGCGGACGCCCTGATGACCCGGATCCTGTCCTGGGACCTCGGGCTGGGCTACGGCTCGATCTCGGGCAACTACTGCTCCGACAAGAAGGCCACCGCGGTCAACGGGATCCTCGGCCGGGGCCGCAGCGTGGTCGCCGAGATCGTGATCCCGCACGACCTGGTCCGCAAGCAGCTGCGGTCGGACGCCGGCCGGATCTGCGACCTGGTGCTGCGCAAGAACCTGATCGGCAGCACCATCGCGGGCGCGCTGCGTTCCGCCAACGCGCACTACGCCAACATGCTGCTGGCGTTCTACCTGGCCACCGGCCAGGACGCCGCCAACATCGTCGAGGGATCGCAGGGGATTACCTCGGCCGAGAACCGCGACGACGGCCTGTACTTCGCCTGCACCCTGCCGCACCTGATCGTCGGCACCGTCGGGAACGGCAAGCACCTGCCGCACGTCGAGCAGGCCCTCGAACGCCTCGGCTGCCGCGAGCAGCGCGAGCCGGGCGCGAACACCCGCCGGCTGGCCGCCCTGATCGCCGCCACCGTGCTCTGCGGGGAACTGTCGCTGCTCGCCGCCCAGACCAACCCCGGGGAGCTGATGGCCGCCCACGTGCTCCTCGAGCGGAGGAAGGCTCACTGATGACCACGATCGGGATCCACGACCTCGAACTCGCCACCGCCCACCACGTGCTCGACCTCGGCGTGCTCGCCGAGGCGCGCGGGGTCGACCCGGGCCGCTACCGGGTCGGCATCGGCCAGGACGAGATGAGTTTCCCCGCGCCCGACGAGGACGTGGTCACCATGGGCGCCGCCGCCGCGCTGCCGATCCTGGAGCGGCACGGGACGGACGGGATCCGCACCCTGCTGTTCGCCACCGAGTCGGGCGTCGACCAGTCCAAGGCCGCCGGCGTCTTCGTCCACGGGCTGCTCGGGCTTGCGCCGCAGGTGCGGGTGGTCGAGTTCAAGCAGGCCTGCTACTCCGCCACCGCCGCGCTGCAGTCCGCGATCGGGATCATCAGCCGGGCGCCGGCCGAACGGGTCCTGGTGATCGCCTCCGACGTCGCCCGCTACGACCTCGCCTCACCCGGCGAGCCCACCCAGGGCGCCGGCGCGGTGGCGATGCTGGTGAGCGCCGACCCGGCCCTGGTCGAGATCGAACCGGTCTCGGGCGTGCACACCGCCGACGTGGACGACTTCTGGCGGCCCAACGACTCCTCGACGGCGGTCGTCGACGGCAAGCTGTCCGTCACCGTCTACCTGGACGCCCTGCTGCGGGCCTGGCACGACCTGCACGACCGGGGCGGCCCCGAGATCGCCGACATCGACCGGCTGATCTTCCACCAGCCGTTCACCAAGATGGCGGTCAAGGCGCAGCGCCGGCTCGCCCACCGGCTCGGCGTGACCCTGGACGAGACCGGCCTGCAGACCGGATCGGTCTACAACAAGCGGCTGGGCAACACCTATACGGCGTCGCTGTACTCGGCGCTGGCGTCGCTGCTGCACCACGAGGACGACCTCGAGGGACGCCGGATCGGCATGTTCAGCTACGGCTCCGGAGCCGTCAGCGAACTCCTCACCGCGCTCGTGCGACCCGGCTACCGGGTGCCCGGCGCGGTCGAACGGGTGACGGCCATGCTGGAGGGCCGGGTGCCGCTGGAGGTCGCCGACTACGAGCGGCTGCACGCCACGGAACTGCCCAGCGACGCGGACGTCGAGACGCCGCGGGTGACCCGGGGACCGTTCCGGTTCGCCGGCATCCAGGGCCGGGCCCGGCGCTACGAGCGCACCTGAGGACGGCCCCGCGCGGTTGCCTCCCGGGCGGCCGCGCACTAGATTCGCCACCATGTTGGTCATCTTCGCTGCGATGCGGCCCCGCACCGGCCGCTGAGGCGGTGGACACCTAAATCCCAGGTCTTCTGCTGCCCGGTTCCTGCCGGGTGGCGCACGCGCGCCCGGCTCCCGACAACCGCGGAGCATCAACGTGCCGACATTCCAACCCGGCCGTCATGAGAACGGCCAGAACTTCCTGATCGACCGTCGCGTGATCGACGACATCGTGGCACTCACCCGGGACACCACCGGTCCGATCGTCGAGATCGGCCCCGGGGACGGTGCCCTCACCCGCCCGCTGGCGAGGCTGAACCGTCCCCTGACCGGCGTCGAGATCGATCCCGAGCGGGCCCGGCGCCTGGCGGCCGGCATGCCGGGACACGTCCGGATCGTGCCGGCCGACTTCCTGCGCCACCGGCTGCCGGACGCGCCCCACGTGGTGGTGGCGAACGTCCCGTTCCACCTGACCACCGCCATCCTGCGCCGGCTGCTGCGGGCCCCCGCCTGGACCGACGCGATCCTGCTCGTGCAGTGGGAGGTGGCCCGCCGCCGCGCCGGCGTCGGCGGGGCCAGCATGATGACCGCCCAGTGGGCGCCCTGGTTCGCCTTCGAGCTGCACCGCCGGGTGCCGGCGGACGCGTTCCGTCCCCGTCCCTCGGTCGACGGCGGGCTGCTGGTCGTCCGCCGGCGCACCGAACCGCTGCTGGCCGGCGGCCAGCGGGGACGGTTCCAGCGGCTGGTGCACGCCGGCTTCACCGGGCCGGGCCGGGGGATCGCCGACATCGTGGCGAGGGCCGGGCTGCTGAGCGGCCGGGCGGCCTCGGCCTGGGCCGCCCGGCACGGGATCTCCGGCCGGGCACTGCCCAGGGACGTGCCGGTGCGGGCCTGGGTCGACCTGTTCTGCACCACCGGGAGCTCGCCCCCGGCCGGACGCGTCGAGCGCGGACGGACGGTGGGGAGATCCCGGCGTTCGCCGGGATGACGAGGTGCCGAGCCCGAGGCTGCCGTCATCCCGGGCCTGGCCCCGGGATCTCGTTGGCGGAGTAAGGCCGGGAGATCCCGGCGTTCGCCGGGATGACGAGGCGCCGAGCCCGAGGGTTCCGTCATCCCGGGCTTGCCCCGGGATCTCGTTGCGGGGTAGGGCGGGGTGATCCGGGGTAGGGCTACCCGTGCACGGCTACTTCTTGATCGTGAACGAGGCGGTCGTCAGGCCGGTCATCCTGCCCGGTCCCGTCCAGGAGTAGTTCTTGGTCTTCGAGCCCTTCGTCAGCTTGTAGTTGAGGGTGCCCAGGACGGCCTTGTCGGAGCGCTGCGAGTCGAGCAGTGCGACGAGCTCGTCGAAGTTCGATGCCAGCTCGGTGGGCAGGCCGAACTCCACACAGGTGACCTCGCCGTTCTTGGCGACGCTGCAGGCGTCCTCACCGCGCAGCGACGACACCTTCAGGGTGCCCTTGGAGCGGGCCGACTTGGCCAGGGCCACGGTGAACTTGCTTCCGGCAACGGTGGTCACCAGGCGGTCGTTGCGCAGGAACCGGTAGGTGGTGCGCACCGTGTAGCTGCCGCCGGGCTTGAGCTGGCTGCCGTTGAACGCCCGCCAGGCGCCCTTGGTGTAGCGCTGGATCGGGCCGATCTCGTAGGACTCGGCCTGGTCGCTGATCAGCCGCAGGGTGACGCCGACCCGGGTGATCGTGATGTTCTCGTGCGGCTGCTCGACCAGCTCCCAGACGTCGTCGGCCGGTGGGGTGCCGATCTCGTCGGGGAAGAGTGTGCGGTCGCTGACGATCTGCGTATTGGTGAACGAGCCGGTCTTGCCGTTGGCCCGCCGGTAGCTGATCGTCCAGGTGACCTCGCCGGTGCCCGCGCCGGACTGGTCGAGTTGTTCCTGGGCGGCGGTGCCGACCAGGAAGGCGGTGCCGGCGGCGGCCACCTGCGGGTCGGAGATGCCGCCGGAGTAGGTGGTCAGCGTGGTGCCGGCCTTGTTCTGCACCCGCACGCTGACGTCGATCCCGCTGCTGGCGCCGATCGTGCCGCGCAGGCCGGCCAGCCGGTCCTCGGTGATCATGCCGACCGGGGCGCCGATCTGCTGGGTCTGCTTGTAGGAGCCGACCAGGCCGGTCCCGTCGGGCACGATCATCGCGACCGAGGCGTTCGCCATGTACAGCGAGGTCTTGCCGGTGAACGCCATCGGATGCCCGAACGCCCACACCGTGTTGCCGCAGATGGCGGTGACGGTGCCGATCGAGCCGGCCATCAGGTCGTCCTTGCCGTAGAGCACGGCGATGTTGCCGCCGGCGACCAGCGGCTGCGGCACGGCGTTGCCCGTCGTGGCGGTCGGCGCGGCCATGAAGGTCTTGCTGCGCAGCAGCGATGCGGCGTCCGCGGTGCGCGGCGTGCGGGCCAGCGTCCGGTTGGCGAAGGCGTTGTTCTTGGCGCCGGCCTTGCCGGCGAAGTTCACCGTCTTGAGCTGGGTGAGCGTGCGGCCGGACAGGCTCTGGCCGGCCACCGTCGCCGCCTTGGCGGTGGTGGTGCGCAGGTTCGCCTTGGTCAGCTGGACCTTCTTCGCCGATGCGACCGCGGTCGTGCCGATCGTCTTCATGGCGTAGGCGGGGGTGATCCCGGCGACCGGCAGGTTGTCGGTGTTCACGCCGTACGCGATCGCGCCGATCAGCCGGCCGTCGGCGTCGTAGACCGGCGAGCCGGACGCGCCGGCCCAGATCCCCGCCGCCTTCAGTCCCGCAGTGCCGTCGATGGTGGGGCTGCTGAACTGGAACAGCGGCATGTCGACGTCCTTGGCGATGCCGTTCTCGACGAAGCCGATGTAGGTGCCGGTGAACCGCTCGGGGGTGGTGCCCTTGGTCACGGTGAGCGCGGTCACCGCGGCGCCGGTCGTGTAGCCGCGGAGCTCGTCCTTGGGCACGTAGGGCTGGGAGCCGTCCGAGCAGAAGCCGGGTGAGGCGGCCTGGGCCCGTGGGGCGGTGACGCCGGCGGCGAGACCGGTCACCAGGGCGATGGCGGCGAGGCCGGCGGCCAGGGTCCTGGCCGGCCGGCGGGCGTGGGCGGGTGGTGGTGTGGTCTGCGGCAACGCCGCGAGCGGATCGACCATGATGTCGTCGCGTCCTGTCCTGTTCGAGGAGGGGTGGGTGACCGGGACGAGAAGCCGACGGCCACGGCGGGAGCTGTGGGCCCCCCGAACTACGTCTCCCTGGCTCCCGCGGTCAAGGTAGCAGCCGGGCTTCCGGTGCGGCTAGGACGTTCGGCGGAACCGAGAAGTGTGACACGACAGCAGGTTTCGCCCGCCCTCACCCTGCCGGGCGGATCACCGTGACGCCCGGATGCGGGGCGGTCGCCATCGAGGCCAGGGCGGCGCCGGCCTCGTCCAGGCCGAGTTCCCGGGTGACCAGGGCGCTCGGGCGCAGCCGGCCCTGCTCGACCAGCGCCAGCATCGGGGCGTAGTCGGCGGCGGCCATGCCGTGCGAGCCCAGCACCGCCAGTTCCTGGCCGATGATCCGGCCGACCGGTAGCCGCGGTTCGTCGGCGAACAGGCCGATCTGCACGTGCCGGCCGCAGGCGTCCAGGCTGAGCAGGGCCGCCTGCGCGGTCAGCTCCAGGCCGAGCGCCTCGACCGTGACCGTGGGCGCCCCGAACCGTTGCCGGAGCAGCCGGGCCACCTCGCCGGCGCCGAGCCCGGTGCTGTCCAGAGTGTGCCGGGCGCCGTGCGCGACGGCGAGGTCGAGGGCCTCGCGGCGGACGTCCACGGCGATCACCTCGGCCTCCAGGGCGGCCGCGATCATGATCGCCGACAGGCCGACGCCGCCGCAGCCGAAGACGGCGACCAACTCGCCCGGCTGCAGCCGGGCCCGGTCGTGCAGGCCGCGGAAGGCGGTGGCGAACCGGCAGCCCAGACCGACCAGGTCATGGACGCCGGCCGCCTCGTCGACCACGATGCCGTTGAAGTCGGCGTGCCGCACCTCGACCAGTTCGGCGAACGATCCCCAGTGGGTGAAACCCGGCTGGGTCTGCCGGGGACACACCTGCGCGTTGCCCGCCCGGCAGTGCGCGCAGTCGCCGCAGCCGCAGACGAACGGGGTGATCAGCCGGTCGCCGACCCGGACGCGCGCGACGCCGGCGCCGGTGGCGACCACCCGTCCGACCAGTTCGTGCCCGGGCACGTGCGGCAGGGTGACGCCCGGGTCGTGGCCGGCCCAGGCATGCCAGTCGCTGCGGCACAACCCGGTCGCCTCGACCCGCAGCACGACCGCGTCGGGGTGCGGCCGCGGGTCGGGCACCTCCCGCACCTCGGGTGGGGTCCCGAACTCCTCGACGATCAAGGCTCGCACGGCGCTCCTCGGTTCACGACTCTGCTTCGGGCGTCGCCGCCAGGTAGACCCACCGGCCGCCCCGCCGGACGAATGCCGACCGTTCGGTGAGCGTCCCGGTCCGGTCGCCGCGCCGCCAGTGGGCGGTGAAGCCGACGATGCCCATGTGATCGTCCGCGGCGCCGTCGATGCGTTCGGTGACCTCGAGGCCCACCCAGTCGAGGTCGTCGAGCGCCAGCGTCTCGGGCCGGGTGCGCGGATGCCAGGTGCGCAGCAGATGCTCGGCGTCGCCCACCGCGAACGCGGTGTAGCGGGACCGCATCAGCGCCTCGGCGGTCCGCGGCCAGGCCTCCCGGCGCAGGAACGGGGCACAGCAGTCCCCGTAGCTGCCGCCGCCGCAGGGGCACTCGGACGTCCCGGAGAGGATGCGCATGGCTAACCCACCGGTGCCCGATCGGGCGTGACCGCCCGGCGCAGCGCACGCCACGAACCGAGCGCGATCAGGCCGGCCGCGCTGAACTGCCAGGCGCCCGGGATGGTGAGGATCTCCCGGTAGGCACGCATTGGACGATTCTCCCACAGCGCGGCACGGCCGGACTCCGGCGCCGGCCCGGTGAATCGGCCTCCGGACGGCGCGCAGATCGGAGGATCGAGCTCAGTCGGCCGGCGGCTCCGGACGGGTCTTGGCGCCGAAGGTGAACGTCCGGACGCTGAGGGTCTCGGGCGTGGGCTCGGCGGGCTGGGCCGGCGAGGGTGCC
>JAGPGQ010000264.1 GCA_018055925.1 Micropruina sp.
CGTAGATGGTCCGGCTGCCGGAGGCGATGCTCAGCTGGCAGTAGAGGTCGCCGGTCGGCAGGGTGTCCGGGTCGAGCAGTTGGACGGCCATGGTGGGCTCCTTTGAGATAGCAGTGTTATGTCTCCCCTCAGGTATAGCACTGTCATGCTACGGTGGGCAAGTGCCTCGCCCTCTTTCCCCGGATGTCCGGTCCCGGCTCGTGGAGCGGGCCGCGCAGATGCTGGCCCGCCGCGAACCGGTCTCGCTGCGTTCCCTGGTCGCCGGGACGGGGGTGTCGACGATGGCCGTCTACACCTACTTCGGCGGCATGCCCGGGCTGTGGCAGGCCGTCCGGCAGGAGGGTTTCGAGCGCCTCTCGGCGCGCCTGGCCCGGATCGAGCCCACCACCGATCCGGTCCGCGACCTGGCCGCCATGGGGGTCGCCTACACCGAGAACGCGCTCGCCGATCCCGACCTCTACCGGACGATGTTCGACGCCGCCGTCGAGGCCGAGGATCCCGGACGGGCCGATCTCGGCTTCCGGGCGATCGTGGAGCAGGCCCGGCGGGCCCAGCAGGCCGGACGGTTCGCGGCCGACGCCGATCCCGAGGCGCTGGCCCTGCGGTATTGGGCCAGCGGGCACGGCCTGGTGATGCTGGTGGTGACCGGCGCGCTGCCCGAGGCGGTGCTGGCCGAACAGGCGCCACGGGTGGCGGTGGCGCTGTTCGTGGACGCCGGGGACGACCCGGCCCGCTGCGCCGAATCGGTGGCCGACGCCTGGGCTACGACCAGGTGACCCGGAGCTGGTCGAGGAACCGGCCGACCAGCGCGGCGTCCCCGTCGACGGCGAGTTCGTCCCCACGGTTCCACAGGCCGGCGTAGACGGCGGCCGCGGTTCCGCCGATGGTGGCGTCCGGTGCCGTGGCGGTGCCTGCCCGGGCGCTGACCCCGTCCGGCCCGATCGCCAGGGACCACGCGCCCAGGCCGTCCTCGGTGATCACGGCGATCTCGGCGGGCCGGTCACTGCGCGGGTTGTACTTCGGCCGCGGCGCGAACCCCAGCAACAGTTCGTCGATCCCGTCCCGGGCCAGGGCGGGCGCGATCCAGAGCTCGTCGGCCCGGGGGACGCGGCCCAGCCGGGCCGCCATCGCGTCGATCGCATGGACGGACGTCTCGTGGCACTGCCGCCGGGCCCACGCCTGCCGGGGCGCCGGGGCGTCCGGGAGGAAGAACCAGACGTCCAGGTCGGCGGGGGAGCCGGCCAGGGCGTTCAACAGGTCGACCATGCCGTCGTCCAGCCATTGCAGCAGGTCGGCGGCCGCGGCGGCCTCGGCCTCGACCCGGTCGTCCGGACGGGGCTCGGCGGCGCGCAGCATCGCGGTCGCCCAGCGGTGCACGAGTCCCTGGTGGGTGACCAGGTCGCGCATCGTCCAGCCGGGACAGGTGGGCACCGCGACGTCGAGCCCGGCACTGGCCGCGTTGTTGCGGATCACCGCGGTGGCGTTGCCGATTCCCTCGCCGAGCTCGGCGAACTCACTGGTGTTGGGCACGGACGCCAGGCTAGCGACCGGGGATCGCCGGCGGGCCCACTAGGCCCGTCACTGGACGGAGCCTCGGTTCCCGGCCGAGCCGGAACCGGCGCCTGCCTAAGGGTGCTCGATCAGCTTGCCGCTCTTCGACACCTCGGGATCGGTGCACGCGGACAGGTCGAAGCAACAGGGCCGCCGCTTGCCCGAACGCAGCTTCGCCAGGCTGACCTCGACGCGCCGTCCGCGGGTCTGCGGATTCGCGGTCGAGTTGACCCAACGCACCCATTCCCAGCGAGCCATCGGCGTGATGTCGTTCCAGACGCCGGTGAGGTCGTGAGCGTCGTCCAGTGCGGCCCGCAGGTCGGGCGGCACGTCGGGCTCGGGCCAGCGTCCGGCGGGTTCGAGCTCCACCGCGACGGCGTCCCCGGCGCTCAGTTCCAGGCTCCGGGACGGCTCGTCCAACGGCAGCCAGTGCCCGCGCCGGCCGTCCGGTTCCACCACGGTGGCGAACCGGTGGCCGTCGAGGGCGGCGGTCACCGCGACCTGGCCCCGAGAGGGCAGCCCGGCGCTCGCCGCGGCGGGTAGCCGGAGCAGGGCGCGGTCGCCGATTCGTTCCACGCGGCCCTCGAAACGGATCGTGTCTGTCATGCGGTTCAGCCTAGGTTCGCGCGCCCTCGCGGCGCTTCTCGATTCCTGACGGCTTGCGGCGGGCATCAGTATCCGCTGAACGCGTCGGTGGTCACCGACCGGGCCGCGGCCAGGGCGGGGGTGAGTTGCGCGATCGCGGCCGGCGAGCCCGAGACGAAGGCGCGCCGGTTCGGCAGATCGGGCACGACCCTTGTCAATCCGGCTTCGTCGAGGGGTCGGTCGCCGACCCATGTCCAACCGTCGGGCAGGGTGTCCGGACGGGTTGGGGCGGCCAGGACGACCGGCACTCCCGAGGCCGAGATCTCGTCCATGAAGGGCAGATCGGCCACGTCCCTGACCAGGTAGACCAGCACGACGTCGCGCCGTCCCCCGACGGCGCCGAGGTGTCGCAGCTGCGAGATGAACGGCGTGACGCCGATGCCGGCGGCCACCATCAACACCGGCGCGGCGGAGTCGGACGGCAGCACGAAGTCGCCCCACACGCCGGTGGCCGACAGGGTCTCGCCCGGTTCGGCGTGCGCCAGCCTCCGCTTGAAGGTGCTGCGGGCCGCAGGCCCGCCGCGGTAGGCGATCCGCAGCTCCGGCAACTCGGACGGGGCGGACACGATGCTGAACTCGCGGCGGGTGCCGCGGGCGTCCGGCCGGCGATGCGGCACGCTCAGCTCCAGGTACTGGCCGGGTTCGAAGCTGAGCCCCGGGGGTGCCTCGAAGGTGAGTTCGGTGGCGGTCGGGGTGATCTGCCGGCGGCGGGTGACCCGGAGCCGGACGGCCGCGCGTCCGGCCAGCACGAGCGCCAGCAGGTTGCCGATCAGCAGGGCACGCTCCTGGCCGAGGGTGACGAAGCCGAGGTCGATGGGCCAGCCGGCCAGCACGCCGACGACCACCGCGACCGCCACCTGCTGGCGTCGCTTCGGCGGCAGGGTCAGCGGCTCGGACAGCATGAAGACGCCGAGGAACAGCAGCGGCGACGCGGTCAGCAGCTGGATCGCCACCGTGCCGAGGTTGAGGGTGAGCCCGGCCAGCTGGGCCTGGACGATGGTCCGGACGAACGACACCACGGTCGCCACCAGCCAGAACACGGCGACCAGGCCCGCCTTGTCGGTGCGGTGCAGCACCGCCCAGCCCAGCAGCAACACCGGCACGATCAGCAGGGGAGTGCCCACCCACCACGCCGAGTTGCCGAGTCCGCTCAGCAGCAGGACGGTCGCGCCCACCGCGGCCGGATTGAACGCGTGCCGTCCGCGCCAGACGAGCAGGTACTTCGAGGCGGCGGCCGCCGCGCCGGCGAGGGCGATGCCCAGCAGGCCCAGGGGAGTGAGGGTGGGTCGCACCACGAAGACCAGGATCAGGGCGGTGATCAGGGACGACTCCAGCCGGGTGTGCAGGCGGAGCAGGCGTTGCGCGACCGTGTCGGTGGCCAGGCAGGCGATCACGAGGGTGGCGAGGGTGGCCAGGAGTTCCCAGGGCCCGGTGACGAGTTGGCCGGTGAACGACACCGCGAACGCGATCGCGACCAGGGTGGCGAGGGCCAGCAGCACCAGCCGGTACATCGACAGGCGGCCCAGCAGGCCGCGCAGCCGCATCACCGGAACACCCAGCCGTCGGCTCCGGCCGACCACTCGACGCGTCCGTCGGTGCGCATCCGCACCCAGTCGACGTCCCACTCGTGGGCGAGTTCGGGGCCGCCGTCGAAGAACAGGGCGGTGGCGATCGCGTCGGCCCGCATGGCGTCCCCGGCCCGGGCCCAGGTGGCGGCGACGGTCCGGACGGGTTCGCCGGTGCGGGCGTCGATGACGTGGTGCAGCCCGTTGCCCCAGGTGCGGCGATTGGTCGCGGACGCGCACAGCGCCCCGTCGGTCACCTCGGCGACGCCGATCGCCCGGTTCCGGTCGTAGGGGTGCTCCAGCGCCACCCTCAGGGGCCCGCCGCGGACCGCCAGGTCGCCACTGGCGTCCACCACGATCGTGCCGTCCAGGTCGGCCGCCAGCCGGGCCAGGACGCGGTCGACCAGGCGTCCCTTGCCGAGCGCGCCGACGTCGATGGTGACCGGGGCGCGCAACGTCAGCAGGTCGTCGTCCCAGCTGAGCAGGCCGGCCCAGTCCGGTGCGGCGGCGGGGCCGGCGTCGTTCAGGGTGTAGCCCAACCCGTAGCCGCGCCGGGCCAAGGTGTCGCCGACCAGGGGATTCACCGCGCCGCCGCTGGCCGCCGACAGGGAGTCGTACGCGCCCAGCATGGCCGCGGTGTCCTCGGGGGCCTTGGCCTCGCCGCCGGCCCGGGCCAGTCGCGAGACCAGGGAGTCCGGCCGGAACCGAGACCAGTCCAGGTCGAACTCGTCGATCAGCGCCGTGACCGCGGCCCGCGTGGCGTCGTCCAGGGGCCGGTCGGTGAGGATCTCCCAGCGGGTGCCGATCGCCTCGAACGCCCAGACCTGTCGGGTGGCGACGCTCATGCCTGCGCCTCGGCCTTGATGGTCTCGATCGCGGCGTTGAAGCCGCCGCTGGTCAGGGACGAGCCGGCGACCCGGTCGACCGAGATCTCGTCGATGTTCTTGCCCACGACGAGGTCGGCGATGCCGCCGATGAACGCGCTCTGGAACTGGGCGGAGTCCCCGCGGGTCGCGCTGCCGGTCACCGTGACGGCGGTGATCGTGTTGTCCTGCAGGGTAAGGGTCACCTCGACCGAGGCCACCGACTCCGGGGTCTGATAACTGCCGTCGGCGGTGTAGGTGCCGTCGGTGTAGCTGCCGCTGGTCGCCGCGGTGGTACCGGCCGCCGATGCCGTGCCTCCGCATCCGGCGAGGGCGAGCAGGCCGGCGGCGCCGGCGACGGCT
>JAGPGQ010000265.1 GCA_018055925.1 Micropruina sp.
GCGTCGCGCACCCAGGCCGCCCCGGCGATGACCGCGACGCCCGCCGCCATGACCACGGTCGAATGACCTAGCGAGAAGGCCAGCCCCACACCGTTGGCGTTGCGGGCCTCGCCGAGCAGCTTGCGGGTGGATCCGTCGATCATGGCGAGATGGTCGGCGTCCATCGCATGCAACAGCCCACGGGTGTACGCGAAGACCACCATGCCCAATGCCGCACCGCTCCACAGGTGCCCGATCATCACGAAGACGGCTGTCAGCACATGCAGTGCGACGATGACGACGAGGCTGAGGCGGCGACCGCGGGCCTGCAGTGTGGTGGGCATGGCCTCACGCTAGCGGTGGGGAGCCGGCCCTCGCGTTCCCTTAACCCGGGCGTTACAGAGGCGCCCGCCCGACCAGGAAATCGTCGGTCCCGGTCAATGCCCGATCCGTTGAGCGACCCTCGGAGAGTCGTTCCCTCGGCGTTACACGCCGGAAACCCCTCCGCAAAGACCACTCAGTACGGTCGGCCGGGAATGGGTGCTGGAGTGAATCCGGCGTGCCCTTTCGTCAAGTTCAACCCGAGGAGTACCCATGAGTGGAAGCGCGACCCGACGAAGCGCGATCAAGGCCGTCACCGACTACGAGATCCCGGACAAGGACTTCACCGAACCGCTGGGTCGGTTGTTCGGCCAGAACGTCTTCGATGCGTCAGAGATGCGCGGCCGGCTTCCGAAATCGGTGTTCGAGTCCATCCAGATGACCATCGACAAGGGCGCCCGGCTCGATTCCTCGATCGCCGACTCGGTGGCCTCGGCGATGCGCGACTGGGCGCAGGAGAACGGCGCCTCGCACTACGCGCACGTCTTCTACCCACTGACCGGCCTGACCGCGGAGAAGCACGACTCATTCCTCGAGCCCGACAACAACGGCAGTTCGCTGGCACAATTCACCGGAAAGACCTTGCTGCAGGGTGAACCCGATGCCTCCAGCTTCCCCAACGGCGGCATCCGGGGCACGTTCGAGGCGCGGGGCTACACCGCGTGGGACGTGACCAGTCCGGCCTACATCCTGGAGAACCCGAACGGCAACACGCTGTGCATTCCGACGATCTTCGTCTCCTGGACAGGTGAGGCGCTCGACAAGAAGACGCCGCTGCTTCGTTCTCAGCAGGCGATGGGCGTGCAGGCCGCGCGGGTGCTGAAGCTGTTCGGGCACACCGATGTCGACACGGTCGTTTCGTACGCGGGTGCCGATCAGGAATACTTCCTGATCGACGAGAACTTCTTCGTCGCCCGTCCCGACCTGATGAGCGCCGGACGGACGCTGTTCGGGGCCAAGCCGGCGAAGGGGCAGCAGTTCGACGACCACTACTTCGGGGCCATTCCCGAGCGAGTGCTGGCCTACATGATTGAAGTCGACCGGGAACTCTTCAAGCAGGGCATTCTGGCCAAGACCCGACACAACGAGGTCGCTCCCGGACAGTTCGAGATCGCGCCGCTGTTCGAGAAGGCCAATCTGGCACACGACCACCAACAGTTGATGATGACCACGCTGCGCAAGGTGGCCGAGCGTTACGGAATGACGTGCCTGCTGCACGAGAAGCCGTTCGCGAGCGTCAACGGGTCGGGCAAGCACGTCAACTTCTCGCTCGGCAACAGCGCGCAGGGCAACCTGCTCAATCCGGGTGACACGCCGCACGAGAACGCACAGTTCCTGATCTTCTGCGCGGCGATCATTCGCGGTGTACACAAGTTCGGTGGCCTGCTGCGGGCCGTCGTGGCGTCGGCCAGCAACGACTTCCGCCTGGGTGCCAACGAGGCCCCGCCGGCGATCATCTCGATCTTCCTCGGCGAGCAGCTGATGGACGTGTTCGACCAGATTGCCGGGGGGACAGTGACCGGCTCCAAGGCGGCGAGCGTGCTGGAGGTCGGAGTCGACACGCTGCCTCCGCTCAAGGCCGATCCGGGTGACCGCAACCGGACCAGCCCGTTCGCCTTCACCGGCAACCGCTTCGAGTTCCGGGCGCCCGGCTCGGGCCAGTCGATCTCGGGCCCCATGGTCGCGATCAACGCGATGATGGCGGACTCGCTCGACTTCATCGCCAACGAGCTCGAGTCACTGCTCGCCGAGGGCGTCGACTTCAACGAGGCCGTGCAGCAGGTGCTCCAGGGGATCATCCGCGAGCACGGTGCGGTGATCTTCAACGGCGACGGGTACTCGGACGCGTGGCAGGAGGAGGCGGCCGAGCGCGGCCTGCTCAACCTGAAGACCACCGTGGACGCGCTGCAGCAGTTCGAGGAGCCCGAGGTGATCGAGATGCTCAGCAAGTACAAGATCCTGTCGCCCCGCGAACTCGCCAGCCGCATGGAGGTGTACCTGGAGCACTACGTGTTGAGCGTCGACGTGGAGGCCGCCGAGACCGCGAAGATCGCCAAGACCGCGATCCTGCCCGCGGCGCTGCGGTACCAGGCGCTGCTCGCCGACAACGCGGCCAAGCTGGCCGCGGTCGACATTCCGGTCGACCGGACGATGCTCGACTCGGTGACCGCCGAGATCGCCAAGCTGACCGGCGGTGTCGCGGTGCTCGAGGAGCTGGTGGCCGGTCACCCCGAGGGCGGCACGTTCGACCATGCGTTCTACGCC
Organism: Micropruina sp.; assembly: GCA_018055925.1. GTDB lineage: Bacteria > Actinomycetota > Actinomycetes > Propionibacteriales > Propionibacteriaceae > Micropruina. The sequence continues at coordinate 2,626 of JAGPGQ010000265.1, forward strand.
AAGGAGAAGCTGATTCCCGCGATGCTCACCGTCCGCGGGGCCGCCGACGCGCTGGAAGGCCTGGTGGCCGACGACCTGTGGCCGCTGCCCACCTACCAGGAGATGCTGCACATCCTGTGAGGCTGATCAGACCAGGGCGCCGGGCGACTCTCGTCCCGGCGCCCTGGTCGTGCTCGGGGCGACCTTCAGGGCCGTGGTCGGGACGAACCCGACCTCCGCGGGTCGGTCTTCGCGGGATCGGCTACTTTCCCTGGCGTCTCTGGATCGCGGCCCATTCGTCCCGCAGGCCGACCGTGCGGTGGAACAGCCCGGCCTGCTCGGGGTCGTGGGCGAAGTAGCCGAGCCGTTCGAACTGGACGACGGCGCTCGGCTCGGTGTCCGCCAGGGCGCGTTCGAGCTTGCAGTCGGTGAGCAACTCGCGCGAGTCCGGGTTCAGGTCGTCCAGCGGTTCGCCGGTGCGCTCGCCGGGCACGGCCGCCGAGAACAGCCGGTCGTAGAGCGCGACCGTGCCGGGCACGGCGTGTGCCGCCGAGACCCAGTGCATGGTCGACTTCACCTTGCGACCGTCGGGGGCATTGCCGCCGCGGCTGGCCGGGTCGTAGGTGGCATTCACCTGGACGACGCTGCCGTCGGCGTCCTTCACCACGTCGGTGGCCGTCACCAGGTAGGCGCCGCGCAGCCGCACCTCGCGTCCGGGTGAGAGCCGGAAGAACTTCGGCGGCGGCACCTCGGCGAAGTCGTCCGCCTCGATCCAGAGTTCGCCGGTGAACGCCACCTCACGGGTGCCGTCGGCCGGGTTCTCGGGGTTGTTGGCCACCTCGAAGTGCTCCACCTGTCCCTCGGGCCAGTTGGTCAGCACCAGCTTGAGCGGCTTCAGCACCGCCATCCGGCGCTGTGCGGTCGCGTTCAGGTCGCGCCGCACGTACGACTCGAGCGCCTCGATCGACTGCCGGCTGTTGGTGCGAGTGGTGCCGATGTCGCGGCAGAACGCCCGGATCGCCGCGGCCGGATAGCCCCGGCGCCGCAGGGCTCGCAGAGTGGGCATGCGCGGGTCGTCCCAGCCGTCCACGACGCCGTTCTCGACGAGCGTCTTGAGCCGCCGCTTGCTGGTCACCGTGTGGGTGAACTCCAACCGGGCGAACTCGATCTGCTTCGGCTGGTCGGCGGGCAGCGGCAACTGCTCCAGGTACCAGTCGTACAGCGCCCGGTGGGTGTCGAACTCAAGGGTGCAGATCGAGTGCGTGACGCCCTCGATGGCGTCGGACTGCCCATGCGCCCAGTCGTAGGTGGGGTAGATGTCCCAGGTGTCGCCGGTGCGGTGGTGGTCGGCGTGCCGGATCCGGTACATCACCGGGTCGCGCAGCTGCATGTTCTCGTGCTGCATGTCGATCTTGGCGCGCAGCACGCGGGAGCCGTCCGGGAACTCGCCGGCCCGCATCCGGCGTAGCAGATCGAGGTTCTCCTCGACGCTGCGGTCGCGGTACGCACTCTCGACGCCGGGCTTGCCGAAGCCGCCGCGCTGCGCGGAGATCACCTCGTTCGGGGAGTCGTCGACGTAGGCCTTGCCGGCCTTCACCAGCACCTCGGCCCACGCGTACAGCTGTCCGAAGTAGTCCGAGGCGTGCAGCACGTTCGCCGGGGTGTAGCCGAGCCACTCGATGTCGGCGACGATCGAATCGACGTATTCGGTCTCTTCGGTGTCGGGGTTGGTGTCGTCCAGCCGCAGGTTGCACACCCCGGCGAAGTCCTTGGCGATGCCGAAGTCGACCACGATCGCCTTGGCGTGCCCGATGTGCAGGTAGCCGTTCGGCTCCGGCGGGAACCGGGTCTGGACGCGTCCGCCGAACGTGCCCTGCTCGTTGTCGCGCCGGACGATGTCGCGAATGAAGTCGTTGGCGGCGGGCGCGGTGGTCATGGGCGCAAACCTATCAACGCCGCTCCGTGCCGACCGGGGCGTCGTATGCGCCGAGACCCTCAGCCCTCGCCGCGCTCTGCGATCGCCTGCGCGTCCCGGATGCCGTCCGTCACCGGCTGGCGATGTCGAGATCGCTGCCGGATGAAGGGAAGCCTTAACGGCTTTCGGGTCGCTACACGACATCGGCGAGGTTTCCCTCCATCGGACGGCGATGTCGAGATCGCCAGGACCCAGCGCTCACCCAGGGGACGTTTCGCGCGGAGGAACCGTCCCTACCGTGCGAATCTCGAACGAAGGGGAACCGTCCCCTGGGTGCGAGGGGAACCGTCCCCCGGGTTGCGAGGAGCCGTCCTCGGTGGGACCGACCGACTTGAGTAAAATAGTCCGAGAGACTAATATAGGGAACGTCCCGTTCGAGGG
>JAGPGQ010000266.1 GCA_018055925.1 Micropruina sp.
GGCTTGCCCCGGGATCCCGCTCCGCCACCCGGCCACGTCATCCCGGCGAACGCCGGGATCCCGCGCCGGCACTCACACCGGCAGCGTGTAGAACGCGGCCAGGCCGTCCGCCAGCCAGCCCGGATCCTGCGCCCCGCACAGTTCGCGGGCCGAGTGCATGCTGAGCAGCGGCACGCCGACGTCGACCGTTCGGATGCCGAGCCGGGTGGCCGACAGCGGTCCGATGGTCGAGCCGCAGGGCACCGCGTTGTTCGAGACGAAGTCCTGGGTGGGCACGCCCGCCTCGAGGCAGGCGCGGCGCCACAGGGCGGCACCGGGCGCGTCGGTGGCGTAGCGCTGGTTGGCGTTGAACTTGATCAGCGGCCCGGCGTTCGGCACCGGCCGGTGGTCGGGATCGTGCAGCTGGGGATAGTTCGGGTGGACGGCGTGCCCGGCGTCCGCCGACACCAGCAGCGAATTCGCCCGGGCCGCGAGGGTCTCCGGCACGCCCCAGCCGAGGGCCGAACCGATGCCGGCCAGCACCCCCTCCAGCAGCGGGCCGCTGGCTCCCGTGGCGCTCGCGGACCCCACCTCCTCGTGATCGAAGCAGGCCAGGACCGGGATCGCCTCCGGATCGTCGACCGCGGCCAGCGCCGTCAGCCCCGCGTGCACGCTGACCAGGTTGTCCAGCCGGGCGGACGCGAACAGCTCGCCGCCCAGCCCGAAGCCCTGGGGCGCCTCCGTCGGGTACAGCACCAGTTCGTGGGCCAGCACCTCGTGGGGGTCCACGCCGGCCGCGCCAGCCACGAGGGCCACGATGTCGGTACCGGGATGGCCGACAGCGAGCACGGGGTGCAGGTGCTGCTGCCGGTCGAGCACCAGCTTCTCGTGCACGCTGCGGTCGAGGTGCGGCGCGACCTGCGGGATGCGCAACAGCGGACCGGTGGCCACCAGGACGGTCTCGCCGTCCAGGGTGACCAGGCGTCCGGCGACGCCCAGCTCACGGTCGAGCCAGGAGTTCGGCAGCGGCCCGCCGTACACCTCGACACCCACCTGCTGCCAGCCGAGCATGGACGAGTTGGGCTGCGGTTTCAGCAGGAAGCCGGGCGAGTCGGTGTGCGCCCCGACGATCCGGAAGGCGGGCCGGAGGGGCCGCGCGGGGATCCGCCAGGCGATCACGGCACCGTCGCGCACCAACACCCGGCCGCCGGGCAGGGCGCTGGGCGGGTCGCTCTCGCTGACCTCCTCGAAGCCCGCGGCCCGCAGCCGGGTGGCGACCTCCCGCGCCGCGTGGAACGACGACGGGCTCGCCGTCACGAACGCCGCCAGCGACTCCAGATGGTTCATCGACCGGGCTCCTCTCACTGTCGAGAACCCTATGGAACCACTGATCGATCCGTCGCCTCGACGGTTGGGCACGTCGAAACCCCTGGCGGACGGCTCCGGACGGGCCCGTCCGGCGAGGAATCGGCGCGTCCACCTGGGCGGCCGGCCGAGTCGGTCACCGGTTTTGTCGGAGCCACCCGGCAGGATCTCAGGCATGGAGATCGTTGCCTGGATCCTGATCGCCGTGACCGTGGGCGCCCTGGCCGGCGCGCTGGTGACGCGGCTGCTGCTGCGCGCCCAGCGGTCGGAGTCGGCCGCGCACGACGCGGCCGCCGCGGCGGCCGCCCGGGCCGAGGTCTCCGCCGCCCACCAACAGGCCGCGGACGCCCGCACCGAGGCCGCCGAGGCACGCACCTCGGCCGCGGCCGCGCGGGCCGAGGCGGCCGACGCCCGCACCGAGCTGGCCCGGGCCGGCACCGACGTCGAGCGGGCCCGGAGCGAGGCGGCCGAGGCACTCGCGCAGGCCGCCGAGATCTCCGCCCGGCTGGCCGCGGCGCAGGCGCAGCGCGAGGCCGCGGTGAAGCGGGCCGAGGAGCTAGCGGCCGACCGGGAGTCGCTGGTGGCCCAGTTCAAGGTGCTGTCGTCCGAGACCCTGGAGCGGCAGGGTAAGGCCGCCGACGCCACCGCCGAGCAGCGGCTGCGCGCCACCGAGCAGCTGATGGCGCCGGTGCGCGAGACCCTCACCCGGTTCAACGAACGCCTGGTCGAGGTCGAGAAGGAGCGGGTCCGGCTGGCCACCGAACTGGTCAGCCAGGTGGCCTCGGTGAAGGACACCGGGGAGCGGCTGCGCACCGAGACCCAGGCGCTGACCACGGCCCTGCGCAAGCCGCACGTCCGCGGGCACTGGGGCGAGCAGCAGCTGAAGCGGGTGGTCGAGATCTCGGGCATGGTGGAGCACTGCGACTTCTTCACCCAGCAGACCACCAGCACCACCGCCGAGCAGGTGATCCGGCCCGATCTGAAGGTTCTGCTCGGCGACGACCGGTTCGTCTGGGTCGACTCGAAGGTCCCGCTGAGCGCCTTCCTGGACGCCCACCAGGCCGACGACGAAGCGGCCCGCGCCGCGGGGTTGGCGCGGTTCGCCAAGAACGTCCGGACGCACGTCGATCAGCTGTCCGGCAAGCAGTACTTCAAGTCCGACCTGGGCACGCCCGAGTTCGTGGTGATGTTCATCCCGAGCGAGGCGCTGGCCGCCGAGGCCCTGAGCCAGCTGCCCGACCTGCACGAGTACGCCGCCGCGCGCAGTGTCGTGCTGGCCACCCCGACCACCCTGATCGCGCTGCTGCGCGCCGTCGCCTACGGCTGGAAGCAGGCGGCGCTGGCCGAGTCGGCCGCCGAGGTGTCCGAGCTGGCCCGTGAGCTGTACGACCGGCTGGGCCGGCTGGGTGGCCACTTCGACAAGGTGGGCCGCGCGCTCACCACGTCGGTCCGGGCCTACAACGAGGCGGTCGGCTCCATCGAGGGCCGGGTCTTCCCCACCGCGCGCAAGCTCCGCGACCTGCACGTGACCGACGCCGAACTCAAGCGGGTGCAGGCGGTCGAGGCCGCCGTCCGGCCGATCACCGCGCCCGAACTGGTCGAGGACGCGGCCCAGGTCACCCCGATGATCGGCGCCCGTGAGCGCGACGACGACGAGCGCGCGGCGCTGGTCAGGCAGCAGCCGGCACTCGACGAACTGGTCGCCGGCGACACGCCGCCGGTGGCGCCGTCTCGGCGGCGGCGCACTGCGGGCTGACGGGCACGCGGCCGGTGAGAATGGGGCCATGAGCGTCACCGCGCAAGGCATCGACGAGGCCGCCGCCCGGCTGGCCGGAGTGGTCACCGAGACTCCCCTGCAGTACAACCAGCGACTCTCCGACGCCACCGGCGCCCAGGTGTGGCTGAAGCGCGAGGACCTGCAGCCGGTCAGGTCGTACAAGCTGCGCGGCGCCTACAACCTGATCGCCCAACTCACCTCCGCGGAACGTGCCGCCGGGGTGGTCTGCGCCAGTGCCGGCAACCACGGCCAGGGTGTGGCGTACGCCTGCGCCAGACTGGGCATTCGCGGCACCATTTTCATCCCGTCCACCACGCCGCGGCAGAAGCGGCAGCGCATGCAGCAGCTCGGCGAGGGCTGGGTCGAGTTGATCGTCACCGGCGACACCTACGACGAGGCCGCCGACGGCGCCCACGAGCACGTCGCCGAGGAGAGCCGCACCCTGGTGCCGGCCTTCGACGATCCCCGCACGATCGCCGGGCAGGGCACCGTGGCGGCCGAGATCGTCCACCAGCTGGGCCGGGCACCCGACACGCTGATCGTCCCGGTCGGCGGCGGCGGCATGCTGGGCGGCTGCCTCAGCTGGCTGGCCGAGAGGCACCCCAGGTGCAAGGTCGTGGGCGCCGAACCGTCCGGCGCCGCCTCGATGGCCGCCGCGCTGGACGCCGGGCGCCCCCGCGACCTGCCCAAGCTGAACACCTTCGTGGACGGCGCCGCGGTCCGCCGCGTGGGTGACCTCACGTTCGAGATCGCCGAACGGCTCAAGCCGTACATGTTCTCGGTCCCCGAGGGCCGGATCTGCGCCGAGATGCTCGAGCTCTACCAGACCGACGGCATCATCGCCGAACCCGCCGGCGCCCTGGCCACCGCCGCGCTGGGCATCTACAAGCCGTCCCCCGGCCGGGTGGTGGTGGCGATCATCTCGGGCGGCAACAACGACCTCTCCCGGTACGCCGAGATCGCCGAGCGGGCGCTGGTCTACCAGGGCCGCAAGCACTACTTCCTGGTCAACTTCCCGCAGGAGCCGGGGGCGTTGCGGCGGTTCCTCGACGATGTGCTCGGCCCTGACGACGACATCACCCTGTTCGAGTACGTGAAGCGGTCCAACCGCGACACCGGCCCGGCCCTGGTCGGCGTCGAGCTGGGCGATCCGGACGAGCTGCCGGCGCTGCTGGAGCGGATGAAGCTCAGCCGGATCATGGCCGAGCGCATCCTGCCGGACAGCCCGTTCTACCGCTTCCTGGTCTGAACTTCGACCCACCGATCTGCGCGACACCCGGCTGTCATCCCGGGCTCGCCCCGGGATCTCTGGACGGACGTCCGAACAAACCGAGACCCCGGCATTCGCCAGGGTGACTGGGGTGCGCGCACTGGCTCGCCGGCCGCGCTCGCCGTACGACCACCCCGGACGGCGCACGATTCGGGGCGGCAGGTCGCCGGTATGCCGCACCGGGACATGATCGACAGGCGGTTACCTCAGCCTCGATCCGCCGATGGGCGCCGTGGCGAGCGGCACCGGATGGGTGCCCTGGGTAGCCGGGTGCGCGAAGGTATACCGGGTCGTACGGCGAGCGTTCTCGGCGCAGCCGGTGTGCCCGGCCGGGGTCGCACAGTAGGCGCGGATCGGTGGATCGAGGCTAGTGCCGCGGCCATCGACGTGCGTCCTGGCGAGCGGTGTCCGGTCGGATGCCTCGCAAGGCCGACGAGGGAGTCATACCGGGTCGTACGGCGACCGAGGAGAACGCAGCGAGGCGCCGACCGGGCGTCGCGCAGCGGGCGAAGGTCGGTGGCCGGGGCACTAGGCGCCGGCATGCTTGAGATCGCGGCGCAACTCGGG
>JAGPGQ010000054.1 GCA_018055925.1 Micropruina sp.
CTGCTGCAGCTGGCCGAGTTCGGCGAAACCCAGGCGGACGTCGTCTACGGCTGCGCCGGCGGCGGCTCGAACCTGGCCGGGCTGGCGCTGCCGTTCCTGCGCGAGAACCTGGACGGCCGGACGTCCACCCGGCTCGTCGCTTGCGAGCCGAAGGCTGCGCCGTCGCTGACCGAGGGCGAGTACCGCTACGACTTCGGCGACACGGCCGGCATGACGCCGCTGCTGAAGATGTACACGCTAGGCCCCGACTTCGTGCCCGACCCGGTGCACGCCGGCGGACTGCGCTACCACGGCATGGCCCCGCTGATCAGCTTCGTGAAGCACCTCGGCCTGCTGGACGCCATCAGCGTCAAGCAACGCGAGGCGTTCGCCGCCGGCGTCCTGTTCGCCCGGACCGAGGGGATCGTCCCGGCGTCCGAGTCGAACCACGCCATCGCCGGCGCCCTGCGCGAGGCTCGACAGGCCGCCGAGGACGGCAGCTCACCGGTGATCGTGATCGGCGTCTCCGGCTCGGGCCAGCTCGACCTGCCGGCCTACTCGGAATACCTCGCCGGAGACATGGCCGACAGCTGAGAACCTCGCGTCGGTGTCGAGCTTGTCGATCCAAGCGCGCCCGCGCCCCACTCGGTTGGTCAGTCCTCCGACATGGCGGCTTGTTCCCATTGCCAACGACGGCGCATCTCGCGGCGCAGCGGCCCGAAGGCGCGGACACCGAGCTGCTTTGCGGCCAACCCGTCCGCGAGTTCCTCGCCCAAGCGAACTGACGGAACATGCCCGAAGGCTCGACCGAGCTCCCAATGCCCCCGAGCCACTTCACGACTGGAAAGCGCCGACGGTGCGCTGCCGAAGCGTTGCTGCGCCAGCAGCCGCCACGCTTCGGTGTCAGTGCCGTACAGCTCGCCCAAGCGCCTCCGGACGTCGATGTCGGGTCCGTTCCAGGTCGCCGAAATCAGTGCACCGTGGGGAGCGCGCTCCGGAGCGGCATTGCTGACCACACAGGTGTGGATCGACACCTGAGGCGACAAGGGCCAGAATTGCACCCCTGGGTGCTGCGTGGGCGCTTCGGGAGCGGCGAACCACGAGCAACTCCACTCGAGTGGGCCGTGCTGCACGTCGGCTCCCCGGGGGCTGATCACGAAATCCGCGGCAACCGGCCCACTGGTGGTGTCAAGCAACCAGGAATCCGACCCGCGAGTCACCCGCTCAACGTTGACCCCGCAGGTGACTCGGACGCCCTGCGCAAGAAGGCCGACCAGGTCGGCCATGCCACCAGCGAGAAGGGCGCCGGACCCGCCGAGCCAGGCTTCGGCGATGTCGTTCGTCCGGTTGAACATCGCCGAGCCGTCCACACTCATGGATAGCGCCCGATACACCGTGGTGAGGGCGGGACGATCCTCACCCAGCACCTCGGCCCACGGTCGATCCGGGTGCACCGACAGCGTCATGGCGGCGAAGTCGCCCAGCCCACCCAACTCCTCGGCCATCTCGTCAAAGGGGGCCCCGTGCGGTGTGAACAACCGCGCTTCCTCCAGGTCCACCGGCCCCGTGGACCCCTGCAGGAGGGGCGTCCCCAGCGGCCGGAGCAGGGGCAGGTACTCCGCAGGATCACAGACCTCCTCGAGGGAACCGCCGGGCGCCACGTGGAACCCCAGGTCCAACACGAACCCGTCCTCGACGATCGAGCGGCAAGCACCGCCCGGTTGTGGGTTCCGGTCAAGGACCACCACCTCGAACCCGTAGACCGCCAATCGGCGGGCAGCCGCAAGGCCGGCCAGGCCAGCCCCGACCACCACCACCTTCCCGCGTTGCCCACGCCGCCCCCGCCCAAACCAACCCATCGTCACCTCCGCTGGTACGCGAACCGGCATCTCGACACGAGTCTGGGGACTGGCCACCTTGCAGATCAAGCTTCCTACCGGCTCATCGCAGCAAGAACCTGCCCGGTTGTCGTGATCGGAGTCCCCGGCTCCGGCCAGCTCGACCTACTCGGAGTTCCTCGCGGGAGACACGGCGGACAGCTGAGACCTCCTCGCCGGTCGAGCCCCCTGCTGGTCGAGCTTGTCGAGACCCCGCTGCTGGTCACGCTCGACCGGCGTCGGGAGGTGTCTCGATCTCGGCATCGCCACACGATGCGCACCGGGGTGCACGATTTCGGGTCCGGACGCGAAATCGTGCACCTACGTGGGCATCGTGTCACGATGCCGAGATCCCAACCGCGCACCGCTGGGTAACGAAATCAACAGCTCCTTACCATCGGCCGCACAGTAAGCTTCTTTCAGATTCGAAGGAGGACATCGTGTCGACCGCAACGCTGAGCAGCAAGGGCCAGGTGACCATCCCCAAGGACGTCCGCGATGATCTCGGTCTCACCACCGGGTCGAAGGTAATGTTCGTCAAGGTGTCTGAGGGTCAGTATCGGCTCGTGCCGCGCACCGGCGGGGTCGATGATCTGATCGGCATGCTGCACGACCCGACGGCGCCCGTGCTGACGATCGACGAGATCGACAACGCGATCGCCGAGGGCGGGGCGGCTAGCGGTCTGCGAGGGTTGCCGGAGGATCGGCCGTGAGTGGTCCCCGATCCCGGCTCACCGGAATCGACACCAACGTCCTGCTCCGCGTCCTGCTGCAGGACGACCCCGTCCAGGGCCCGATCGCCGCGCGGTTCCTCCGCGAGCTGGGCACGGGCTCCCCCGGCTTCATCACCCAGGTGACGCTCGCGGAGACCTACTGGGTGTTGGCCCGCGCGAAGCGGCTGCCGCGCGCGACCTGCCTCGCCGTCATCCGGCGCCTGGTCGAGACTGAGGTGCTCGAGTTCGACGACGGTGAGGGCGTCGTCCGCGCACTCAGCCTCGCCGAGGCCGGCGCGGACTTCGCCGATGCGCTCATCCAAGGAGCCATGGAGTTGTTCGGCGTGGACGAGACAGTCACCTTCGACCGGGCCGCCGCCGAGCGCCTCGGCTGGACGCTGCTCGACGCCTGACCTCATCAGTCCCTCCACCGGCCCGGCACGGGGCCGTCTATACAGTGAGGCCATGGCGACCGTGGGCGTGCTGATCTCCTCACTGATCAACGCACTGATCATCGGCTGGCTGGCCCGGCGCCTGCTCGGAACCCCCGTCGGCTGGCCGCGCACCCTGGCGCTGTCGCTGATCGTCAACGCCAGCACCGCCCCGCTGCTGACCTGGGCGCTGCCCCAGCTCGGCGTCCATGAGGTCCTCGAGTGGAACCCGGACGCCGGCGCCGCCGTGCTGGTGATCACCCTGTTCGGCGCCTGGATGATCGCCATCGAGGTCGGCCTGCTGGCGATCGGCGAGGCGATCGTGCCCACCGGGAGCCTGCCCGGGCCGGTCGAGCTGGTCCGTTCGCTGCCGCAGCGGTGGCGGCGCGGACGCCGCTACGCCGCCATCGTGCGCATCCTGGTCCGCCGCGGGCTGCGCCGCTATCTGCGGCCCGGCGTCCGGATCGGCGGCGAGGACGCCCGGACGGCCCGCGCGCTGCGTGACGCACTGACCGACGGCGGGGTGACCTTCGTCAAGCTCGGGCAGATGCTGGCCACCCGGCCCGATCTGCTGCCGGCGGTCTACATCCGGGAGCTGTCGACGCTGCACAGCGACGTCCCCGCCGAGCGGGCGGCGGGCGTCCGGACAGTCATCGAGCAGGAGCTGGGAGCCTCCCCCGACGTGCTGTTCGCCGATTTCGACGACGAGCCGCTGGCGGCGGCCTCCGTCGGGCAGGTGCATCGGGCGACGCTGAGCTCCGGCGAGGCGGTCGTGGTCAAGGTGCAGCGTCCGACCGCCCGGGCCACCGTCACCGCCGATCTCGACATCGTCAACCGACTGGCCGCGCTGGCCGAACGGCGCACCGGCTGGGGCCGGGCGCTGGGCACCGTCGACCTGGCCGCCGGCTTCGCCCGCTCCCTGGACGAGGAGCTCGACTACCGGATTGAGCTGCGCAACCTCGTCGCCTGCGGCTCCGGCCCGATCGTGGTGCCGCGGCCACATCCGGCGTTCTCGTCGGCCCGGGTGCTGACGATGGACGCCCTGGACGGCGTCCCGCTGTCGCGCGCCCCCACCGAACTCGATGCGCTCGATCCCGCGACGCGCCGCCGTCTGGCCGAGGAACTGCTGCTGGCGGTGTTGCGGCAGCTGCTGGTCACCGGCATCTTCCACGCCGACCTGCACGGCGGCAACGTGATGCTGCTGCGCGACGGACGGCTGGCGCTGCTCGACTTCGGCTCGGTGGGGCGCATCGACGCCACGGCCCGCACCTCGCTTGCGCTGCTGCTGCTCGCCCTCGACCGGCAGGACGGCGCCGCGGCGACGTCCGCGCTGTGCGACCTGTTGATCGCGCCACCCGCCCTGGACGAGCGGGCCCTGGAGCGCGAGGTGGCCGAGTTGATCATGCGGTTCGGCGGCGGGCTGCCGCTGAACGACACCATCGTCGACCTGTTCGAGGTGGTGGTCCGGCACGGCCTGCGGGTACCCGGCCAGATCGCCGCCGCGTTCCGGGCGCTCGGCGCCGTGGAGGGCACGCTGCGGCTGCTCGACCCGCAGCTCGACCTGGTCGCGCTGGCCCGCGACCTCACCCCGAAGCTCACCTCCGACGGCCTGGCCATCCCCGGCACCGACGACCTGAGAGACCTGATCGCCGCCAACCTACCCGCCCTGCAGCGCCTGCCGCGGCGGCTGGTCGGCATTGCCGAACGGCTCGAGGCGGGCACGCTCGCGGTCCGCGTCCACGGTCTCGGCGAGGCGGGCGAGCGCCGCTTCCTGACCGGACTGATGCACCAGATCGTGCTGGTGGTGCTCGCGGCGACCGCGGCCGCCTGCGGCGTGGCCCTGACGCTCAGCGAGCTCGGCCCGCAGCTGACCCCGGTGCTGCGGGTGTCCACCTTCGGCGGGCTCACCCTGCTGCTGTTCGCGTTCGTCCTCGGCTGCCGGGCCCTGGTGCTGGTGTTCCGCGGCCGCGAGCCCTGAGCCGCAGGCCCGGGTACGAATCGCGGCGACACCGCAAGCGGGTCATTCCGAGCGACACCACCGCGGCCCACCCGTTCACCCCTTCAGGCGAGCGGTTGAAGATTGCGCCACACGGCGAACAGCACCGCTACCACGCCGACCGCCACCCACCAGCGATCCGGACGCCCGCGCAGCACCCGCGGCGGGCGGACGGCGCGGCCGCCCAGCGCCTCGACCGTCCACAGCAACCCGAGCACGGCCAGGCCCACCAGTCCGACGACGACGAACTGGTTCGCCGCCCACGCCCCGGCCAGGTCGCCGCCCAGCAGCGCCATGCCGACGTGGGTGCCGCCGCACAGCGGGCACAAGGTGCCGGTCAACGACCGCCACGGACAGGGGATGCCCAGCCCGGTGGTCGCCGCGAGCGCGCTCAGCCCGAACCCGACCGCACCGAACACGGCCAGCGACCGCAGTCCGCGAAGCGCATCGAAGGCGCGCGCGGGAACCGTTTCGGACGACATGACGCCATTATCGCCACCGACATGGACGGCAACGGCGGCACTGCGCCCGCATCGCCGTAGGATCGGTGCACCTGATCTCGAACCCAGGAGAGACACGTGAGCAACCAGACGTGGAACAACGACCCCAATAAGCCGGAAGGCTCCGGCGACGGCCAGGAGCCGGGCGGCGACAATCCGCCCAGCTACTCGGCCCCCGACCAGGGTGCCCCGGCACCCGGGTACGGCCCGCCCGGGTGGGACGCCCAGTCCTCCCCCGCCGCCCCCAGCGGGCCCAGCGGCGCGGACGCCCCGGCGGCCGGCGGCTACCAGCCGCCGAGCTGGGACGCCGGCCAACCGGCCGCCCCGAGCGGCTCCAGTGGCGCCGACGCACCCCAGGGCGGCGGCTACCAGCCGCCCGGCTACGGGCAGGGCTATTCGGCGCCCAGCGGCGGCGATCCGGCCTCGTCCGGCTACGGCGGCGCCCCCGGCTACGGCCAGGTGCCCAGCACCCCCGACCAGAGCTTCGGCCAGACCCCGTCCTATGGCGCGCCGACCCAGGACCCCTACGGTCAGCAGCCCCCGGCCTACGGTCAGCAGCCGCCCGCCCAGGGTGGTTACGACCCGAACGCGGGCGGCGGCTACGGTCAGGCGCCCTACGGCGGTGCTCCGTACGGCAACGCTCCGCAGCAGGGTGGCTACGACCCGAACGCCCCCTACAGTGCACCGTCCCCGTACGGCGCACCGACGCCCTACGGCGGCGGCTACCAGCCGAACCCGTACGCACCGTCCGGTCCGGTGCTGGCGACCTGGGGACGCCGGGCGATCGGCGGCCTGATCGACTTCGTCGTGCCGGGCATCATCATCGGCATCCTGATCGGCATCGTGCTGCCGAACGGTGGCTACGGCGCCAACCTGCTGTCGACCGTGCTGGCCGTCGGCTGGTGGGTCTACAACACCGGCTACCGGGTGGCGACCACCGGCTACTCCTTCGGCCACAAGATCGGCAAGGTCCGGGTGGTGATGGAGGACACCGGCCAGACCCCGCCCCAGAACACCGCGATCCTGCGGGCCGCCGCCCACTTCCTCGACTCGCTGGTGTGTGCCCTTGGCTTCCTGTTCCCGCTGTGGGACGCCAAGAAGCAGACCTTCGCCGACAAGATCGCCAAGACCGTGGTCATCGACGAGCAGCACGTCCAGCGCTGACCCGACGTCACCCAAACGGAAAGGGCCGCCCGACGGGGCGGCCCTTTTCGTATCCTGAGGTCTCCGTGCCCGCAGTCCGCGATGCCGGGGGCCCGGCGAGCGACGCGGGTCAGTTGTCGCCGCGCGGGGTGCGGCCCTCCTGCTCCGGGACGTCCGGCTCGCCGGACGGAACCCGACCGATGCCGTCCGAGGCGCCGTACTCACCGTAGGGGCGGTGCGGCTGGCCGGCCTCCGGAGCCTGGGCATCGGGGGTCTGCACGGACGGCTGCTGGCTCGCCGACGGCGGCGCAACCGGGTAGCCGGCCTGCCCGGGGACGCCGTAGGGCGGCTGCGCCGGGTACTGACCCGGTGCCGGCTGGGCGGGGTACGGCTGGGCCGGCCCGGCCTGTCCCGGGTACTGAGCGGGGTAGGCCGCCGGGCCCGGCTGACCCGGATACGGGGGCTGCCAGGGCTGCGGGGCGTTGCGCGGGTCGAGGGCGGCCGCCCGGGCGCCGGGCATGGTGGCCAGCAGCTCCCGCGCCTGGGCCGCCACTTTGTGCTCGCACAGCAGTTGGTAGCTGGCCGCCAGGGTCTGGCTGATCGAGTTGAAGTCCCGCTTGCCCCGGGACGCCGCGTAGCCGATGCCGGCGAAGGCGATGCCGATCAGGATGCCGATCAGCAGCGCCCCCGGCAGCAGCACCAGCGGGTTCGTCTGCGGCTGCAGGAACCACAGGATGAAGGTCACCATCAGGCCGGTCGACACGCCGCTCTGTAGTCCCCGGACCAGCACGGTTCCCCAGTTGCGGCGTCCGGTCACGCGTTCCACCGACTTCAGGTCGGTGCCGACGATCGCCAGATTCTGCACGGCGAATTTGGCGTCGGCGAGGAAGTCCACCGCTGCCTGTACCTGCGCGTAGCTGTCGTAGACACCCACCGACTGCGGGTACTCCAGCTCGAACAGCGAACTGAGCCGTGGGTTGGGCTGGGTCATCGGGTTCCTTCCGTCGATCGTTCGGGTCGCCGCCGCGAGACTCCCTGGGGCCACCGGTAGGTCAATTGTGCGCGCTCGTCTCGGGTGGTTCATCCCAACGCCCCTGCGGCGACCCGGTTTCGGCGCCCGCTCCACCCGCGGGTGGCACCGGCCCGCCGGGACGGACCGGTGGCGGGGCGCTGCTGCCGCGCAACACCAGGTGGACGGGATAGAGCACCGGATCCGGGCTCGGGTTGCCCGGCTCGTCGCCCAGCAACTGCAGGAGCATCCGGGCCGCTTCGCGGCCTTGCGCATCGACGTCCTGGGCCACCGTGGTCAGGTCCACGAACTCGGCCATCTCGCTGTTGTCGATGCCCACGACCGAGATGTCCTGCGGAACGCGCAGGCCCGCGCGCCGCAACGCCCACAACGCTCCGAGCGCGAGCTCGTCGAACTCGGTCAGAACCGCAGTCGGCAGGTGCGGCCTGGTCAGCAGCTCAGTCATCGCCAGCGCCCCGCCGTCGATGCCGTGCGGGCCCTCCACCACGAGCCGCTCGTCGAAGCCGAGGCCCACCGAGGCCAGCGCCTCCTCGTAGCCCAGCCGCCGACTCATCGAGGCCGTGAAGTCGAACCGGGTGTCGTCCGGCCTGCCGGCGATCAGGCCGATCCGCCGATGACCCTGGTTCAGCAGGTGATGGGCCGCCAGGCGGCCGGCGGCGACATCGTCGATCCCCACCGAGGGGAAGCCATCGATGTGTGAGCCGATGCTGACCAGCGGCAGGCCGAGGGCACGCAACGACAGGGTGTGCACCTGGGTGAGCGGCATCGACAGCGACAGGACGCCGTCGACCCCGGCCGCCAAGGGCATCCGCTCGAAGAAGTCGTCGCGCGCGCTCGCACTCCCGAGATGGTAGAGGAGCACATCGTGGCCGCTGGCTCGCAGCACGTCGAGGGCGGCGACCGTCGCCTTGGCGAAGAACCAGCGGGTGACGAACGGGACGATGATCGCGACGGCGCCACGGGTGCGCGAGCCCGATCCGGATTGCCGCTTGGACGTCTCGTAGGAGAGCTCGCGGGCGGCGTCCAGGACCCGCTTCCGGGTGTCCGGCGAGACCTTGGCCCCGTCGCCCAGCGAGCGGGACGCGGTGGCCACCGAGACCCCCGCCCGAGCGGCCACATCGGCCAGGCGCGCGCGCTCCGTCCGCTTCGGCGTGCTCGACTCCTCGTTCACGCGCCAAACCCTACGGCATCGCCCCACACCGCCCCGGAGCGAGGTCGCGGGCCAACCGAGCCGAACCGATCGTGGAAGGCTTCCATCGCCGTCCTCCATGTGGACAACGAACGCAACACTTCAGCCGGGAACTGTGGAGGGTTGCGAGACAATATTGCAAATTTCACGCCGCCCTGTGAAGCTTCACACTGCAACATCCCCAGAGAGTGCAAAGGCGCATCCTGGCCGGCCAGCCGGCTCAACGTGCCGACGCCCAGATCACAGCGAGGTGAATGGTGTGACAGCCAACGTGATAGTGACCGTCGAGCGGGAGTTCGACGCCCCCCGAGAACGTGTATTCGATGCCTGGACGGAGCCGGGCGAGCTCGCCCAGTGGCGCGGCTCACCGGGCTGGCACGTCGAGACCGGGACTGTGTCCGGCACCCAGGAGCTGGGTGGACGGCACCACCACGTCAAGGTGCGCGACAACGATCCGACGACCCGGGTCGGCACCGACGGTGTCTACACCGAGTTCTTCCGGCCGGACGTCTTCGTCTCCCGCGAGCGGATCACCGGAGACCCCGGCATCGACCCCGACGTCCCGCTGGAGCTGAGGGTCGAGTTCACCCGGATGGGCCGCGACAACACCCTCGTGCGCATCATCCAGGGCCCTTACGAGCCCGACGTCGCCAGCTGGCACGGCGAGGCGTGGGAGAAGGAAATGACCCGGTTGGCCGACTACCTGGCCGGCGCGAAGGAGGGCGGGCGATGAGCGCGGAGACCAGCAGCATCCAGCACACCAGCATCGTCCGGACGAAGCCGTTGATGACGATGCCGCAGATCCTGGTGATGAACTTCGGCTTCTTCGGCATCCAGTACAGCTTCGGCATGCAGCAGACCGCGGTGAACCCGGTCTACGAGTTCCTCGGCGCCAACCCGCACGACCTGCCGATCCTGAACCTGGCCGGGCCGATCACCGGCCTGCTGGTCCAGCCGCTGATCGGCGCGCTGTCGGACCGCACCTGGAGCCCACGCTGGGGGCGGCGCAAGCCCTTCATCCTGATCGGGGCGATCGGCTGCAGCATCTGCCTGTTCCTGTTCCCGTTCGTCACCGCGGTCTGGATGGCCGTGCTGCTGCTGTGGCTGCTGGACGCCAGCAACAACACCGCGATGGAGCCCTACCGGGCGTTCATCGCCGACAAGCTGCCGCCGTCACAGCTCGGCAAGGGCTTTCTCGCCCAGTCCTTCTTCACCGGCCTGGGCATCACCCTGGCCAACGTGTCGCTGTTCGTCTTCCAGAAGTTCATCGAGGGATCGACTCAGGCTGGCATCCCCTACTGGGTGGTCGGGTCGTTCATGCTCGGCGCGGTCTGCTCGATCGGGTCGGTTCTGATCTCGATTCTGCGCACCCCGGAGATTCCGCCCAGTGCTGAGGAGCTCGCTGCGCTGCGCAGCAAGAAGGGCGGTTTCGGCCCCGCGATCGCCGAGATCGGCGAGGCGATTCGCGACATGCCGGTCGAACTGCGCAAGCTGGCCCTGGTCTACTTCTTTCAGTGGTACGGCCTGGTGATCTATTGGCAGTTCATCGCCCTGACCATCGCGCAGAACATGTTCCCCCCGACCGATCAGGGCAAAGAAGAGGCCGTGGCGTGGACGGGCCTGGTCAACGGTTGGTACAACATCGTGACGTTCTGCGTCGCGTTCGCGCTGGTGGCCTTCGCCCGCAAGCGCGGCGCCAAGCTCGTGCACTCCGCCTGTCTGATGCTCGCGGCTATCGGTCTGGCCACCGTGCCGTTCATGACGAACCAGTACCTGATCTTCATTCCGATGATCGGCTTCGGCATCGCGTGGGCGTCCATCATGGGCGTGCCCTACATCATGGCGGTGCGCATGGTGCCGTCCACCCGGCTGGGCGTCTACATGGGCATCATCAACATGATGATCGTCATCCCGATGCTGATCCAGTCGGTGACCTTCGGCTGGATCTACACCAACCTGCTCGGCGACAACCCGGGCAACGCGCTTCTGTTCTCCGCGGCCTTCCTGGCCATCGCCGCCGTGATGATGCTGTGGCTCAAGGAGTCCCGGGCCATCCGCGATGTCGACGATGTGTCCGCCATGCCGATGGCCGGGCACTGAGAGAGGGAGAGACCGATGACCATGAAGGACTACCGCACCATCGTGGTGGGCACGGACGGCTCGTCCCTGGCGGAGCCGACCGTCGGCCGGGCCGCCTGGCTGGCCAAGCACGACGACGCGAATCTGGTGATCGTCTGCGCCTACGCCCGGCTGTCGCGTCGCAACGAGGCCAAGAACATCGCCACCCTGGGCGGCGACGCCCGGATCGGGCAGGTGCTCGGACGCGGCGCCGCCGGCCTGGCGCTGAGCGAGGCGATGCAGGTGGCCGCCGCCGAGGGAGCCACCGTGACGGCGGCCCTGCTGATCGACGGCGAACCGGCCGAGGCGTTGGTCGCCACGGCCGGCGAGCAGGGGGCGGATCTGATCGTGCTGGGCTCCCTGCACGATCGCACACTGGCCGACCGCCTGCTCGGGTCCACCGCTGAGGAGGTGCTGAAGCGGGCCGGCTGCGACGTGCTGATCGTCCGTCCGGAGTTCGAGAGCGGCGAACTGGAGGTGCCGGAGGACGCCGCGGCCGACCAGTAGTAGGAGGTCGGTCCGCCTGGGCACTCACCCCGCAGGGGTGGGTGCCCAGCGCGCTATCCCACCGGGGTGAGGTTCAGCGTCCGTCCGGCCAATGACCGCCTGCGCTCGGCCAGGTTGCGCGCCAACTCGGTCAACGCCTGCGCCGCCGGACGGGCTCCGTCGGCGATCACGACCGGGAGTCCGTCGTCCCCACCCACCCGGACGGCCGGGTCGAGCGGGATCTCCGCCAGCAGCGGGACCGGGTAGCCGAGCCGGCCGGTCAGCGTGGCCGCCACCTCGGCGCCGCCACCGGTGCCGAACACGTCCACCCGGTGGGTGCCGCCGCAGTGCGGGCAGCCGACGTCCAGGTAGCTCATGTTCTCGACGACGCCGATCACCTTCTGGTCGAGCATGGACGCCATGGTGCCGGCCCGCTCGGCCACCTCGGCGGCGGCCTGCTGCGGCGTGGTGACCACCAGCACCTCGGCGTTCGGCAGCTTGTGACCCAGCGAGAGGGCCACGTCGCCGGTGCCGGGCGGCAGGTCGAGCAGCAGGAAGTCGAGGTCGCCCCAGAAGACGTCCGAGAGCAGTTGGTGCAGCGCGCGGTCGAGGATCGGGCCCCGCCAGGCGATCACCTGATCGCGGCTCGCCTTGAGCATGCCCATCGAGATCACCTTCAGGCCCATCGTGGGCACCGGCAGGATCATGCCGTCGAGCGAGGTGGGCGCGGTGTTCGCCACCCCCAGCATCTGCGGGATCGAGTGGCCGTAGATGTCGGCGTCGAGCACGCCGACCGTCTTGCCCTGCTCGACCAGGGCCATCGCCAGGTTCACCGTCACCGAGGACTTGCCGACGCCGCCCTTGCCGGAGGCCACCAGGATCACCTGGGTGAGGTTGGCGGGGTCGGCGAACGGGATGCTGCGCTCGGCGAGGCCGCCGCGCAACTGCTGCTTCATCGCCGAGCGCTGCTCGTCGTTCATCGAGCCCAGGGTCAGGTTGATCCCGGCCACGCCGGGCACCGAGGTGACCGCCGCGGTGACGTCGCGTTCGATGGTGCCCTTCAGCGGGCAACTGGGAATGGTCAGCAGCACGGTCAGGGTGACCACGTCGTCGTCATCGATGCTCAGGGAGTCCACCATGCCCAGCTCGGTGATGGGTCGCCGGATCTCGGGGTCGATGACCCCGTCGAGGGCCTCACGGACGGCAGCCAGCAATGCGTTCTCGGGCATGGGATTCAGCCTACTCCGCGGCCCGGCTGCCTCCCCCGGGTCTCGGGGCGGGCCGGCCCGCCCGACGTCAGCGCTCGGGACGGCCGGACGGCTGCGCCCCGGGGTCCGTCTCGTCGCCGGGGTCCAGCTCCTCCAGCAGGTCGCGCAGTTCGGAGCGGATGAAGTCCCGGGTGGCCAGGTCGCCGATCCGCATCCGCAGCGCGGCGATCTCGCGGGCCAGGAAGTCGGTGTCGGCGCGGGCCTGGGCGGCCACTTCGCGGTCGTGTTCGAGGCTGACCCGCTCGCGGGCCTCCTGCCGGTTCTGCGCCAGCAGGATCAACGGGGCCGCGTACGAGGCCTGCAGTGACAGCAGCAGGGTCAGGAAGATGAACGGGAACTCGTCGCGGAAGACGTGCGGCCAGAAGATGTTGATCACCAGCCACGCCGAGATGAACACCGTCATCCACACGATGAACGTCCCGGTCCCCATGAACCGCGCCGCACTCTCGGCGAAGCTGCCGAACGCGTCGTTGTCGATCTTCACGCGGGGCAGCCAGGACCGGCGCCGGCGTCCGGGGGTGTCCAGTCGATCCTTGGGCTCAGCCATGGGTCACCCCCTCCTGCAACTGGTCGAGCTGGATGCCCCGCCAGTCGTTGGGCAGGATGTGGTCGAGCACGTCGTCCACGGTGACCGCGCCCAGCAGCCGGCCCTCGCCGTCGACCACCGGGGCGCAGACCAGGTCGTAGGTGGCGAAGTAGCGGGACACCTGGGCGACGTTCCAGTCCGGTGCGAGCGGACGGATCCCCTTGTCGACCAGCGATGCGGCGTACGTCGAGGGCGGTTCGCGGAGCAGCCGCTGAATGTGCACGGCGCCCAGGAAACGTCCCGTCGGGGTGTCCAGCGGCGACCGGCAGACGAACGCCAGGCAGGCCAGCGCCGGCGGCAGTTCCTCGTTGCGCATCCGGGCCAGGGCGTCGGCGACGGTGGCGTCCGGCGCCAGGATCACCGGCTCGGGCGTCATCAGGCCGCCGGCGGTGGCCGCGTCGTAGACCAGCAGCGAGCGGACGTCCTCGGCCTCCTCCGGCTCCATCCGCTCCAGGATGTCCTCGGCCAGTTCGGGGGCCAGCTCGGCGATCAGGTCGGCGGCGTCGTCCGGGTCCATCTCCTCCAGGACATCGGCGGCGCGCTCGGCCTCCAGCGACTGGATCACCTCGACCTGCTCGTCCTCGGGCAGCTCCTCCAGCGCCTCGGCCAGCAGTTCGTCGTCCATCGCCTGGACGACCTCGGCCCGGCGCTGCGGGTCCATGTCGTGCAGCTCGCGGGCCACGTCGGCCGGCTTCATCTCCTGCAGGGCCGCCAGCACCTGGTCGGCGCCGCGGCCCGCGCTGAGGATGAACACCGGGACCTCGTCCCAGGGAACGATCGTCACGTGCGGCTTCGCGAACGGACGCCGCCGCGCCTGATCGCGCAACGCCACCTCGCTGAGCTCCCAGTCGCGCGGCCGGACCTGCTGGATGGCCAGGTCGTAGATGGTGAACGGCTCCGGTTTGCCGCGCCGGAACACGGTGCGGTCGAACAGGTCGTCGATCGCCAGCTTCTCCATCTCGCGGGGCTCGAACCGGCGGGTGTTGACCACGCCCGAGATGATCACCTGGTTGACGTCGATGGAATGCACCCGGCCCATCGGGAAGAAGATCCGGCGCAGCGCGAACAGCTCCACCACCAGGCCCTTGACCCGGGGCGCGCGCTTGCCCGGACGGTTCTGCAGGACCACATCGCGGATCTTGCCGACCTGGTCGCCGGAGGCGTCCAGCATCGGCAGTCCCTTGATCCGGGACACGAAGATCGAGGAGGCGGAGGTCACTGTGGGAGGTTACCCCGTCGGTAGCGGGCGCGTCTCGGCTAGCGATCCTCGGTTGCTAGTGCCGCGGCCATCGACGTTCGTGCTGGCGAGCGGCGTCCGGTCGGATGCCTCGCAAGGCCGACGAGGAAGGCATGCCGGGTCGTATGGCGACCGAGGAGAACGCGGCGGGGCGCCGTCCGGGCGGGGCGCCGTCCGGGCGGGGCGCCGTCCGGGCGGAGCGCAGCGGGCGAAGGTCGGTGGCCGGGGCACTAGGTGGCCTCGGGATCGAACGGTGTCGGACGGGGCTGGGCGGCGGGTTGGTCCTTCCCCGCGGGATCATCGCCGCTTGCCGTCGGCGCGTCGTCCAGGCCCGTCCGGGCGGAGCGCACCTCGGCGGCGACCGAGTCCAGGTCGTCCATGGCGTCGGGGCCGAGGTGCTTCGCGACGAACGCCTTCGGGTTCAGGTCGGCCAGCTGCAGGTTGGCGTACTCGGGTCCGAGTTCCTCGCGCAGCCGGCCCTGGGCGTCGTTGGCGATCCGGCGGACGTAGTGCAGCACCCGGGCGGTCTTGCGGGCGAGCTCGGGCAGCTTCTCGGGCCCGAACAGCACGATGGCCAACACGAGCAGCAAGATGATCTCGCTCGCGTTGAAATCCATGGCTCTCAGGGTAGTGGGAAGTGTCTGACCACCCGGCATCCCAGACCCACCGGCATCGCAAACCCCGACCCGTCATCCCGACGAACGCCGGGATCCCCGCACCGACCCGAACCCGGCAACCAGATCCCGGATCGAGCCCGGGGACGACGCGACACCCGGGACGCGGGCCCCTTACAGGCCGGCGGCGTCCAACAGGCCGACGAAGGTCCGCGCCTGCTCGGGGGTGGCCTCGATCATGGGGCTGCGCAACACGGCCGGACCGAATCCGCGCGCGGCCAGGCCGGCCTTCACCAGGATGCAGCCCTGGGTGGCGAACACGCCGGTGTAGACCGGCAGCAGCGCCGCGTTCTCGGTCACCGCGCCGGCCAGGTCGCCGGCCAGGAAACGCTCCAGCATCGCCTTGGTGCGAGCCCCGGTGAAGTGTGTCGAGGTGCCCACGACGCCCACGCCGCCGACCGACATCAGCGGCAGCGTGTAGCCGTCATCGCCCGAGTAGTAGGCCAGGTCGGTCGCGGCGATCACCGTGGACGACGCCACCACCATGCCCTTGGCGTCCTTGACGGCGACGATCCGCGGGTGGGCCGCCACCTCGATCAGCGTCGCGGTGTCGATCGGGACGCCCGAACGGTGCGGGATGTCGTAGAGCATCACGGGCAGGTCGGTGGCGTCCGCGACGGCCAGGAAGTGTGCGGCGATCGCGCTCTGTGGTGGACGCGAGTAGTACGGGGTGACCACCAGCAACCCGTCGGCACCGGCGGCGGCGGCCTGCCCGGCCAGTTCGATGGTGTGCCGGGTGTCGTTGGTGCCCACCCCGGCCAGCACCCGTGCCCGGTCGCCGACCTCGTCGGCCACGGCCTCGATCAGCGCGGCCTTCTCGGCGTCGGTGGTGGTGGGCGCCTCGCCGGTGGTGCCGTTGATCACCAGCGCATCGTTGTGCTGGACGTCGACCAGGTGGGCGGCCAGCCGGCGGGCGGCGGCGAGGTCGAGGGCGCCGTCAGCGGTGAACGGCGAGACCATGGCGGTGACCAGTCGGCCGAAGGGGGGCTGAGACATGGGGGGAGTCTAACGGGATGCACCCGCGCCGGCGGGGAGCGGCTTCGATAGGCTGACCTCCGTGACTCCTGCACCCCGTTCCGCCAAGGCCGCCGTCCCCGCTCCGTCGTGGACCTTCTCCGAGGCGTTCATCACCGATGACGACACCATGCGACTGGCCCGGGCGGCGAGCCGCCAGCTGGCCCTCGGCTCCGCCAGCCAGGGCGTGACGTCGGCGCTCACCTTCTTCGCGCGGCTGCTGCAGGCCCGCCACGTGGTCGAGATCGGCACCGGCGCCGGGGTGTCCGGGCTGGCGCTGATCCGCGGCATGGCGCCGGACGGCATCCTGACCTCCATCGACCTGGAGAACGAACACCAGGTGGCGGCCCGGCAGATCTTCAGCGCCGAGGGCGTGGCGACCCGCCGGGTGCGGCTGATAGCCGGTTCGGCCCTCAACGTGTTGCCCAAGCTGAGCGACGGGGTCTACGACATGGTGGTGGTCGACGGCGACCCGCTGGAATTCGTCGAGTACGTCGACCAGTCGCAGCGGCTGCTGCGCAGCGGGGGCCTGCTGGTGCTGCACCACGCCCTGTGGAAGGGCCAGGTCGCCGACGAGGCCAACGAGGACGACGAGACGCTGATCATCCGCGAGGCGCTGCAGGCCGTGCAGGAGATGCCGGAGTTCACCGCCACCCTGCTGCCGGTCGGCGACGGCCTCCTCGCAGCCGTCAAGTCCTGACCCGCCCGCGCGCCCCGCGGCACGCGCCGTCCCGAAAGGCCCTGCCTAACTATCTCTGCCCTCCCGTCGACGGGAGGGCAGAGATAGTTAGGCAGGGCCTTTTCGCGTATCCGGGTCGCCGGTTACGGGGCCGGGACGGGGAAGTTCTTCGGCACGACGGTGATGCCGTCCTCGTGGAAGAACCCGCGGGCCTTGTCGTGCTCGGGATCGACGCCGATCTCGACACCGTCGGGGACGATGACGTTCT
>JAGPGQ010000267.1 GCA_018055925.1 Micropruina sp.
TCGGCATCGAGCAGGCCAGGATCAGGCTGCTCAGTTCGAGGCCGTCCAGTCCCAGCAGCAGGCCGAGGCCCGCGGCCAGCAGCGGCAGCGCCACCACCCGGACGGCGGCCGCGATCAGCACCGGCGCGGTCAGCCGCAGGCTGGACCGCTGCCCCAGTTGCAGGCCCAGCGCGATCAGCACCATCGGGATCGCCGCCTGGGCGAGCAACTCGACGCCGCGCGCCACACCGACCGGAAGGGTGACCCCGGTGGTTCGGACGATCAGGCCGGCTGCCAGCGCCCAGATCACGGGCAGCCTGATCACGGTCAGCACCGCGTCGCCCGCGCCGCCGTGCGAGCCGAGCAGGGCGGGCCCGACCGTGTACATCACCACCAGCGAGGTGACGAAGATCACCACCGCCTGGTCGAGTCCTGTGCGGCCGAGGGCCAGCAGGGCGATCGGCAGCCCGAAGTTGCCGTTGTTGCCGATCACCACGCTGGCGATCATGCCGCGCCGGGTGGGTCCGTCCCGACCCGAGGCGGCAACCCAGGCGATCAGGCCGGCGACGAGCGTGACCAGCAGGTAGCCGCCGACCAGCTGCACCGCCTGGCCGCCGGAGACCTCGGTGCTGACCACGCTGTCGAAGGCGAGGAACGGGGTCAGTCCGTACAGGTTGACCTTGCCGACGGTGTCCATGTCGAGCCGGAACCGCCGGGCCAGCACGACACCGACCAGGGCGACCAGCACCACCGGCAGGATCACCTCGATCAGCGCGGTGAGAAAGCCCACCCGCGGATGGTCTCATTGCCCCGGCGTCCGCAGGGTCGGCGTCCGGAAGAATGGCGGCCGTGGACGCCTTCACCCTGACCGCGCCGTTGACCGATCCCGCCGCCGCCCGGCGCGAACTCTTCGCCCACCCGGAACTGCTCTGGGGACACCTCGCCCCCGACCTGGAATCGGGCCGCGACTACGCCAGCCACAGCATGGCGGGAACCGGCGGGGCGGGCCGCATCCAGACCGTCGCGCCGAACCGGATCGGATTCACCTGGGGTTCCGCCGGCTGGCGGCGGCCGGGCAGATTCATCGTCCGGATCGGCGGGGAGCTGGCCGTGGAGGCCGAGGACGTCCCCCGCGCGCACGCCGCCGGCGCCCGCGCGCACTGGGAGCGCATGCTGACCTCGGCCGCCGGCTACCTGAACCAGCCCAATCCGTCCCTGGACGCCCCGGTGCGGGCCGTGCTGTTCGATGCCGACGGGGTGTTGCAGCTGCCGCGCGCCGGCTGGCTGGACGAACTCACCCGGATCGGCGGGCCCACCTTCGTGGAGGACGCCTTCCGCGCCGAACTGGAGTGCCTCACCGGCGCCGACCTGAGGCCCCGGCTGGAGGCGCTGCTCGCGGCCGGCACCGGCGCCCACGTGGACGAGGTCCTCGGGGCCTGGCACGAGATCGACATCAACGACGAGTCGCTGGCGCTGGTCGGCCGGCTGCGCCGCTCCGGCCTGCTCGTCGGCCTGGCCACCAACCAGCAGAGCTACCGGGGTGCCCAGATGCGGTCCCGCTACGGCATCGACCGGCACTTCGACCACGTCTTCTACTCCTACGAGCTGGGTCACGCGAAGCCGTCCGCGGAGTTCTACGGGCACATCGTCGCCGCGCTCGGCCTGCCTCCCGGCGAGATCGCGTTCGTCGACGACTCCGCCGCCAACGTGCGCGGCGCACGGGTCGCCGGGCTGCGCTCGGCGCTGCATCGCGCCAGCACCGGCGCCGCCGGACTGGCGTCCGACCTGATCGCCATCGGGGTCCCGGTCTGAGACCGGGCGCGCGGGTACTAGGCTCGTCGCGCCGGAGAGGAGCTGTCATGTCGAATCACACCATTCACACCGTCCTGGCCAGCGCCGACAGCAGTCCTTTCGAGTCGGTCCGGTTGCGCGGCAGCACGCGCGAGGAGCGCTACGCGCTGGGCCGTTCGCTGCGCGACCGGGTGCCG
The DNA here is from genome assembly GCA_018055925.1 of Micropruina sp. Taxonomy (GTDB): domain Bacteria; phylum Actinomycetota; class Actinomycetes; order Propionibacteriales; family Propionibacteriaceae; genus Micropruina. Next base: position 1,968 of record JAGPGQ010000267.1, read on the forward strand.
ATCACCGCGCTGGGGGTGTGGAACGCGACCCAGGCGCGCACCGACCCGATCGAGTTGATCAACGCCTCCCACGAGGGCCGGGTGGACGACCTGGTGCCGATCCGGGTGGGTCGCATGGTGTCGTCGCCGTACGGCTTCTACCGGGGCAGCGCCGTGGTGATGGCCTCGGACGTGGCCGCGCTGCCGCTCACCGGGATCATGCCGGTGATCTGCGGCGACTCACACCTGGGCAACTTCGGCTTCTACCGTTCGCCCGAGGGCGAGCAGGTGATCGACCTGAACGACTTCGACGAGGCGCATCCCGGCGCCTGGGAGTGGGACCTGCGCCGGCTGGCCGCCGCGGTGTGGGTGGCCGGACGCGAGAACGGCTACTCCGAGGAGGACATCGCCGACGCGGTCCGCGCCTGCGTCCTGGCCTACCGCGACGAGGTGGCGCTGCTGGCGACCATGCCGCTGATGGCCCGCTCCTACAACCGGCTCGACATCGAGCGGCTGCACGAGACGGCGACCGAGAAGAGCCTGCGGGACGAGATCCGGCGGGCCGGCAAGGAGGCCCGCAAGCGCACCTCCGACCGGGCGCTGCCCCGGTTCACCAACGAGACCGGCGACGGCAGGCGGCGGATCGTCGAGGAGCCGCCACTGATCCGCCGGGTGACCGGCGACGAGTACGAGCAGCTCGCCGCCGCCCTGGACGCCTACCTCGACACCCTGGCCCCACACTGGCGGCGGGTGGTCGGCGGCTACCACCTGGTCGACATCGCCCACAAGGTGGTCGGCGTCGGCTCGGTCGGCCTGCGCGCCTACGTGGCCCTGCTCGAGGGCAGTTCGCCGGACGACGTGCTGTTCCTGCAGTTGAAGCAGGCGCGACGCTCGGTGCTCGCCCGGCACGTGCACGGCGACACGGCGCGGCACGCCCACCAGGGGCAACGCGTGGTCGAGTACCAGCAGGCGCTGCAGACGGTCTCCGATCCGCTGCTCGGCTGGACGGAGGCGGACGGCCGGCAGTACTACGTCCGGCAGTTCCGCAACATGAAGGGCACCGTGCCGCTGGACAGCCTGACCGCGACCGCCCTGAAGGACTACGCCGGCATCGTCGGTCACCTGCTCGCCAAGGGCCACGCCCGGACCTCCGGGGCGTCCATGATCGCCGGCTACCTGGGCGGCGGCGAGAAGGCGGCCCGGGCGTTCTCCCGGTTCGCCCGGCTGTACGCCGACCAGACCGAGGCCGACCACGCCGCCCTGGTCCGGGCCGCCCGGGCGGGCCGCGTCCCGATCGCCGACGGCGCCCTGAACGCCATGGGATCGGCCTTCCGTCCCGGCGGCTGAGCAGCCGTCATCACGGAGCCCAGCCCGTCATCCCGGAGCCCACCTCGTCATCCCGGGCTTGCCCCGGGATCTCGGTGGTGTGGGTGGCCGGTCGGGCTGCGGGGATCCCGGCGTTCGCCGGGATGACGAGAACGTCCGGCGGGATGACTCTGTGACAGCTGTCACGGCGGATCCGTGACAGCACCCCCTGAGCCGATCGGCGGCGGCGCGGCACGGTTGATCCATGAACGCGATCACTCTCAACGGCATCACCAAGACCTACGGCTCGCTCACCGCCGTCGACGCCCTCGACCTCACGGTGCCGGCCGGGGAGATCATGGCCCTGCTCGGCCCGAACGGCGCCGGCAAGTCGACCACCACCGAGATGGTGCTCGGCCTCACCAAGCCCACCACCGGAAGCGTCGAGGTGTTCGGCACCGACCCGGTGACCGCCATGGGCCGCGGCGACGTCGGCGCCATGCTGCAGAACGGCACCCTGCTGTGGGACGTGCCGGTGCGCCGGCTGCTCACCCTGATGCGCGGCCTCTACGTCCACCCGTTGCCGCTCGACGAGGTGATCGAACGCGCCGACCTCGGCGGCATCCTGAAGAGCAACACCAACAAACTGTCCGGTGGCGAGGCGCAGCGCGTCCGGTTCGCGCTGGCCATGATGGCCGACCCGCGGCTGCTGATCCTCGACGAGCCCACCGTCGGCATGGACGTGGACGCCCGCCGCGCCTTCTGGGCGACCATGGACACCCTGACCGACGAGGGACGCACCGTCGTCTTCGCCACCCACTACCTGGATGAGGCGGACGAGTTCGCCGACCGGATCGTGGTGCTGAACGACGGCCGGATCGTCGCCGACGGCACCGGCAGCCAGATCAAGTCGGTGGTCGGCGGACGTCAGATCGGCTTCGCCGGCGGCCGGGACGACTACACCGGGGTGGTCGGCGTGGTGAGCGCCGAGCGGCGCGGCGCCCGCACCGTGCTGACCAGCACCGACTCCGACGCCACCCTGCGGGTGCTGCTCGCCGACCCGTCCGTCACCGACGTCGAGGTCAGCTCCCCGCGCCTCGAGGACGCCTTCGTCTCGCTGGTCTCCTGACCGGCCAGCAATCGACCCGACAAGGACACATCATGACCACCCAGCTCTCCGACCGCCCGACCCAAACGACGCCTGCGTCCGATGCCCTCCCCACGCGATCGACCGGCGGCACCCGCCGCTTCCTGCACTACACCGGCCAGAGCATCCTCACCCAGGTGCGCGACTGGGCGTTCCTCGGGTTCATCATCGTGATGCCGACCACCATCTACCTGTTCTTCTCCGGCATGTTCGGCGACCAGGCCACGGACTCCGCGATCAATGTCGCCGCGTTGATGATGGTCATGATGGCCACCTACGGCGGGCTCGGCGCCGCCATGAACGCCGGCGCCCAGTTCCAGTCCGAGCGGTCGTCCGGCTGGTTCCGCCAGTTGATGCTGACCGCCCTGACGCCGGCCCAGTTCGTGGTCGCCAAGGTGATCACCGCCGTCGTCGTCGTGATTCCCGCGATCGGCACGGTGTTCGTCGCCGGCGCCATCCGCGGGGTGCGGCTCGATCCGGGCACCTGGGCGGCCTCCCTGGCGCTGATCGTG
>JAGPGQ010000055.1:0-11987 GCA_018055925.1 Micropruina sp.
CGCGCCCCGACGACCACGACGGGGGCGTCCAGGGCGTCGAAGACCAGCTTCTGCACGTCGTTCGCGATGGTCGGCATCATCGAGCCGCGGGCCACCGCGTCGGAGGCGAGCACGAGCCGTCCGGTCTTGCGCACGCTCTCGAGCAGCACCGTGTAGTCGAGCGGGGCGACGAACCGCAGGTCGATCACCTCGGCCGACAGGCCGTGCTCGGCCTGCAGCGTCTCGGCGGCCTCCAACGCCCGGTACAGGGTGGCGCCGAGGGTGGCGATGGTCAGGTCGGTCCCCTCACGACGGACGACCGGCTGGCCCTCCGGGGTTTCGTAGTAGCCCTCGGGCACACCCCTCGGCTCGAACTCCTCGCCCTTGTCGTAGAGCAGTTGGGACTCCAGGAAGACCACCGGGTCGGTGCCGGCGAGGGCCAGGTTGAGCATGCCCTTGGCGTCGGTCGGGGTGGCCGGGAAGTACACCTTGAGGCCGGGGATGTGAGCGAACAGCGCCGACCAGTCCTGGGAGTGCTGGGCGCCGTACTTGTTGCCGATGCTGACCCGCATCACCAGCGGCATCCGCAGCAGCCCGGCCGACATCGACTGCCATTTGGCCATCTGGTTGAACACCTCGTCGCCGGCCCGGCCGAGGAAGTCGCAGTACATCAGCTCGACGAGCGCACGGCCGCCCGACAGGGCGTAGCCCACCCCGGCGCCGACGATGGCGGCCTCGGCGATCGGCGAGTTGAACAGCCGCCGATACGGCACCAGCTCGGTCAGGCCGCGGTAGACGGCGAACGCGCCGCCCCAGTCGCGGTTCTCCTCACCCCAGGCACACAGGGTCGGGTCGATGGCGTACCGGTGGGCGATGGCCTCGAACAGGGCGTCCCGGAACTGGTAGCGGCGCACCGTCGAGACCGGCTTGCCGTCGGCGTCGGTGGCGGTGCGCACCTTCTTCGCGATCGCCTGCACCCGCGGGTTGTCCGCCAGGGGCTGGCTGAGTTCGGGCTCGGCACCGTCGCCGAACGCCTCCACTCGTCCGTTGCTGAGCATGGTGGACTCGATGTAGGCGGCGTCCACCCGTTCGCAGGCGGCGTCGTCCGAGGCCAGCCGCAACACCTTGGTGAGCCGTTCGGTGAACCGGGCCTGCAGGTCGTCCAGGTCGCTCCAGCCGATCAGTCCCTCGCCGACCAGCAGGTCGGCGAACGCGGCGACCGGGTCGATCGCCTCCCAGGCCTCGATCTCCTCGCGGGTCCGGTAGCTGCCCGGGTCGGACGGCGAGTGCCCCGACGTCCGGTAGGTGAGGGTGTCCATCAGGACGGGCCCACGGCCGGCGAGCAGGACCTGCTTCTTGCGGCGGATGGCGTCGGCGACCGCCAGCGGGTCGTAGCCGTCGACCCGTTCGGCGTGCATGGCGTCCGGGTTGACGCCCGCCCCCACCCGGGCGAGGACGTCGTAGCCCATGGTCTCGCCGTAGGTCTGGCCACCCATGCCGTAGAAGTTGTTGAAGAAGTTGAACATCACCGGCGGATTTCCGCCGTCCTCGGGACGCCACAGCGTGCGGTACTGGTCCATCGCTGCGAACGACATCGCCTCCCACACCGGGCCGCAGGCCATGGACGCGTCGCCGATGTTGGCGATCACGATGCCGGGCTGCCGGTTGACCCGCTTGAACAGCGCCGAGCCGGTCGCGATCGGCGCCGAAGCTCCCACGATCGCGTTGTTCGGCATCGACCCGAACGGGGTGAAGAAGGCATGCATCGAGCCGCCCATGCCACGGTTGAATCCGGCCTTGCGGGCGAACATCTCGGCCAGGGTGCCGAACAGGATGAAGTTCTCGCTGAGTTCCTCGAGGGTGTCGTAGCCGATCCGCTCGGCGTAGCGCAGGGTGTCGCCGCCGAGGAAGCCGGACGTGATGCCGCTCAGCTGCTCGGGCGTCAGTTTTCGGGCCGCGGAGTAGCTCTTCGCCAGGATCTCGCCGTGGCTGCGGTGCGAGCCGAAGATGAAGTCGTCGGCGTCCAGTTCGACGGCCTGTCCGACCGCGGCGGCCTCCTGGCCGAGCGACAGGTGCGCCGGTCCGCGGTGGTTGTACTCGACGCCCTGCCAGCCGCCGGTGGTCTTGATCGAACCCAGCATGGTCTCGAACTCGCGGATCGCGAGCATGTCGCGCAGCATCGCGACCAGGCCGTCGGCGCCGTAGCGCTGCTTCGCCGCGGCGAAGTCCGGCGTGTAGGCGTTGACCGGGATCGGAGGCGCGCTGAGCGTGGCGGCCTTCCGGACCTCGGCGGGGTTCACGGCCAGTGACTTGGGCATGTCTTCCTTCTCTGCTGCTGTTCAGGCGGGCTGCTGGTTCGGGCGGCCGTTGTTCAGGCGGCGCTGCTGGTTCGGTCCGCGATGGCCCACGCGGCTTCGCGGATGCCCTCTGAGACGGTCGGATGGGGGAAGACGACCTGGCGCAGGTCGTCGACGGTCAGTTCGGTCTCGAGGACGGTGGCCGCGCCCCAGATGGTCTCGGGCGCGTACGGGCCGAGGAGTTGGATGCCGAGCACCGCGCGGCTGGACGCGTCGACGACCAGGGTCACCGCGCCGGGTTCCCGGACGCCGTGTTCGGCGACGAACCGGCCGGAGACGGCGAGCGGCATGGTGGCGACGACCGGGTCGTGCCCGCGGCGCCGGGCCTCGGCCTCGGTGAGCCCGACCCCGGCCAGTTCGGGCAGCGAGTACACCGCCCACGGGATGGTGTGCTCGCGCAGCCGCTGCCCGGCGCGGACGGCCGCGGCCGGGTCGATGATGTGCGCGGCGGCGATCTCGCCCATCCGGTAGGCGGCGTGGGCGAGCAGGCTGCGTCCGGTGACGTCGCCGACCGCCCACACGTTCGGCAGGTTGGTCCGCATGGTGTCGTCCACCACGACGCCGCCGGGTCCGACGTCCAGCCCGGACTCGGCCGCACCCCAGCCGTCGACCAGCGGACGCCGTCCGACCGCCATCAGCACCAGATCGGCCTCGACCCGGCGTTCGGTGCCGTCCGGGTCGGTGTAGACCACGGTCGAGTCCTGGACGGCGGTCACCCGGCAGCCCAGGTGGAAGGTGACGCCGGCGAAGGCGCGGCGGGCCTTGGCGGCCAGGCCGGAGTCGACCGGCGGCAGGATCTCGGGCAGCGCCTCGATCACCTCGACGTGCGCGCCGAAGGCCGCGAACAGCGACGCGAACTCGATGCCGATCACGCCGCCACCGATCACCGCCAGTCGGTCCGGCACGTCGTCGACGGCGAGCAGGCCGGTGGAGTCGACCACCCGCGGATTGCCGGCCACGCCCGGAATCGGTGGCATGACGGGCGCGGAGCCGGTGGCGACGATGACGTGCCGCGCGGTCCTGGTCTCGCCGGCGATCTCGACCACGCCGGGGCGCACCAGGGTTGCGGTGGCGCCGACCACCTCGACCCCGGCCCGCCGCTGCGCCGAACCGACGCCGCGGACGAGGGTGTCGACCACGTCCGTCTTCCACGCCTGCACGGCCGCCCAGTCGAATCCGACGCCGGCCGCGGTCACTCCGAACCGGTGCGCGTCCAGCGCCTGCCGGTACAGCTTGGCCGAGTTGAGCAGGGATTTCGTCGGGATGCAGCCGACGTTGAGGCAGGTGCCGCCGAGCGCGTCGCGTTCGGCGAGCAGCACCTGGGCGCCGGCGTGCCCCAGCCGTTCCGCGGCGATGTAGCCCCCGGGGCCGCCGCCGATGACGATCGCGTCGTAGTCGGTCATCGCTCAGCCCAGCGCCGTCAGGTCGATGTCGGCGACGGCCGCGCACAGGTCCTTCAGGAAGCGGGCGGCGTCGGCGCCGTCGATCACCCGGTGGTCGGCGGTGAGCGAGAACCCGATCCGCTGTTCGACGCCGGTGCTGCCGTCGGGTTCGGTGACCGGCCGGGGGACGATCGCGGCCACCCCGAGGATCGCCACCTGCGGCACGTTCAGCAGGGGCGTGAACGACTCGACGCCGAGGGCACCCAGGTTGCTCACGGTGCAGGTGGCGCCGCCGAGCAGGTCGGGGGCGATCGATCCGGCGGTCGCCTCGGCGGCCAGCGCCTTGGTGCGGACGGAGAACTCTCGCAGGGTCAGCGTGTCGGCGAACCGGAGGGTCGGCACCAGGAGTCCGCGCGGGGTGTCGACCGCGATGCCCAGGTGCACCGACGCGAAGCTGCGCAGCGTGTTGTCGTCGAGGTGGGCGTTCAGGCCGGGGTGGCGCAGCAGCGTCCGGACGGTGGCGTAGCCGACCAGGTCGCCGATGGTCACGGCGGCCAACGCGGGATCGGCGGCGCTCTTGAGCCGGGCGCGCATGGTCAGCAGCCCGGCGGCCGGCGCGGTCGCGGTGTAGCTGAGCTGGGCCGAGCTGGCCAGCGAGGTCATCATCCGGTCGGCGATCACCTTCCGGACGCCCTTGAGCGGCGTGTCGGTGAACTCCCCCGGGAACGGCCCGGTCGTCTCGGGGGAGGCCGGCTGCTCGTCGGCCGGCTCGATCGCCGCGGCCAGGTCGGCCCGGGTCACCCGGCCGCCGATCCCCGTCCCCGCCGCTCCCGGAACAAAACCGGACGCCTCGGCACGGGCGCCCGGGGTCAGGCCGGGGCCGCCCGCGATCGCCGCGCGCACGTCCCGTTCGATCACCCGTCCGTGGGGACCGGTACCGCTCAGCAGTTCGGCGGCCACCCCGTGGGCGGCGGCCAGGCCCCGGGCTCGGGGTGAAACGCCCACCGGACGCTCACCCCGCCCGGTCTCGGTGGCCGCGTGCCCGGTTGGTTCGGGACGCGGCGCCAGGGCCTCCGCGGTCCGGTCGGGCGTGGAATCGGCCTGGTCCGGGCCACCCAGGAACTCGTCGATGTCCTCGCCCGGCTCGCCGACGACCGCCAGCGGCTGCTTGACGGGCACGTCGTCCCCGGTCTCGGCGAGCAGCGCGAGCACCGTCCCGGAGACGCCGGCGGGCACCTCCATCGCCGACTTGTCGGTCTCGATCTCACACAGCAGCGTGGTGGGTTCGACGACGTCGCCGACCTCGACCAGCCAGGTGGTGATCAGGCACGACTCGACGGTGTTGCCGAGTTGCGGCATCACCACTACCTGGGCCATCGGAACTCCTCTTGTTACACCAGTCGGGCGCGGACGCCGCTGTTCAATAGGTCTTCGTGCGACTCGGCCGGCAGCCCCGAGTCGGTGATCACACCGGTCAGAGCGGTGATCGGCAGCACCGAGACGAACCCGGCCTGGGCGTACTTGGACGAGTCCGCCACCAGCCAGGACTGCTCGGCCCGCGCGCTCATCGCCCGGATCACCTCGGCACCCTCGGCGAACGCCGTGGTGAGGCCCCGGTCGGCGCTGAACCCGTCGGTGCCGAAGAAGGCGAGCCGGACGTTGAACTCCTCGATCGCCCGGAGCGCGACCGGGCCGACCATGGACTCGCTGCCGTGGTGGAACGTCCCTCCGGTCAGCACCACGGTGAGGGACGGATGCTGCCGCGCATGCCGCAGCACCAGCGTCGAGTTGGTCAGGATCCGGACGCCGCGGCGGGCGCCCAGCTGGGCCACGATCTCGGCGCAGGTGGTGCCCGCCTCGATCATGATCAGGTCGTCGTCGTGGACGAGCTCCGCGGCCGCGGCGGCGATCCGGGCCTTCTCCACCCGCTGCTGCACCTGGCGGCCGAACACGTTGTGGTGGCCGGCGGGCTGTGCGCCCCCGTGGGTGCGGGTCAGCAGGCCACGCTCCTCGAGGGTCCGCAGGTCGCTGCGGACCGTGACCTCGGAGACGCCGAACTCCCGGGACAGCCCGGACACCGACAGCGAACCCTCCCGGGCCAGGCGGCCGAGGATCATCGACTCGCGCGCGGAGCGTTCCATCGACACCGGCCGGACCTTTCGATTTGCTTTCGTTTCACCATTAAATCCCTCCAATCGTAAGTCACTTGATGGCTTTTCCGCAAGTACCTGGGTTGGTGCGCACTGTCGGCTCGGACGCCGGGCCGGGGCCTGGCGGACGGGAGTGACCCGCGGGGTTGTTAGCGTCCCGGACGTCCGGCCGCGGACCCCGGCGGCCCAACTCGGCAAGGACCAGGCACCAGTGATCAAATCGGGCATCGTCGTGATCCTGCTCTTCTTCGCCCTCGGCGGCGGCATGCTGTGGGTCTCGTTCAGTCCCGAACCGGACGAGCTCCACGAGAAGCGAACCCACTACCAGCGGCTGATCGGCGGCGAGGGCCGGGAGGCGCCGGCGACGGTCACCCGGGCGAGGTCGACGGTCCGGACGGAGGGCTCCCGGCGCAACCGCCGGATGGTGACCGTGTACTGCCCGGTCTACACCTTCGACGCGGGCCGCCACCGGCTCGAGTCGATGGACCAGGCCGAGGGCGCCTGCAAGCCCAACCGCTCCGACGTGCAGATCGGCGCGCAGGGCATCGTGCTGTACGACCCGGCCAGGCCGTCGGTCTCGTTCGTCAAGAACGACGCCACCCACCAGTGGCTGATGCAGTCGGGCAGGCAGACGCCATGGCTGCTGGTCGCCTTCGGGAGCCTGTTCACCGCCCTCGGTGTGCTGAGTACCTGGGGCCTGGTCAAGATCATCCAGGGACGCCGGCTCGCGGCGACGAACGCCCCACCGGCGCCCACCGTCCAGCAGTAGCGGCCGGCCGATCCAGGCTCGGGACCACCAGGGTTGGCGCTCACGGTCCGGGCACGACCACGCAGCCGGCCGGGTCCAGCGCCACCGCGATCCTCTCCTCCGGCGTCTTGGCCGCGGCCCGGACGACGCCGGGCTGCCCGTCCGGCAGGCGCACCTCGATCAGCACCTCGCCGCGCTGGTAGTGCTGTCCGAGCACCGGCACCGGGACACCGTCCGGCGCCGCCACCAGCCCGGACGGACCGATGCCCACGACGCGTCCCGCGGGCACCCCGGTCAGGCCGAGTTCGGCCGCCCGGTCGGCCGGCAGGAACGGTTCGTAGCCGAGGAACTCCGCGACCCCGCGCGAGACCGGCTGGCGCCACAGCGCATCCGGCGGATCCAGCTGGACGAGCGCCCCGTCGTCCATCACGCCGACCCGGTCGGCCAGCGCGAACGCCTCGTCCTGGTCGTGGGTGACGTAGATGGCGGTGCTGCCGGTGGCCCGCAACACGTCGCCGAGCACCCCCACCAGGTGTTCCCGCAGGTTGCGGTCGAGCGCCGACAGCGGCTCGTCGAGCAGCAGCAGCCGGGGACCCGGGGCCAGCGACCGGGCCAGCGCCACCCGTTGCGCCTGGCCGCCGGAGAGTTCGCTGACCCGGCGTCCGCCGTAGCCGGCCAGCCCGACCAGGCCGAGCAGCTCCGCGACCCGTTCCCGGCGATGCGGCTTCGGACGGGAATGCAGGCCGTAGGCGATGTTGCCGGCGACGCTGAGGTGGTGGAACAGCTGCCCGTCCTGGAACATCATGCCGAAGCCGCGGGCGTGCACCGGGACGCGGGTGACGTCCTCGGCGTTCCACCGCACCCGCCCCGAGACCAGCGGTTCCAGCCCGGCGATGCCGCGCAGCAGGGACGACTTGCCCGACCCGGAGGCGCCCAGCAGGGCGACGATCTCCCCCGGCCCAACCGCCAGGTCCACGCCCGCGACCGCCAGCACGTCGTCGTAGCGCACCTCGGCGCCGGTGACCTCGAGACCGTTCACAGTTCCGCCTCCCGCGGCCGGACCAATTCCGCCGCCGCCATCACCGCGGCGATCAGCAGCGCCAGGATGACCGATGCGGCCATCGCCATACCGAAGTTGTCCAGGCCGGGCCGTCCGATCAGCCGGAAGATGACCACCGGCAGCGTCGGGTGCTCCGGGCGCGACAGGAACGAGGTGGCGCCGAACTCGCCCAGCGACGTGGTCAGGGCGAAGCCGGCGGCCAGCCCCAGGCCGCGCAGCGCGACCGGCGCGTCGATCGTGGCCAGCACCCGGCCGGGGCCGGCGCCGAGCATCGCGGCCGCCTCCCGCTGGCGCGGGTCGATGGCCCGCAGCACGGGCAACAAGGTGCGCACGACCAGGGGCAACGCCACGATCGCCTGAGCGATCGGCACCAGGATCGGCGAACTGCGCAGGTCGAACGGCGGCCGGTTCAGGGTGACCAGGAAGCCGAAGCCGACGGTCACCGCCGAGACGCCGAGCGGCAGCATGAACAGCGCGTCGAGCAGCCGGACGCCGCCGGCCAGCAGCCGCCGCTTCGGCCGCCGGGAGGCCACCAGGCTGACCAGCACGCCGAGCAGCAGCGCCAGCGCGGTGGCCTGGGCCGCGATCGCCAACGAGTTGGCGGCCGCCGTCCACACCGGCACCGCCAGGCTGCCGCCGCCCGTGGTGGCCAGGAGTTCGTAGTTGCGCCAACCCCAGCCGTCCGCGGTGACGAACGAACGCGTCACCAGGTGCGCCATCGGCAGGCCGAGCAACCCGCACACGACGGCGGCGGTGATCACGGTGGGCACCAGGTCGCGGCGTGCCCGCCACGGCTGCTCGGCGGTATCGTCGCCGCGCAGCCGCAGCGCACCCTCGGCGCGGGTCCGGGCCCGGCCGGCGACCAGCAGGGCGAGCGCCACGACCACCAACTGGACGATCGACAGTGCGGCCGCCGCGGGCAGGTCGAGCAATTGGGTGGTCTGGTACCAGATCTCGGTCTCGATGGTGCCGAAGCGGACCCCGCCCATCACCATCACGATGCCGAACGCGGTGGCGCAGAACAGGAACACCAGCGAGGCGCCGGACACCACGGCGGGGGCGATCGCCGGCAGCGTGACCGTGACGAACACCCGGGCCGGCGACGCGCCCAGCATGCGCGCCGCCTCCGCCGCCCTCGGGTCGAGCCGGGACCACAGCGCCCCCACCGTCCGCACGATCACGGAGTAGTTGAAGAACACCAGGGCGGCCACGATAGCGGCGAAGGACTCGTCCAGGCCGAGCCCGCCCAGCGGGCCGCCCGTCCCGAACAGCGACCGGAACGCCACCCCGACCACGACGGTGGGCAGCACGAAGGGCACCGCGACCACCGCCCGCAACAGGCCCCGGCCGGGGAACCGGCAGCGGTAGAGCAGATAGGCGCCCGGGATGCCGAGCAGCACCGACACCAGGGTGCCGACCGTCGCCTGCGCCAGCGTCTGACCGATGATCCGCCAGGTGCGCGGTGTGCCGAGCACGTCCCGGACACCGTCCAGGGTGAACGTCCCGTCGACCACGAACCCGCGCGCGACCAGGCCGGCGACCGGCCAGGCGAAGAACACGCCCAGGAACGCGACCGGGACGACGACCGCCAGCCCCCACAGGACCCGGAGGCCGGCGCCCGGCCGCTCGGCGATCACCCGATGACCTTGGCCGTCCAGTCCCGGATCCAGGCGTCGCGGTTGTCCGAGATGACGTCCGCCGCCACCGTGAACGGCCGCTCCGCCAGGGGCGCGTGCTGCCGCCAGGTCGTCGACAGCTCCACGGAGGAGTCCACCGGGTACATGTACATCTGCCCGGGGATGTCGGCCTGCACCTTCGCGCTCAGCATGAAGTCGATGAACTTTCGGGCGCCCACCTCGTTCTGCGCACCGGCGATCACCCCGGCGTACTCCACCTGACGGAAGCAGGTCTGCAGCAGCGCGGTGGTGTTGGACTCCTTCGCACCCTTCGGCACCTCGAACGCGGGCGAGGTGCTGTACGACACCACCAGCGGACGCGGGCCCTTGCCCGACGAGCCGGAGAACTCCGTGGAGTACGCCTCCGTCCAACCCTTGACGACCTTGACCCCGTTGGCCTTCAGCGACGCCCAGTAGTCGAGGTAGCCGGGGTCGCCCTTGGCGCCGACGGTGGCGGTCAGCCAGGCGAGCCCCGGCGAGGACGAGGCCGGGTTCGGAACCACCAGCAGGTCCTTGTACTCGGGCTTAGTCAGGTCGTCCAGGGTCTCGGGCAGCGCCAGCTTCTTGGCGGCGAACCACTTCTTGTCGGCATTCACGCAGACGTCGCCGAGGTCGATCGGGGTGAGCGAACCGGCATCGTCGGCGTTCAGCGGACGAGCCGACTCGGGCAGCGCGGCCGAGGTGTAGGGCGACAGCACACCGGCCTTGATCGCCCGGCCCGCGAACGTGTTGTCGATGCCGTACACCACGTCGCCCAGCGGCGAGTCCTTCGTTAGGATCAGCTGATTGGCCAGCGCGCCGCCGTCGCCGGGGGCCACGTAGGTGACGGTGTACCCGGTGCTCGACGCGAACTCCTTCTTGAGGTCGTCGCTGAGCGCGAACGAGTCGTGCGTGACGACCGTCAGCGTCGTGGACTCGGTCGGCCCGGACGATGAGGCCGACGGGGCCGGCGACCCGCTCGCGCAGCCCGCGAGCAGTGCCAGGCCGGCCGCGATGCCGGCCGCGCGTGTACCGATGGACATGTATTCCTCCTTGCCGGAGGGCTCACCCAAGGTGAGGAGAATCCCGACTCCCTACGCCGGTGCTAACCGGATCAGGTTCGAGGGTCTGCGATCTCGCACTCTCAGCGCCCCGCTGGCGCTCCCCTGTCGTCGAGCAACGTTACACCGCTCCGCGCGGCCCGCCCCGCCGTCCCGGCCCTCCGTCATCCGGCCACCCCGGCCCATCCGTCATCCCGGCCACCGTCACCCGGCACCCGGCCATCCGTCATCCCGGCGAACGCCGGGATCTCAGAGCCAGCCCGAGCCACACCCTCCGAGTCGCCTCACCGTCACCACGCGCCGACCCTTGCGACCCCGAGATCCCGGGCGAGCCCGGGAAGACGCTGACCCGCGATAAGCGGGGGAACAATCGACAACCCCTCAACGGAGCCTGCCGCCCCATGCTACGGTTTTTCTACACTTTCTTGTGTAAATAATCGATTGGAGCATCGTGCCCGAGACCGCCGACATGACCCACCTCACGGAGCTGGCCGGGATGGTCCAGGTACAACCCGAGGCGACCGTGTCGCGCACCGTGCTCAAGGCCGACGGCACCAACGTGGTGCTGTTCGCGTTCGACGCCGGCGAGGAACTGCGCGAGCACACCGCCGCGATCCCGGTGCTGATGCAGACCCTGGAGGGTTCGCTCGAGATCACCGCCGACGGCCGCACCGTCACGCTGGCTCCGGGCGACCTGATCCACCTGCGGGCCAAGGTGCCGCACGCGGTCAAGGCGTTGCAGCCCGCCCGGTTCGCCCTGTTCCTGCTGACCGCCCACTGAGAGGACCGCCATGACCGCCATGACCGCCCAGATACCGCAGTCGGATCGCCGCATCGAGGACGTCCAGGGTCATTGGCTGCTGGCCCGGCTGGGCAAGCGGGTGCTGCGTCCCGGCGGGCTCGAGCTGACCACCCGGATGCTGGCCCGGCTGCCGCTTCCCGGTTCGGACGTCGTCGAACTCGCCCCGGGAATCGGACGGACCGCCGCCCTGATCGTCTCCAGCGCCCCGGCCGGCTACATCGGAGTGGACGCCGATCCGTCCGCCGCCGCGATGGTGGCCGAGGTGGTCGGCCGGCACGGCCGGGCGGTGACCGCCGACGCGTCCGCCACCGGGCTGCCCGATGGTTGCGCCGATGTGGTGATCGGCGAGGCGATGCTGACCATGCAGACCGACCGCGGCAAGCGGGCGATCATCGACGAGGCGGCGAGGCTGCTCAAGCCCGGCGGTCGCTACGCGATCCACGAACTGGGGCTCAGGCCCGACGACCTGGACGCCGGGATCCGCGACGAGCTGCGCAAGGACCTGGCGCGCACCATCAAGGTGAACGCCCGGCCGCTCACCGCACCCGAGTGGCGCGAACACCTGGCCCAGGCCGGCCTCGAGGTCGAATGGACCGGCTTCGCCCCGATGGCGCTGCTCCAACTGCGCCGCAACCTGGCCGACGAGGGGTTCCTCAGGGTGCTGCGGATCGCCTGGAACGTGCTCACCGACCCCGGTGCCCGCAAGCGGGTGATGGCGATGCGGCGGACCTTCGTCCGGCACGCGGATCACCTCACCGGCATCGCGCTGATCGCCCGCAAGCCTGTGTAGGCA
>JAGPGQ010000055.1:12087-17019 GCA_018055925.1 Micropruina sp.
GATCGCCTGGAACGTGCTCACCGACCCCGGTGCCCGCAAGCGGGTGATGGCGATGCGGCGGACCTTCGTCCGGCACGCGGATCACCTCACCGGCATCGCGCTGATCGCCCGCAAGCCTGTGTAGGCACCCGGGTGACGTCCGTCATCCGCAGGGAACTCGTCATCCCGGCCGTGTTCTAGCTCGTCATCCCGGCGTACGCCGGGATCTCGCCCAGTCGCCCATCGCGAACGCAGTCCAAGTTCGTCATCCCGGCGCACGCCGGGATCTCTGCGTGCCCCGCGGACAAGCGCAGTCGAGATCCCGGGGCAAGCCCGGGATGACGGGCCCAGGTCCGGCTAGCGACCGGCACACCCGCGTCACAAGGGACGGACGCGTCAGCGACCGGTGTCGGCGTCACAAGGGGACGGGCGCGTCAGCGACCGCACCCGCCCTGCATGAGGGCAGCGGACGCGTCAGCGACCGGTGCCCGCATATTCCTCGGTCCGCTGACGCGGCCCGATTCGACGCCTAGGTCCGCTGACTACGTCAGCGTCCCGTACCGGCGTACACGACCGCTTCCCCGTCCGAGGAGTCCAGGCCGAAGGCGGTGTGCGCCGCGCGGACGGCCGCGTCCACCTCGCCGATGTCGACGACCACCGAGATCCGGATCTCCGAGGTGGAGATCATGTGGATGTTGATCCCGGCCTCGGCGAGCGAGCGGAAGAAGGTGGCCGAGACCCCGGGGTGTGAACGCATGCCGACGCCGATCACCGACACCTTGCCGATCGCGTCGTCGTAGACGATCTCGGAGAAGCCGATGCGTTCCCGGGCGCCGTGCAGGGCGTCCAACGCGGTCACCCGGTCGGTGCCGGGCAGCGTGAAGGTGATCGCGGTGTTGTCGTCCGAGATCGACTGGTTCTGCACGATCATGTCGACGTTGACGCCGGCCGCGGCGACCGCGGAGAACACCTCGGCGGCGGCGCCGATCCGGTCGGGGACCCCGACGACGGTGATCTTGGACTCGCTGCGGTCGTGCGCGACGCCGGTGATCAGCGGCTGTTCCATCGCAGTGCCTTCCTTCGGTTGAACGTCCTTCACCCAGGTGCCGGGCTTGGTCGAGAACGACGAGCGCACGTGCACCGGGACATGCTCGCGGCGCGCGTACTCCACGCACCGCAGGTGCAGGATCTTGGCGCCCTGCGCGGCCATCTCGAGCATCTCCTCGTAGGAGATCTCGGGGATCCGGGAGGCCCCCGGCACGATCCGCGGGTCGGCGGTGAAGACCCCGTCCACGTCCGAGTAGATCTCGCAGTAGTCGGCCTTCAGCGCCGCGGCCAGCGCGACCGCGGTGGTGTCCGAGGCCCCACGGCCCAGCGTCGTGATGTCCTTGGAGGTCTGCGATACCCCCTGAAAACCGGCCACGATCACGATGTCGCCGTCGTCGAGGGCGGTGTGGATGCGTCCCGGCGTGATGTCGATGATCCGGGCATCGCCGTGGGTTCCGGTGGTGATCACGCCGGCCTGCGAACCGGTGAACGAGCGGGCGTCGAAGCCCAGGTCGTTGATCGCCATCGCCAGCAGGGCGGCGCTCATCCGCTCGCCCGCGGTCAACAGCATGTCGAGTTCGCGCGGACGCGGCTGCGGGGACACCTCGAGCGCGAGATCCATCAGCTCGTCGGTGGTGTCGCCCATGGCCGAGATCACCACGACCACGTCGAGTCCGCGGCTCTTGGAGTCCACGATCCGCTGCGCGACCCGCTTGATGCTGGCGGCGTCCGCGACGGAGGACCCACCGAACTTCTGCACGACCCGCACTATCAGCCTCCCTGAGATCAACCTCGCCTACTGTGCCAGACCGCGCGGGTTCCACCATGCGGGGGCCGACCCTCGGGCGGCCGTTCGCCCTACAGTGTTCCCATGTCAGAGCAGCCCACCATCGCCCCGACCCGTTGGGGCATCGCCGGCCCCGGACGGATGGCCGCCGGCATCGTCAACGACTTCCGGGCGGCCGGCAACGCCGAACTGGTCGCCGTCGGTTCCCGGTCGGCGGAGCGCGCCGAGGTGTTCGCCACGGAGCACGGCATCGAGCGCTGGCACTCGTCCTACGAGACCCTGGTCAACGATCCCGAGATCGACGCGGTGTACATCGCCACGCCGCACCCGCAGCACACCGATCTGGCGCTCGCCGCGATCGAGGCCGGCAAGGCGATCCTGGTCGAGAAGGCGTTCACCGCGAGCGTCGCCGACACCGAACGGGTGGTCGCCGCCGCCCGGGCGGCCGGGGTGTTCGCGATGGAGGCGATGTGGACCCGGTTCAATCCGGCGGTGGCGCACGCCCGTGAGGTGATCGCCGCCGGCGAGATCGGCGAGTTGCGCGGCTGCCAGGGTGACCTGACCGCGTTCCGTGCGTTCGACGCGGACGACCGGTTGTTCGATCCGGCGCTGGGCGGCGGCGCCGTCCTCGACCTCGGGGTGTACGTGATCTCGTTCGCCCAGCACTTCCTGGGCACGCCCCAGGTGGTGCACGCCGCCGGCGCCCGTTACCCGTCCCGGGTCGAGGGCGAGTTCTCCCTGCTGTTCGGCTACGCGGACGGCCGCTCCGCGACTCTCGCCGGCGGCTTCACGTCCTACGGTCCGGGCCGGATGATGCTCACCGGCACCAAGGGCTGGATCGACTTCCACCCGCGCTTCCACCGGGCGGCGTCCATCACCGTGTGGCGCGAGAAGACGCCGGAACACCTCGAATTCGACTCGGGCTACAAGTTCGAGATCGAACACGTCGGCGAGTGCCTGGCCGCCGGGCTCACCGAGAGCCCGGTGATGCCGCTCGACGACACGATCGCCGTCCAGCGGATCATGGCCGAGGTGCTCACCCAGATCTGAGCGAATGCCGGCCGCGGAGGTCTCGGGTCGTGGCCCGGGATGGCCGGGCGAGACTCACCCAGGATCGCTCACCCGCTGAACGGGAATAGGAACCGTCCCCTGAACGGGAATAGGAACCGTCCCCGGCGGTTCAGGGGACGGTTCCTATTCCCGTTCAGGTGAGGCGGTGGCGCTCGCGGGCGGTCGTGTTGACCCGGTCGAGGAAGTCGCCGGCGCCGGCGGGAGCGCCGGGCCTCAGCCAGGCGGACGGGACGTCGGCGACAGCGAGCCGGACGGGGCTGTCGGCGAGCACCAGCGGCAGGGTGTGGGTCACCGTGGACGGATAGCTGACCAGGAGCCGGCCGACCGGGCCCCGGCGCACCACGATCTCGAGGGGCACCTCGGGGCGGACGACGGCCAGCCCGGTCAGCCCGGCGATCGCCGCCAGCTTGGCCTCGGATTCCCGGCGGTGCGCGAAGTAGCGGCCCGCCCCGAAGGTCCGGGTGGCCGCGTGCACCCCGGCCAGGTAGTGCTCCGGGTCGACCACGCCGCTCTCCACCAGCGAGGTGCCGATCAGGTCGACGGCCTCGGTCACCGCGGGCGGGCCGAACCGCTCCCGGGTCCAGGCGAACGTGTTGGCGCTCTGCCGGGTGCCGGCCGGCACCCGCACCGGCATCGCGGTGAACACCTCGACCGATCGCCCGTCCCGCTCGGACGGGGTGAAGAAGGCCCGGGCATGCTCCGACAGCACCCGGACCAGCACGTCCCGGCCGCTGCCCGCGAGATGCCAGCGGGTCAGGCTCCCGCCGCTCGCCAGCTGTTCGACGAACGAGATCGTGGCGGTGCCGTCGTCCACCACGACCACCTCGGCGACGTCGGCCAGCGGCAGCACCGCCTGCACGAACCCCGAGAACGGGTCACCGACGACCAGCCGATCGGCCTTGGCCAGCCGGGGGAACAGTTCCCAGGCGGCCGCCACCAGGGCGGCCTTCGAACGCCGCGGTTCGTACCAGGTGGCCGCCATGCCGGCGTCCCGGGCCAGGTCGACCACGGTCTCCAGTTGCAGCCGGGTGGACGGATCCCGCGGCGGCAGGACGGCCAGCCGGGTCTGCCGCATCGCCGCGCGGTGATGCGCCCACTCGATCACGTTCAACGCCTGCGCGGGACTCTCGACCAGCGCGAGCGTGTCCCGCTTGTGCGCGCGCCTCCGCTTGCGGCCCACGCTCGCCTCAGGCCACCCGCTGGGCGTCGCCGGCGACCGTGCCCGGCACCCGGCGAAGCTTCTGCATGGCGGCCAGCTCGCCCTCGTACACCCGCTTCACGCCGTCGCCCAGCGCCTCCGAGATCACCCGGATGTCGCGCACCAGCCGGGTCAGGCCGGCCGGCTCCAGCGACGCGGCCTGGTCGGAGCCCCACATCGTCCGGTCGAGCGTGATGTGCCGTTCGACGAAGCAGGCGCCCTGCGCCGCGGCGGCCACGGTGGTCTGCAGCCCGCGTTCGTGTCCCGAGTAGCCGATCGGCACGTTCGGGTAGTCGGCCATCAGGGTGTGGATCATCCGCAGGTTCAGCTCGTCGTTGGACGCGGGATAGGTCGAGGTGGCGTGGCACAGAATCACGTTGCCGCTGCCCAGCACCTCGACGGCGTGCCGGATCTGCGCCGGCGTCGACATGCCGGTGGACAGCACCGCGGTGCGTCCGGACGCCCGGACGGCGCGCAGCAGCTCGTCGTCGGTGAGGCAGGCCGACGCGATCTTGTGCGCCGGCACGTCGAGGTCGTTCAGGAACTCCACGCTGGGCACGTCCCAGGGGGAAGCGAACCACTGAATCCCCTGGTCATGGCAGTACTCGTCGATCACCCGGTACTCGTTCTCGCCGAACTCGATGCGGTGCCGGTAGTCGATGTAGCGCATCCGGCCCCACGGGGTGTCGCGCTCCACGTCCCACTGATCCGGCGGGGTGCAGATCGTCGGGGTGCGCTTCTGGAACTTCACCGCGTCGACGCCGGCCGCGATCGCCACGTCGATCAGGGCGAGCGCCGTGGCGACCTCGCCGTTGTGGTTGAGGCCGATCTCGGCGGTGATGTAGACGGG
>JAGPGQ010000268.1 GCA_018055925.1 Micropruina sp.
TGCCGCGGCCACCCACCTTCGCCCGCTGCGCGACGACCGGTCGGCGCCTCGCTGCGTTCTCTTCGGTCGCCGTACGACCCGGTACGGCTCCCTCGTCGGCCTTGCGAGGCATCCGACCGGACGCCGCTCGCCGGGGCGAACGTCGATGGCCGAGGCACTAGGATCGTCGCACCGACCCCATCCCCCGAGCCGAAGGTTGCCCATGCCCGCGTTCCCCTGGCGGTCCCCGGGTGTGTGGACCGGCCTGCTCGGGACGCTGCTGGTCGCCGTCGGCGCCTGCAGCAACGGCTTCTCGTTCAACCCGAACGGCTGGGGCGTCGGCCCGATCGCGGCCCTCGCGCGGACGATCGACCGGCCCACCGGGAACCTGCTGGTGATCCTGGGCTGCGCGCTGCTCGCCGCCGGCTGGCTGATGGTGCTCCCCGGGCCGGGACGGACGACGCCCGCCCGGCTGTGGCTGCTCTGGTCGGCGCCGCTGCTGCTGGTGCCGCCGGTGATGAGCGGCGACCCGTTCCTGTACGCCGACCTGGGCTGGATCCTGGCCAACGGCGGCAACCCGTACGTGGACGTGCTGGGCAGCCTGGGCGGCCCGTTCGCCCCGTTCGTCGACCGGTTCTGGGCCGGTCACGGTGTGGCCTACCCGCCGCTCGCCCTCGAGGTGAACCTGGTCGCCGTCCAGCTGGGGGGCATGCACCCCTACTGGGGCGTGATCGCGCAACGGATCCCGGCCCTGCTCGGCATGGCGCTGATCGCGTTCTTCCTGCCCCGGCTGGCCGGACGGCTGGGCGCCGATCCCGCCTGGGCGGTCTGGCTGGGGGTGCTCAACCCGATCGCCGTCGTCCACCTGATCGGCGGGCCGCACAACGACACCCTGATGGCCGGCGTGGTGGTGTTCGCCATCTGGCTCGGCCTGCAGCACGTGCCCCGGGTGTCGGCCAGCCTGGTGCTCGCCCCGATCGCGATCGGGGTGGCGATGGCGCTCAAGCAGCAGGCCGGGCTGGCCGTGATCGCCGCCGCCGGCCTGCCCGTGGCCGCCCAGCTCGCCCGGCTGCCGTGGCTGCAGCGGGTCGTCGTCCTGGGCTGGCGGACGGCCGCCGCGACCGTGATCGCGCTGCTCACGTTCGTGGCGATCTCGCTGGCCACCGGCCTCGGATTCGGCTGGACGCACTGGTTGTCGCAGATGGGCCGGGCCCGGACGCTCACCTGGTCGGTGGCGATCGGCGACGCCCTCGCCTTCACCGGCCGGGACCACACCCAGATCGCGAACCTGATCCTCGCCGGAGTCGCCGTCGCCGGCCTGGCCGCACTGCTCCTGCTGCGCCCCGAGCGTCCCCTGCAGGTCACCGCCTGGGGATCGGTGCTGGTGCTGCTGATCGGCCAGGCGCTGCATCCCTGGTACGTCGGCCTGAGCCTCGCCCTGCTCGCTCTGCTGCCGCTGAGCCGGCAGGCGTCCCGGACGGTGGTGTTCGTCACCGTCGGCTACCTGATGGCCTACTGCGTCAACAACCTCTACAACCAGGCGGTGCTGATCTCGATCGCCGCCGGAACCCTCGCCGGGCTGGCCGCCTACGGCCTGTGGGTGGGGCTGGCCGACCGCCGACAGCCGCGGACTAGGCTTGCCTGATGCGAATCGCCATTGCCGGAGCGTCCGGTCTGCTCGGGAACGCCACGGCGGCCCACTTGCGCGCCGAGGGCCACGAGGTGCTCGCCCTGGTCCGCCGGGAGGCGTCCGGTCCCGACGAACGCGGCTGGGACCCGACGGCGGGACGGATCGACGGCCCGGGCCTGGACGACGTGGACGCCGCGATCAACTTCTCCGGCGCCGGCATCGCAGACGCCCGCTGGAACGAACAGCGCAAGGCCGAACTGCGCTGCTCCCGGCTGAACGCCACCACGACGATCGCCGCCGCGCTCCGGCCGGACGGACGCTGCGGGCGTCTGCTCAACGCCTCGGCGATCGGCTTCTACGGCAACACCGGCGAGGCCGTCGTCGACGAGGCGTCCCCGCAGGGATCCGGCTTCCTGGCCCAACTGGTCGCCGACTGGGAGCACGCCGCCCACGCCGCTCCGGTGCCGACCGCCTACCTGCGCACCGGCCAGGTGTTCACCGCCCAGGGCGGCTTCCTCGGCAAGCAGCGGCTGCCGTTCAAGCTCGGTCTCGGCGGCCGGCTGGGCTCGGGGCACCAGTTCGTGTCGTGGATCCACATCGACGACTACACCCGGGCGATCGCGCACCTGCTGACCTCGACGCTGACCGGGCCGGTCAACCTGGTCGCCCCGAACCCGGTCACCAACGCCGGGTTCACCGAGGCGTTCGCCCGGGCGCTGGGCCGGCCGGCGGTGATCCCGATCCCGCTGCCGGCGCTGCGGCTGCTGTTCGGTTCCGAGATGGTGGACGAGGCGCTGCTCAGCGGCACCCGGGTGCAGCCCAGGCGCCTGCTGGACGAGGGGTTCGGCTTCGACCACCCGGACGTGGACGAGGCACTCGCCACCGTCGCGGCCGGCTGACCGGTCACCTTCGCCGTCCCGGGGGTCATTCGTCGTCCGGGGTCGATCGTCATCCCGGACTCGATCCGGGATCTCGGTTGTCTTGGGGGATCCCGGCGTTCGCCGGGATGGCGTGGTGGGCTGGTCGTTCGTGGTAGGTGGTCGTTCGTCATCCCGGACGTGATCCGGGATCTCGGTTGTCTTGGGGGATCCCGGCGTTCGCCGGGATGACGGGGTGGGCTGGTCGTTCGTCGTCCGTGGTTGTTCGTCGTCCCGGGCTTGATCCGGGATCTCGGTTGGCTTGGGGGATCCCGGCGTTCGTCGGGATGACGTGGTGGGGTGTTTGTTCGTGGTGGGTGGTTGTTCGTCGTCCCGGACTCGATCCGGGATCTCGTCGGCTCACGCGACCGGATGGACGCGAACGGGCCGCCGTCCACCGACGCATAGACTGACGACTCCGCGCGATAGGAGAGCTCTCTCGATGTCCTCGTCCGACCTGACCCCGGCCGTTGTGCCCGCGCCGTTCGCGACCCTGGGCCTGACCTTCGACGATGTCCTGCTGCAACCCAACGCCAGTGATGTGATCCCGTCGCAGGTCGACACGTCGTCCCCGGTGTCGAAGCGGATCCGGGTGAACATCCCGCTGCTGAGCGCCGCGATGGACACCGTGACCGAATCCCGGATGGCGATCGCGATGGCCCGCGAGGGCGGCATGGGCATCCTGCACCGCAACATGCCCGCCGACGAGCAGGCGTCCCAGGTCGACCGGGTGAAGCGTTCCGAGGCCGGCATGGTCGATCAGCCGATCACGATCACCGCCGACCGGACGATCGGCGAGGTCGACGAGATGTGCGGCAAGTTCCGGATCTCGGGCGTCCCGGTGGTGGACGACACCATGAAGCTGCTCGGCATCGTCACCAACCGCGACATGCGGTTCGAGGACGATCCCGGACGCCGAGTCTCCGACGTGATGACCCCGATGCCGCTGGTCACCGGCTGGCCGGGGATCTCCAGCGAGGAGGCGCTGCGGCTGCTCGCCCGGCACAAGATCGAGAAGCTGCCGCTGGTCGACGCCGACGGCACCCTGCGCGGCCTGATCACCCTGAAGGACTACGTGAAGTCCGACAAGTACCCGCTGGCCTGCAAGGATCCGCAGGGCCGGCTGCGGGTCGGGGCCGCGGTGGGCTTCTTCGGCGACTCCTGGCAGCGGGCGATGCTGCTGATCGAGGCCGGGGTGGACGCGATCGTGGTCGACACCGCCCACGGCCACTCCTCCGGGGTGCTGCAGATGATCTCGCGGCTCAAGTCCGACCCGGCCGCCGCCGATGTGGACATCATCGGCGGCAACGTCGCCACCTACGCCGGCGCGTCGGCCCTGATCGACGCCGGCGTCGACGGCGTCAAGGTGGGTGTCGGGCCGGGTTCGATCTGCACCACCCGGGTGGTCGCCGGCGTGGGCGTCCCCCAGGTGACCGCGATCCACGACGTG
Organism: Micropruina sp.; assembly: GCA_018055925.1. Taxonomy (GTDB): domain Bacteria; phylum Actinomycetota; class Actinomycetes; order Propionibacteriales; family Propionibacteriaceae; genus Micropruina. The sequence continues at coordinate 3,977 of JAGPGQ010000268.1, forward strand.
GCCCGCGCCTGTCGTCCGGCCGGCGTGCCAGTGATCGGCGACGGCGGCCTGCAGTACTCCGGCGACATCGCCAAGGCGCTGGTGGCCGGGGCCGACACCGTCATGCTGGGTTCGCTGCTGGCCGGCTGCGACGAGAGCCCGGGCGAGCTGGTGTTCATCAACGGCAAGCAGTACAAGTCCTACCGGGGCATGGGTTCGCTGGGCGCGATGGCGGCCCGGGGGCGGCGGGCGTCCTATTCGAAGGACCGCTACTTCCAGGGCGACGTGACCTCCGACGACAAGCTGGTGCCCGAGGGCATCGAGGGGCAGGTGCCCTACCGGGGCCCGCTCGCCGCCGTCGCCTACCAGCTGATCGGCGGCCTGCGGCAGTCGATGTTCTACACCGGCGCCGCGACCGTCGACCAACTGCACCAGTTCGGCCGGTTCGTCCGGATCACCTCGTCCGGGCTGCGCGAGTCGCACCCGCACGACATCCAGATGACCGTCGAGGCACCCAACTACTCGTCTCCCAACTGACCTCCCACTGACCCCCGACAAGGCGAAGGAGCCTGCCCATGATCGAGATCGGGCGATCCAAACGTGCGCTGGCGGCGTACTCGTTCGACGACATCGCGATCGTCCCGACCCGGCGCACCCGGCACATCGAGGACGTGCGGCTGAACTGGTCGATCGACGCGCTCACGTTCGAGTTCCCGATCGTCGCGGCGCCGCAGGATTCGGTGATGTCGCCGGCGACCGCGGCCGCGATCGGACGCCTGGGCGGCCTCGGCGTGCTGAATCTCGAGGGGTTGTGGACGCGTTACGCCGACCCGGAGCCGCTGCTCGAGGAGCTCGCCTCGATCGAGGACCAGCGGGCCGCCACCCGCCGCATGCAGGAGCTGTACGCGGCGCCGATCCAGGGTGA